>JAISMH010000050.1 GCA_031276855.1 Synergistaceae bacterium
CGGCGAGGTCGGGCATGAGGTACTCTATCGCGCTCCGCGCTCCGTCGCTCAGAACTTCTTTCCACGCCATATCCCGCCACATGGGCGGTTTGTCACTCATGTCCGCACCTCCCGCAATCGCAGGCGGAATTGCTTTTTCCGTTGCCATCTCACCGGATAGCGAGTATGTCTTTTTCGTCAAGCCCGGTCAGGTCGATAATGTCGCTGACGGACATATTGCGGGCAAGCATTTTCCGTGCCACTTCAAAAGCCTTCTCTTCCCTGCCTTTTTCTTCGCCTTCCTGCCTGCCTTGCTGTCTGCCTTCTTCTCTGCCTTCTTCCCTGCCTTCTTCTCTGCCTTCTTCTCTGCCTTCTTCTCTGTCGAGGTCTCTCTTAATCTGCAGGCTGTATTCGCGAAGCGGAATCGTTTGCATTTCATATGCCTCCTTCAGTTCTCGGCTTATTTTCGGGTCGCTCAGCCGGAATATCCTTCTGGAAAATTCAAGAATAAAGAGCCTCTTTTCTCTGTCGTAATCTTCTTCTCCCGTGGTGTTCAGCATTTCCCACATTCCCGTTTCCTCCGTCCCGCATGGGAACGTCGAAAAAGACATCCAGGATCCGCTTGTTCCTGTTGGAATCCGAACCCTCCGAGTGCAATTCCACGCCCGGTATGCCGGTCAACTCCCCGGCCGGGTCCATATCCGCCGCGAGGTCGGGCGGGCGGGCATGATTCCAAACTTTCCATCCGGTACCCTATTTATTTGGATAGCGCGTATCTCATTTTCGCCGAGCTTAACGCAATAAAATTATATCAGGCCGCGCGGAAGGAGCGAGAGGTATAATGGATCCAGTTTTTCGGACAGGAAAACGGGGGGCATCAAGAGAGTTTATGACTAATCGGAAAAACTAAACATCGGAAAGGAAAGCGAGGGATGTTATTTTTAATTCTGGAATGTCAATGGCTAGATTGGAGGAACTTCGCGCCGCTACTTTGAACGCTCGTCCGCTTCCAAAAGAGATTGTGCGCAAATTGTACGCAGACGCGCAAGAGGATATTTACGAACTTAAGAAAAATCCTGTGCATCTTACGTTTATACGGGACAGAGACTTGCCTTACAACGAAATCATAGTTCCTAAGGTGATAGTGTGCCTATCCTATTTTATAATGAATAACGCTTATGATCGTTGGACCGAGGCACAGAAAAACCCCGAATATTGGGCGGAGCTTGCTAAACTGGATTTTGCCGTTGAATTGAACTCGAAGATGGAGGAACAAAAACTATCCAGGACGGAACTGGCTAAAAAGGTTTCCGTTTCAAAGGCTTATATTTCAAAAATTCTTGGAGGATACGCCAATTTTACCATTGAGAGTATGTCAAAACTGGCCTTCGCCTTGTTTTTGCCTGTTGCCTTAGTGGAGGTGAAAGACAAGACAGCCTCCGAACCCTCCGCGTCTAAGGCAAAAAAAAGTTAATATTGATTCTGCCCCCCAACTCCAACTCCACCGCCGCCCGTCAATGGCGGCGTGAGCTTTTCTGGCTTGCGGGCCGTCGTGCCGGCCGGCGCCGTCCTGTGGGGGTGCGTTTACAAAATCCGAATATCCCGCGACATATACCCACGCGTCTTCTTCGGCGCGTACGACGCCGAGGGTTTTCTTGGGCGAAACCTGCCGCTCGTGCCATTCCCAGGCCACGGCCTCGAGCAGTCAGAGCCAATCTTTTCACCTCACCGTGTACAACCTCCGCCGTCTATGATAGTACACGGCAACCTCTTTAATTGAGCATATTTCAGCCTGCTCCGCCCTGCCCCAAAAACGGCAGAAACCCCCGTTGCCGCGGGGGTTTCTGCTCTATCTTGAACCAATTTTCCCCTCAATTGGCGCGGCAGGCAGGATTCGAACCCACGACCTAAGGCTCCGTAGGCCTTCGCTCTATCCAGCTGAGCTACTGCCGCGCTTGAAAACTACTTGAAAACTACCTGAAAATCTCACGACAGCACTGCCTTCGAACTTGCATTCGGCTTGTCTCTGCCGCGGCTTCTCATGGCGGTGAGTGAGAGATTCGAACTCTCGATAGAAGTTTTAGCCCCTATACTCGCTTAGCAGGCGAGTGCCTTCAGCCTCTCGGCCAACTCACCTCTCAAAAACGCACCTATGCTATTATAATGTTTCGGCGCGTCTTGTCAATCTCAAGCGTCCTATCAATTCTATTCTCTGCGCGGACCCGGTATCGGCGGAAGAAGCGCCGCGGCGGCCCGCGGGATGTCTTCGGGCACGTACTCGTACTTCGCGGGGTCCTCGGGGCTCATGCCCTCCGTCCGCGCCAAACGCGAGCGCTTCATGTCCGTGAGGATTTTCTTCACCTCGCCGGCGTTGCCGAAGCTCTCCGTGCGGGCGTCGTACATTTTCGTGAAAATGAGCCTCATCCGTTCCAGAACCCCGTCCGAGACGACGCATCCCTGCGCCCTGACGCTCCTCACGAATATTTCGAGCAGCTGTCCGGGGTTGTAGTCGGGGAACCGGACGATCCGGAGCCGACGCGGGAGACCGGCGTTCAGCGCGAGAAAATCCTCCACGCGGTTCGCGTACATCCCGAATATGATCTTGAAATCCGCCGCGTTCTCCGTCATTTTCGTCATCATCGCCCCGATCGTCTCGGAGGCGTAGCCGGAGTCGACGATCTGGTAAGCCTCGTCGATGTAGAGGACGCAGTTGCGGTCTATGGCCTTCTGTAGAAGGCGAGCCGTCTTTTCCTTCGAGTCGCCGTAGTGGCTGCCCACCAGGGCCGAGGCGTCTTCGAACAGGGTCTCCTCCCCGCCCATCACCTCCATCAGGTGATAGAACCTGCCCATCAGCCGCCCGACCGTCGTCTTGCCGGTGCCCGGGTTTCCCGAAAAAATGTAGTGGTCGGGATAGGCCTCGGCCGGCACCCCGCGCCGCGCGCACTCCCGCGCGTCCAGAATCTCCAGCCGGACGTCCCTGAAGATGTCTTTGACGAAGTCCAGCCCGACGTAACCGTCGAGCTCGGCGTAGATGTCCTCTATCGACGACACACCGCGCCGCTCGAAAAACTTCTGCGAGGCGCCGAAGTCGGAGCGGACGATACATTTCGACGCCGGGTCGCGCACGCTCGACTGCAGCATCGCCTCGGCGGCAAGGGCCGTCACGTCCCTCGCGTTGCCGAAATCCGCCCTGTTCCGGGCGTTGTAGAGATTCGTGAAGAACAAATCGAGGTTCAGCGGCTCTTCTTCCCCCTCTCTTTCCCCTTCTCCTTCCCCGCTCCCCCGGAAGCGGAATCCTTTCTTCGCGCAAGCGTCCGCGAAGATGCCGCGCAGCAGGTCGGGCCGGTAGTCCTCTATGGTCAGGATGTTCGCGGCGCTGAAACGGCTGCGGAGCCCCGGATTCATCTCCAGCAGGCGGTCCATCGGCTCCGGGTAGCCCGCCATGATCAGGCAGAATCTGTACCTTTCGGGATTCGTCATGATCGGGACCAGGGTGTCGATCGCCTCCTTGGGATAGTTGTGCCCCGTGCCCTCCTCCAGCAAAGAATAGGCGTCGTCGATGAAGAGGACTCCTTCGTCCGCCCTCTCCACGCACTCCGCCGTCCTGGCGGCGGTTCCTCCGACGTAGACATCCACGAGGTCGTCCCTCCTGGCCTCGACGGTGAGACCTTTTTTCAGAATACCGGCGTCGTAAAAAATGCGCCCGATGAGGCGGGCCACCGTCGTCTTGCCCACGCCCGGGTTGCCGCGCAGGATGAAATGGGGAATGGGATACCGCGGCCCCGCCCCATCAGGCCCGCGGCCGCCCAGCCTTTCGCTGGCGCACGCACTCCGCGGGGCGCGCCCCGTGGGGGAACGGCTGAGTTCGCTGTCCTTCAGGATCTCGTCGATCCTCTTTCGGACGTTCTCCCAGCCCCGGGTATTCCGCAGCTTCTCCAGAGGATCCGGCTCGTCCGCCGCCTTCCAGCGGCCGTATATCTTTCGTATGTCCTCCTCCGCGACCGGGACCGTCTCACCGTTCGAACGGGACATGTAAGAGGACAAGAGTCCGTGCATCCCCCTCATCGAGCCCATGCCGTTCTCGTCCCGGTCGGCCTCCCGGCTCAGAAAGAAAATAGAGCGCGATATCCTGTCCCTGCCGCGCCCCGCGAAGGAGATGCGCTTTCCGCTCTCCCCTATTATGCGGAGGTGATCCAGCATATAGCCTATTTCGTCCATATTCGGAAGGCCGATTTCTAGGCAGGCGGACCTGTTCGCGGTTCCGTCGCGGTTGAAAAACATGTTTTTCAGCGTGTCCCCGTTCGGCACCGCGCCGAACATCCGGCAAATGTCGGAAGAGGTCATCCGGGGCGCGAGGAAAATGCAGATGTTCCGGTTCGGCACGGAACTGTACTCGTCCCACAGGTGGGAGACGAGTTCGAGATACGGCCTCATCGGACCCTGATCGGCGACGAAATCCTGCATGAACGTGAAGACCACGGCCGACCTGTACTCGCTCGAACGCATCATGACGCGGGCATCGTCCAGAAATTCAAACGGCGTGATCTTGGGCTGGCTGTACACGAGCCCTTCCGGCTCGGAAACCGGCGGCGATGCCGCGGCTGTTGTTGGTGTTGGTGTTGGTATTGATGCTGATGTCGATGTTGTTGTTGTCGTCGCGGAGCGGGCGGAGCCGGGGTTCAGTATCCTGCGCCTGCGCGGAGGGGCCGCGTTTTCCAGCGGCGCGCTCTGCGTTGCGCGGAGATTTTTATTGCGATTGATGGCGAGCACCGCGCTTTCGTCGTCGAGGACGAACTTGCCCACGTTTTTCGCGCCCGAATAATACACGATCCGTTGATAGCCAAGGCTTTTGAGATAGGCGTTCAGAAAAGGCCTGAACCCCCTTCTTTGGAGATCTCCGGTGACGAACATGTCGTCGAGGCTGCCGTAGATCAGAAAAATCCTGTTGACGCCCGTGTTTTCCAGAATCGAAGGCATTGTTTTTCCTTATTTCAGTTTTATATTTTAATTTTATATTTGGCGCTTCAGCTTGTCTCTGAGGGGCGTGTTCGGGGAGAGCCTGTTCCGCGTCGATTCGTCGCATTCGAGGCCGAGCGAGGCCCCGGGGAGTTCCCTGGCCACGACCTCCCGGACCGCTTGACGGTAGTACTCCCTGCGTTCCTCGTTCCTCTCGTCGCCCCTGAGCTGGTCGATGGAAACTCGGGTCTGCACGTCTCCCGCGCCCATGATTTCGGGTGCCAGAGTCACCACGATCTCTTCGCCCGTGACCTCGTTTTCGAGCCCGATGTGAAGCGCGCCGTCGTGCCTGTCCCCGTCGTAACGGTATCCGCCGAAGGTGAAATTGTGTTCCTCGAAGAAGTCCACGATCTCCTCGCTCAGGTTCTGGCGGGTGAACGCGTTGTTCATGTTCATGATCCCCTCGTAGACGACGGTCATAGCGGCCGGGTACAGCTTCGTGTTCAGTTCCGAGGCGATTTCCCTCATCCGGGCCACGGATACCGCCGAGGGCTCGGCCTCCTCCAGTTCCCGCTTCCGCCTCGACACCGCCTCCGCCAGACGGTCGAACCGCGCCGGCCCGCTTTCTTTTTCGCTTTCTTTTCCGCTTTCATCCCGGCCGGTGTAGTCCCCGATCTTCATGCCGACGATCTCTTCCTCCAGCTTTCTGCCGGATCTCCGCTCGGCCTCGGCTTTGACCTCCGGCGTCACGGTCTCCTGCGCCTTCAGGTACGCCTCTATCTCCGCCGCCAGGGTCAGGGCCGTCTTGCGGTAGTTGTCCCATTCCTGCCGTCTGGCGTCGGCCCGGTATATCTCCTCCGCCGCGGAAACGGCGGCGTCCTTTGCGACGGCTATCGACGCCTCGTACTGGCCCAGGCCGTACTGCGCGGAGGCCTCGTCCGCCTGCGCGGCGAGGTTTGCCAGACGGGCACCCCCCAGGGCTTCCCCGGCAAAGTCCTCCCTCAGGGACTCGATCAGGCTCCTTGCCTCCTTCAGGTACGCGACGGCAAGCTCCCCGGCCCTCTTCCGCTTTTCGGCGCCCTCGCGCAGAGCGCGGAGTTCCCCCATGTAAACCTCCTGCTGACGCTCGACGGCGCGTTTCACGGCCTCCATGCTCTTCGCGATCCGCGCCTCGTACCCTCTGGCAAACTCGCCCTGTATCGAGGAGATCTCCCTGTCTATCCCGCTTCTGGAGCTTTGGAGGCGCCCGAGGTACTCCCGGTATTTTTCGGGGTCCCCGCCGTCCAGTATCCGAAGCGCCTCCCGCCGGCCCTTTTCGAGCTCGCGGTCCGCCCTGGCGGAGGCTTCCGCGTTCCGGAGCGTCTCCTCCTCCATGTCGCGGTACACGATGTCCCTGAGCGGGCCGATGCTCTCGGCCGCCCCGCTCTGCCGGATTCTCGGCCTCTTCGCCCTCCGATCCGCTTCGTAAGCGGACGCGGCCTGCCCCGCCGCGGTCACCGCCGCGCCGACGGCCGTGACCGCCAACACCGCGGCCAGGGCGGGCCCTGCCCCCAAAATCAGCGGCAGCAGCAGCAAACCCCCAGACGAACCGCTCATGCCCTCAACCTCCTCCGTACCTCAATGTGCCTCAATGTACCTCGACATTCCTCAACGTTCCAGAATGCGCCGTTCGAGAGAACGCCCGGCGTCCCGAACCGCCGGGTCGGGATGCGCCAGCAGCCCCGAAACGTCGCCGATCAGCGCAAAAATGCCCGACTCTTCGTCTTTATTCAGGCTCTCCCGGACGTGGGACAAGATCTCGCGCCCGAAAAACGGCTCGCCGCCGTCCGAATCCGCGTACAAAAGAACCCTGTTTTTCACGCCCGCCCCCCGCTCCTCGGGAACGAGGTACACGAACACCTTCCTGCCGGCCATGTTCCTGAATACGAGTTCCAGCCGGTCTCTCGCGTCCTCGGCGATGTTCTCGTCTCCGTACTGGAGTTTCACGTACTCTCGGAACGGCCCGCCCGCCCTGACGGACTCGTCCGCGCGGCGCCACCCGCTTTCCTCTTCGAGCCAGTCCAGATTGATCTCGTCCGTGAGGAAGCCGATGATCGCGTCGGCCCACTCCCTCCGCTCCCAAGAAGCGTCGCAGCGCAGTTCGTGGAGATTGCCCAACTCGCCGATCCGCCCGCTCAGTTCGTCCGCGGACGCGATTTTCTCCCGGAGCTCATCGATGCCCAGGGCGCCGGGGCTCTTGAGGTATTCGTCCTCGCCGGCTTTCGCCGCGGACTCTATCAGGGCGGCCAGCTCGTCCGTTTTCCGCTTCAGTTCCCCGAACGCGCCCCAAGACCAGTAGTCTATTTCGATTTCGCAGCGTTTTTTCCGCTCTTCTTCCTGTTTTTTTTCCTGTTTTTCTCCCTGTGTTTCTCCGCCGCGCCTCGACCATTCCGACAGTTCCCCGTTCAGTACGAGGCGGAGGGCGTCCACCCGCGCTTTCAGCATCGCAAACAGCTCGCGCCACTCGGCGCGCTTGTCCGCGACATCGCAGGCGAGGCGCTCGATCCCGGAGCGGGCCGATATGGAAACCGCCGCCGCCGCTTCGTTGAGCCCCGTCTTCGAGAGCTTTTCCGCGTCGCTGAGAGCGTTTCCGAACGCCTCCAGCCCGTTCGGAAAGAAAAGCCGGTGCGGCGTCTTTTCGGCTTCGGCGTAAGCCCGGCGCGCCTCCCCGATCGCCCTGGCCGCCTCGGAGCTTCCGACGCGCTCCCGGGCCGCGGACTCGGACCTCCGCTCGGCGGCCTGCCGCTCCAAGGCGCGCGAAGTCTCTTCCCAACGGCGCTCCGCGTCCGTGTTGTACTCGGAACCGCTCATCGCGCGCCCGTCATCAGGCTTTTCCCGTCCCCGCCATGAGGCTTCTTTCGATCTCCGCCGTCTTCCGCTCTCTGCGCGCGGCGTACTCCCTGATGCGGTCCTCCAGTTTCGCCACGCCGGCCCTCACGTCTCCCAGAAGTTTCATGGTGTCCTCGCTTTCGGGCTCGTCGAGGTAGAAAGAGAGAATTTCCCCGTCTATCCCCAGGGTATTCCCGAGTTCCGCCAGCTCCCCGTCCCCGCCGTTTTTCATGCCGGCCTCGAGCCAGGCCAGCTTGTCCGCGAGAACCGCGATTTTCTCTCCAAGGGCGGCCCGCTCCGCCGTGAGCTCCGCTGTCCGCCGCTCCAGAATCGCGATGTCGCCCCGTGCCGCGGCGTTTTCCGTCAGCAGGGCGTCCGGCGTCCCGGCCGCGCCGGACGGAGGCCGCGGGGGAGCGGTCTCTTTGTTTCGGAAGACCAGAGAATACCTTTTCGTGTCGATAGGAGAGAGCGCCAGCCTGTTTTCGCCCGGCGCCAGCGGCAGAACGCGCTCCGGGGCCGCGGCGCTCCTGCGTATGATTTCTATTTTGAAGCCGCCGCCGGGCGGCGGGACGAGCCGGAAAACGGCAAGACAGCCCGCCACCCTCGGGGTGAAGGTCACGGTGCCCTCCGCCTCGTCCTCCTGAACGTCGAAGTTGTTGTACCTGAACGCGCGCCCCTGCCCTTCGCGGATTTCCGAATACGGCCGCTCGGCGTTTTCGCTTTCGAGAAACAGGCCCATTTCCGCACCGGATCCGGCGCCGGGCCCGACTCCGGTCAATTGGCGGAGCATATTGATTTTCAGGCTGTCCCTGGCCAACAATTCCATTTTTATCAACCTTAACCTTATCTTTCAGGAACCGCGGGGCCGCGGGGCGCTCTGCGCGAAAACGCCTTTCGAGGCGCGCATTTTCTTCCACGCCTCGAACATTTCGGCCGAGGGCACGCCGGTCAGGGTCACCCGGCCGGGCCCCAGGCTTATCTCCGCTCTCCGCCCGTGAGGCGCGCGATAGTACGCGTCCAGAACCGCCTCGTACCTGCCGGTCAGCGGCAGTATCCTCTGGTTGGAGGATCCTCTGTACGGACGGCCGTCGTCGAGTTCTTCCCTGTAGGGCCCGTCGATCAGAATGTCCGCCGCCCCCAGAAGAGCGGCGACGCCGGCGTCGCGCTCCGCCCTTGCCGAGAGCTCCTCCAGCGTGTAACCGGAGTAGACGATCGCGCCGTAATCGGCCTTTTCCCTCACCAGGCCGATCACGCGCGCCGCCGCCCCGGCCTGGGCGAAGGGCTCGCCCCCGCTGAAAGTCACGCCCTCGCCGCCGAAACCGAGCAGAAGCCCGGCCAGCTCCCCGCAGCTCAGAACGCGGCCCGCGCCGAATTCCCGCATCTCGGGAGACATGCAATTTTTGCAGGCGAACGGACATCCCTGCACCCAGACCGCGCTGCGCACGAACGGCCCCAGCACCAACGTGCGGGCCGCGCAGTGGGAGATATTTATATTCAGAACCGGAAGACCGCGCGTTACACGCTCAGGCCGTAACTGCGGCAAAGGGCCGCGAGCCCGCCCTGATAGCCCGCGGCGACCGCGTTGAACTTCCACGCGCTGTCGTGCTTGTATATTTCGCAGACGACCAGCGCCGTCTCGATGGAAAACTCCTCCATGAGGTCGAACTGGAGCACCGGCGTCCCCGCCGTTTCAAATTCGCCGTCCACCCTGTCCACGCGGACGTAAGCGTTGGAGACCTGCCCGAAATTCTGGCGCCTGGCCTCGGCCTCGTGTATGGTAACGCAGACGGCGACTTTTTTGACGTCGTCGGGCATTTTTTTGAAATCGATCATGACGACCTCGTCGTCGCCCTCTCCGGCGCCGGTGCGGTTGTCGCCCGTGTGGACCACCGCTCCGTTCCGGCTCTTCAGGTTGTTGTAGAAGACGAAATCCTCGTCGCGCCCCGCCTTGCCGTTCTCGCCCAAGAGGAAGCAGGAGACGTCCAAGTCGAACTCCCCGCCGCTGTCGAACTTGTTCACGTCCCAGCCGAGTCCCACGAGAACCCGGGTGATGGAACTGTCGAGAGCGACCCTCTGCCCTTTCTGCAAGTTTATAGCCATACCGATCCCCCCTGCGTTCACATTTCCGCCAGCAATTTGTCGAGACGGCTCGCCTCTTTCACGGGCCGGCCTATGGCGCTGAACTTCCACTCGCCGCCGCGGCGGTATATCTCCCCGACGATCAGGCCGGTCATGCCGTCATAATTCTCCGATAGATTGTAACGGCAGATCTCCCCGCCTCCGGAAATATCCACCAGCCGGATGAACGCGTTCCGTATCATCCCGAAGTGCTGACGTCTCTGCGTTCCGTCGTAGATGTTCACGGTGAACACGATCTTCCCCACCGCGGGCGGGATCTTCCGGAGGTCCACGAATATCTGCTCGTCGTCCCCCTCCCCGGCGCCGGTGAGGTTGTCGCCCTGATGGATGACCGAATCGCTCTTGTCCCGAAGGCTGCCGTAATACACGATCTCGGAGACGTTTCCCTCCTCGTCGCAGAGGATCGCGGACGCGTCGCAATCAATCTCCTGCCGCCTGGCTCCGATCAGCGAGAAGAGCCCGCCGCCTCTTTCCGCCTCGTCCCAGCCGAGCCCAACCATCACGCCCCGCAGCCCGGCGTTCCCTTTCGTGAGGTCTATCCTCTGCCCCTTCTTCAAATCAACACTCACTTCTCCACCCCCCAGGGCCGTAGGCCCTGGACCCGTTATGGGTCTGACAGTGCCAGTCTTTCCCATCTTTTTGAGCGAATCCGCCCAACCCCGTCCATCGGACGGCATGGTCTCCCGCTTTCACCATACCCATAACGGGTTCAGGGCCTACGGCCCTGAAGTTTGCGGAGCAGGTCTATGGGGACGATGGAGGCGGCGCAGAGCAGGACGGCGAGCCATTCCGTGAGGGTGAGGCCGTAGCAGTTCAGGACGGGGCCTCCGAGGTAGGTCATGGCCACCTGAATCGTCACGATGAGGGCGATCACTCGAAGAAAGCCTTTATTCAGGCCGATGTTGTCGAAGAGGTTCATTTTGTCCGTTCTCGCGTTGAAGGCGTTGAAGGCGGCGAGCAGGATATAGAACGCGAAGAAGCCCGTCAGGAGGAAGCGATCCTCGCCGTCCGGCCTGAACCAGCCGGCGGCCGTCTTCGAGCGCAGCAGGAACATCGACACGGCGAACGTCCAGAGCGCCCCGGTCAAAATGGCGCTCCACATGTACCTGTTGACGATGCTTTCCTCCCGGCGCTTCGGAAGTTCGCTCATGAAGCGCTTCAGCGCCGGCTCGCCGCCGAAAGCGAGGGCCGCCAGCGTGTCCATCACGAGGTTCACCCACAGGATCTGCGTGATGGTCAGCGGGTTTCTCATGCCCAGAAGCGGCGCGACGAAGGAGATGACCACCGCGCTGACGTTGATCGTGAGCTGGAATATGATGAATTTTCGGATGCTGTTGAATATGGTGCGCCCGTACAGGATGGCCTTGTCGATCGACGCGAAGTTGTTGTCCAGTATCACGATGTCGCTCGCCTCTTTGGCCACCTCGGTGCCGCCGCCCATCGCGAAGCCGACGTCGGCCTTTTTCAGGGCCGGAGAGTCGTTCACGCCGTCGCCCGTCATGCCGGCCACGAGCCCGAGCTCCTGGGCGAGGGTGACGAGGCGGCTCTTGTCGCTCGGCAGAGCGCGCGCCACCACCCGGAAATTCGGGAGCGCGGCCTTCACCTCGCCGTCGGTCATCTTCGCCAGTTCGTCGCTGGTGAGGACGACCTCGTCTCCGCCCCGGAGTATCCCCGACTCCCGCGCTATCGCCGCGGCCGTGTCCAGCCTGTCGCCGGTGATCATGACCACCTGCACCCCCGCGTTCTGGACCTCCCGGATGGCGGCCACCGCCTCCGGACGTACCTCGTCGCGGATGCCGAGAACCCCGACCAGCGCGCAAGCGCCGGTTGGAAGCGAATCCCCCTCTATCGCCGACTCCGACGCGGTCAGCGCGAGCACCCGGATCGCCCGCTTCGCGAGGTCGTTTATTTTTTCTTCCATATTTGCCCTGACGGCGTCGGTCATCGGAAGGACATCCCCCTGTTCGCCGTAGTATCCCGAACAGCGCGGCAGGATTTTCTCGGGCGCTCCCTTGATCAGCGTCAGCCGGTACTCGCCCTCGACGGTGGAGGCCGAATATTTGCTGTCGCTGTTGAACGGGATCGAAGCCGTTTTCTTCACGCCGAAATCCCGGGCGATGCGCTGTCCGTAGGCCAGTACGGCCCGCTCCGTCGCGTTCCCGCCGATGATCTTCGTCTCGCCGCCGGCGCGGGAGACCACGGAGTCGGAATTGTGAAGGATGGAGAGCGACAAAAGCCGCTTCAGCCCGTCGGGCGCCTTCTCCGGGTCGTCGTACCCGCGCCCGCCGCCGTCCACGAACGTCATGACCTCCAGGAGGCCCTTCGTTATCGTTCCCGTCTTGTCGCTGAAGAGGATGTTCAGGCTTCCGGCCGTCTCTATCCCGACGATCTTGCGCACGAGCACGTTGTCTTTCAGCATCTTGCCCATGTTGAGGGCGGAGACGAGGGCGATCATGAGGGGCAGGCCCTCCGGAACCGCCATGACGACGATGATGACCGCGAGCATCACCGCGTGCACCGCGTCGTTGACGACCTGCATCCAGTTCGCGCAGTATTGGACGATGAGGGCCATGTCGAACGAATTCCGGATGACGATCCTCTGGAACAGGAACGCCGCCGCGATGGTGACGCCGCCGGCGTAGCCGAACCTGCTTATCTGCCCGGCCAGCCGGCCGAGCTTGACCTTGAGCGGCGAGTCCCGGTCGTCCTCGGCCTGGAGCTCGCTGGCTATCTGCCCGTAAACGGTTCCGTCGCCGACGGAGCGGACCTCCATCACCCCGTTGCCGCCGCAGACCACGGAGCCCCTGAACACCTTGTGGGGGTTGAGGAAGTCCATGCCGCCCTCGTCCGTGAAGCCCTGGGGCGCGGGGGTCTTGCCGGCCTCCGCCGTCTCGCCGTTCAGGACGGACTGGTCGGTCTTGATGGAGCCCTCCAGCATCGCCCCGTCCGCGGGGATCTTGTCGCCGGTCTGGAGCATCACGCAGTCGCCGACGACGATGTCGTCGATTGGGATGTCGAGGATGCCGCCGTCCCTGTAGACTTTGCACTGGATTTTGGACGCTTCCTCCTGCAGTTTCTGGAAGGCGTTTTCGTTGCTGTACTCGGAGTACGTCGACACGAGCGTGGCGAGCGCCACGGCTATGGCGATCCCTGCCGACTCGTACCACTCGGTTTGCCCCAGAAACACGAACAAAACGTTGATCGCGAGGGCCACGCACAAAATCTTGATCATCGGGTCCCCGAAGTTGTCCTTGAGCTTGTCCAGAAATCCCTCGCTCTCCACCTCGGTCAGCCTGTTGTCCCCGTATTTCGCCCGCGACGCCTCGACCTGCGCGCCGCTCAGACCATATTCCGCCATTTCATCACCTCAGCATAGGATACGCGATTGCCTCATTTGCACAAGAATCATTCGCATAAGAATCATCTGTACAAAAATATCTTGGGAATATTTTACAGCATACCACGCCGTCCCCGCGAAATGAACCGCCCCGGCGCCCCGAGTGTCAGCGGGAGCCGAACTGCTATAATTGCGCTGCGGCAATAAGAGTTTCGGCTATTAAGAAGGGGGCATGGATATGCGAAAGAAGATGGTTTTGACAGCGGCTGCCGTTTTGTTTTTGTTCGCGGAAACGGCGTTTGCGGCCTACGACATCAGCGGCAAATGGCTTTTGGAAGGGGGCGGGTATGCCAAAAAAGACGTTCTCCGCGTGGAGTTGACGGACGAAGGCGCTTTGGACATTCGGACCCGGGTCGAGAACGGAGTCCGGTATGTTTCGGGATATTCCGTGAATTTGCGGCTGGATGCCTCAAGACTTGGCATCAACGCGTGGAAATACGAGAAAGTTGTGGAGCTCTCTCCCTCCGTCCCTATTCCGGACCTCGACCCCACGCTGAACGACCCCTTCAAATTGCCGCCCGTCACGGTGGACAAACTGACCTACGAGGTCACGTTCACGTCGATACACGCCGGGACCGTGAAGATCCATGGGAACCTGGACGTGGATGTCGTCGGAGAGATCGATATCGACTCCGACAGTGCCATTTGGAAAGAGGGAACGGAAAAACCGGATATTCCCGACACGACCAGCGGCTGCAACTCGGGGATTGCGGGAATGACTTTGATTCTGGGGACGGCTTTGATTCTGGTGTTTTCGCGGACGAGCGATAAATCAGCGCACGGAATCTGTCAATCGTCTGTGAAACGCTGAAAGCGGGCCGATTCATCCGAGAAAATGTCCTCTTTCGAGTTCAGACCGGACACCCGTTGCGCGTTTCCCCGCGCGCCGTGCCGATTTCTCCCCCAGGGATTTGCGCAACTCCTTGGGGAAGAATTGTTGTTCGTCAGTGATAATGTCCGGACGGACGGGGGCGGACGAGCTTGCGAAACAAAGCGAAGTCCAATACTGTCCGAACCTCGCGGCTAAAAACCCCCGGGGGTCTGGGGGGGCTATGCCCCCCCAGTAACGGGTTCTAGGGCCTTCGGCCCTAGCGAAGGAGGCTGAGGACGTTTTGGGGCAGGGTGTTGGACTGCGCCAGCATAC
>JAISMH010000094.1 GCA_031276855.1 Synergistaceae bacterium
ATTCAGGACATTGCGCGAGCGCGCCAGAGCCCTGATCGGGATCGCGCACCCCGACTTCCGTCCCGCTCTGGTCGAGGAGTTCGAAAAGCGGTTCAAGGGCAAATTCCGGCAATCCTGAACCCGAAGGCTGCCGGAGGCTGCCGCGCCGGCCGCGCGGCAGCCTCTGTATATCTTCCTTCTGCCATCTTCACTATGCACATGAAAGGGTGAAGCTGCTGTTGTGATCGTCAGAGTAAAATCTTGCGGAGGCTGCAACGCGAATTATGATCGCGCCGCAAGTGACGTTTACATGTTTGCCGGAATAACCGGCGATTTCAATCCTGCCCATCTGGATGAAATATCCGCCGGCAAGACAAAGTTCAAGCACAGAATCGCTCACGGGATGCTCAGCGCGGGCCTGATTTCCGCTGTGATAGGCATGAATCTTCCCGGCCCTGGCACCATCTATATGGGGCAGCGGACCCCGTTACCATGTTCAGTCAAAAGAGGGGCTGTTTCCAGCGGTTGTGCAGCCAGAACCAGAGTTCCGGGCGGGGGGCGATCATCCTTTCGAGGGCAATACTGACTTCCCGCGTCAGGGCCTCTATTCTGACGCGGCGGTTCTTTTCTTCCGGGACGGCGAGCGGCGGAAAAAACTCCGCGGCGTGGCGGAAGGGGCCCCGGCGGTAGAGCGCCACGGGGACGATCGGCACGGACGCCAGAACCGCGAGGACGGCGGGGCCGATGGTGTGGGTGCAGGGGTGTCCCATGAAGGGCAGGACGATCCCCCCCGGCCAGGAAATATCCGCCAGCGCCGCGATATGTTTTCCCGACCTCAGAAGCCTCACGATCTCCGGCGCCGGGGTCTCCTTGGGCAGGAGCCTGATCCCGGCGTTCACTCTGTACCGGGCCAGCAGACGAGAGAGATCCTTGTCCCTCATGTTCTGCGAGACGATATAAAAGCCGTCCATGCCCCGCTTCTTCATGTATTGGGCGTACCACGCGGCCAGAAGCTCCCAATTGCCGTAGTGCCCGGACAGAAAAAGGAGCCCTTTCCCCTTTCCCTCACTCTTGCCCCCGCCCGCGTCGAGGGCCTCCCCGACGCGGTCCGCGCCGCGCACCTCCTCCACCCAGTCGAGCGCCTGCGCGGGGTCCCGCTGCAGGGCCAGGATTTCCGTCACCATCCAGCCCAAATGCTCGTAGAGACGCCGGCGCAGATCCTTCCTCCACGCGTCTCCGCTCTCGGGGTAGACCAGCGCGAGATTGGAAAGGATGCGCTTTCCGCGCGGGGCGAAAGTTTTCAAAACCGAGCAAAACAAAGAGGCGGCGCAAGACGCGCGCCACCCCGGCCGAGCCAGAACACGCAGACCTTCCAGAGCCCACGCCGCCGCTTTCATCTGAATATTTTTCCTCTAAACATTTTTCCCCATTACCGCGCGGTAGAGGTTTTCGAGAGATTTCGCGGCCTCGGCGGAGTCGTACCGGTCCTTCAGGAAACGCCGCGCGGACGCCGCGGAGGCGCGGCCCGCCTCGGAGAACGCCTCGCCGAGCGCCGCCCTCCAGCCTTCCCTGTCGCCGATCCGGGTGTCGCCGATCCGGGTGTCGCCGGTCCGGGGAACGATATAGCCGCTCCGGCCCAGCACGGCGTCGAGAAGCGGCGTTTCGGACGCCGCGAGTACGGGAATTCCCTGCGTCGTCAGGTACGCGGCCAAAAGGGCGTCCGACGGGCCGTCTCCCGCGAAGAGGACGCCTCCCTGCCGCAGAGTCGAGTCCGTCACGGCCCCCGCCAGAGGAACGACCGCCGTTTTCAGCTCGTCGAGAACCTCGCGGAACGCCGCGCCCGGCGAGGCCGCGAGAATCACCGCGGAAGGAGGTTCTTCCGAAACTTCTTCCCCCTTCTCTTTCCCCGCCCGGACGACCCTGGCCTCGAACGCCGGGGCGATCAGGCTCTCTCCGTGACGCGCCTGAGCCTCGAAGAGGCGCGTCGGGTGCCCCCGCCACTCGGGCGCGTCGTCCAGGGACGTGTGCACCGTGCGGGCGCGGAGGCGCACCAGCCCCCACCAGAAGGGAGCCTCGCCCCAGAGGTGCCAGAGCTTCCCCTTGAAAAGCACGGCCGCGAGCTTCTCGAAGAAGGTGAGCGAACGCCACGACATCGCGCCCTCGGCGCGGAAGTTCGCCGTTCCCCCGTCGACGTAGACCTGCAAAGAGAGGGCGCCCCCCTTTGCCTTCAGCGCGGCCGCCAGACCGCCGATCACGGCGGCCTCCCAGGGGCGGCGGAAACCGGAAACGTACCAGACGCAGTCCGTCATGGCCGGCATCGGGCCTCTTCAGCGGGACTCGGCCAAGCTGGCCTCGGCCAGGCGAACCTCGGCCAGGTGGAAGCGTTTCCTGCCGAGGCGAATGAAAAGATACCTGCCGTACAGGAGTTCTTCCCGGCCGACGGCGCCGCCCTCGTCCTCCACTCGGGTCTCGTTGACCGAGACGCCCCCTTGCCGAATGAGCCGCTTGGCCTCGCCCTTGCTCTCGCAGGCCCCGGCGGAGACGAGAACGTCCGCGACCGCCACGGGCAGAGGCAGAGAGAGCGCGGTGAAGGGCATTTCCTCCTTGAGCAGGTCGAGGACATCCTCCCCCACCTCGGACAGGGGCTGGGAGCCGAAGAGGACTTCGCTGGCCGCGACGACGCTGCGAACCGTGTCCTCGCCGTGGACGATCCTCGTCGCCTCGAAGGCCAGCCGGCGCTGTGCCGTCCTCGCGCCGGGATTTTTTCCGTGTTCCGCCGTCACGGAGGCGATTTCCTCCAGAGACAGGAACGTGAAGAGCTTCAGGAGACGCTCCGCGTCCCTGTCGTCCGAGTTGATCCAGAACTGGTAGAACCGGTAGGGGCTCGTCCGCTTCGGGTCGAGCCACACGGCGCCGTCCTCGGTCTTGCCGAATTTGGTCCCCGACGAGGTCAGAAGCAGGGGCTGGGTCAGGCCGAAGACCTCGCCGCCCGTCGTCTTTCGGACGTAATCGACCCCGGCGATCAGGTTGCCCTGCTGGTCGTTGCCGCCCATCTGCAGACGGCAACCGTAGGTCTCGTACAGATATTTGAAATCCATCGACTGGAGCAGCACGTAGGAGAACTCCGTGTAGGAAATGCTCTTGTCGGGATCCTCCAGGCGGCTTCTCACGTACTCCCGCGCGATCAGGGCGTTGACGGAGAAGTGCTTTCCGATGTCGCGCAGGACGTCGAGGAAGGAAAACTTCGAGAGCCAGTCGTAGTTGTTCACCAGAATCGCGGAGTTCTCCCCGCAGTCGAAGTCCAGAAAGTGCGCGAGCTGGGGCCGGACTCCCTCGATGTTCTCCCGGACCGCCGCAAGGGTGATGAGATTGCGTTCCCTGCTCTTGCCGGAGGGGTCCCCGATCAGGCCGGTTCCGCCGCCCGCGAGGGCCACGGGGCGGTGCCCGCAGCGCTGAATCCAGGCCAGAGCCATGATGGGTATGAGGTGCCCGACGTGCAGGCTGTCCGCCGTGGGGTCGAAACCGATGTAAATCGTCGTCATGCCTTCCCGCATGACCTCCCGCAGCCGTTCCGGAGCGCTGCACCACTCCACCATCCCGCGTGCTCGCAAAATCTCAAAGGCGTCCAAAGGCATCCAAAAACCTCCGTACATGATTTTCAAGAATTCCGGCGTTATTTTACCAATTCCCCTGCGGGGTATTGGGCAGCGCCCCATGGTTTTGGCTTAAGTTGTTGACATTGGTTATTTTACTATAAATTTTCGGGTTTGGGCGCCGCCGTCTCCGGAAGCGTCTCGCGGCCGAGGATGCACCGGATGCAGGTCCCCTCTCCGGCCGTGGAGTACACCTCCAGCGAACCGCCTATCAGGGACATGCGCTCCGTCATGTTGGCGAGCCCGCGGTGCCCCTCCAGGCGCAGAACCTCGTGGTCGACCCCCGAGTCGAAGCCCCTCCCGTTGTCCTGTATTTCGAGGACGATGTACGCCCCCTCGGTGAACATGTGGGCGTGAACCTCGGCGGCCCCGCCGTGCCTGACCGCGTTGGAGACGGCCTCCTGAAAGATCCGCAGGAGGGAAAGCGTCTGCTCCGACCCCAAATCGAACGACTTGTCGATCTCCGCCGAAACGCGTATATCGTAGTTTTGGGAGAGGCGTTCCGCAAGCTCCGTCATGGCGTCCGAGACCCCCAGGTCCACCCAGGGCGGGGCCAGCTCGTCGCAGAGCCCGCGGAGTTCGCGCACCACCGTCTTCGCCAGCCGCTCCGTCTTCATGATCCGCTCGCGGGTGTCCTCCCCCTCCTCCAGGCACATGTGAAGATGCTGCAAAAGCGCGGTGATGTCCTGAAGGGGGCCGTCGTGGATCTCCCGCGACATCTCCAGCCGCTCGGTTTCCTGAACCCGGACGATGTCCCGGACGTAATACCTGCGGAGGTTGTCCCGCTCGGCGGCCGCCCGGGCGAAGCGCGTCAGGGCGTTGTGAACGCTTTCGATTTCCTTCACCGCGTGGGGGTCCACGGTGTGGGGGATGTCCTTGCCCACGCGCAGGTCGTCGATTTCGGCGGCCAGTCCTTTGAGCGGCGAAATCAGGCGCCGCCAGAGAAGGCGGATTGCCCAGAAGCTGCCCGTGGACATCAGCACGATCAGGACGGGCCACAGCCGCCCGACCTGCACGAGTCCGCCCAGCAGCTGGTTCCACGAGACGGCGGCGACGACGTATCCCCGCCCCTGCGCCACCGGGCAGATGGCCATGGTGTATTCGTTTCCTTCTTTGTCCCTGACGCGGACGGCGCTGCCGATGGGAAGGGCCTCCTGCCATATCGCCGCGATGCTGGCCGCGCCGGGAGAGGACGTGATGATTTTCCCCTCGCCGTCGATGTAGGCCACCCAGCCCGGAATGGAGGGGCCCCACGAGAAAATCCGGTAGCGCGCGGCGGAAAGGAAAAGCTTGCTCGGAAAATTCCAGAGCCGGATGTCGCCGTCTATGCGGTAGGAAATGCTCTCGGCCAGGTCCTGCACGTAGGAGCTGACCGCGGCCTCCATCGCCTCTTCCTGACTGAAATGCGCAAATGCCGCCGCCATGAGGACAGCGACGGGCGGCAGCATCAGCGCGCATAAAAGAAGCGCCAGCAGGTGATTTTTGAGCTTGGGGCGTTTAATCTTCCAACAACTCCTCCAGAGTGACCACGCCGTATTTCAGAGCCAAAAGCAGGGCCTCCGTCTTGTTTTTGGAGCCGAGCTTGTCGTAAATCGAGGCCAGGTGGGTCTGCACGGTGCGCTCGCTGATGAACAGCTTCCCCGCGACCTCTTTGCTGGAGAGCCCCTTGGCCGCGAGAACCAGCACCTCGCGTTCCCGCGCGGAAAGCTGTTCCGGGTCGAACTCCCTTTCGCCCATCACCGAGGCCACCTCGGGGTCCAGATAGAGCCCCCCGCGGGCCACCGTCGCGATAGCGGACGTCAATTCCTTGGGCGTAACGGTCTTGAGGACGAATCCGCGGGCCCCCGCGCGCAGGGAGGCCATCACGTACTGCTGCGCGTCGTAGGAGGTCAGCATGATCGTGGCCGTCGGCAGTCCGGCGTCCTTGACCTTCTGGGCGACGATCACTCCGTCGAGCCCCGGCATTCGAATGTCCAGCAGCGCGACATCCGGCCGAAGGTCCTGAATCAACTGCCATGCCCGCAGGCCGTCTTCCGCTTCTCCGAGGAGCTCGAGGGTTTTTTCGCGCCTCAAAAATTCCGCTATACCCGACCTCGTCAATGGATGGTCGTCCGCTAACACGATTCTGATCGGCGTGGAGGACATCGGTTCTTCCCCTTTCTCTTAACTCTTTCTCTTAACTCTTTCTCCCAATTGTTCTCAACTTTTTGGAAGTTCCGGGAAAAGGTTAACAGCCCTCCCCTTCTCTCGGCAATGGGAAACTACTGAACTCCGAGTCCGCCGGGTCCGCGAGGTTCAGGGTCCGCCGTTCGCCTCGTCCCGCAGGCCCAGGCCGATTTCTTTTTCGATCGGGCGCAGGGCCAGAATGGTCTCCTGAATGACCTCGTCCAGCGGGACGCCCATCCGCTCGGCCCCTTTCTGGATGACGTCCCGATCCACGCCGCGCGCGAAGGTCTTGTCCTTCCATTTTTTCTTCACGGACTTGACCTCGAGATCCGCCAGGGATTTCGAGGGGCGCACCAGCCCCGCGGTGATGACGAGCCCCGTCAGTTCGTCGATGGCGAAAAGCACCTTCTCCATGTCGTTTTCGGGCTCCACGTCCGAGCAGATGCCCCACCCGTGCGACTGGACGGCGTGTATGAGGCTCTCGTCGACTCCCGCCTCGCGCAGAAGCTCCGGCGCCAGGTTGCAGTGGCGCGCGGGGTCGTCCATCGTCTTTTCCCAGTCGATGTCGTGCAGAATGCCGGCCGCGCCCCACAGGTTCTCGTCCCCGCCCATTTTGCGCGCAAAATGGCGCATCGTCCCCTCGACGGCGGCCGCGTGCCGGATGTGGCTCTCGTCCGAGTTGTGCTTCCTGAGCAGTGAAAAAGCCTCGTCTCTTGTCGGTATCAATTCGGTCTCCTCCCGAGTCTTCGTATATGGAACCCCATTAATTCTCCTGAAAACGATATTCTTCGAAAATTATAGCCGAAAATTACAGATCACCGAATATTATTCCCAAATCCGGCGCGGTTCCGTCCTTCGATATGCTCCCGGGGGGGGGACTTGCGCAGCGGGCGTCACCGCATGACGGCCTCGGCGATGCAGAAGTAGACGAAGAGGCCGCCGGCGTCTACGATCGTGGTCACGATGGGGGCGGCCATCAGAGCGGGGTCGAACCGCAGCATCTTCGCCAAAAGGGGCAGCATGCAGCCGATCAGCTTGGCGAAGATCACCGTCACGCAGAGGCTGGCCCCCACGGTCAGGGCGAGCGTCGGGTTCCCGCTCAGGAACCACTTGTAGGCGACGTTGACGATCCCCAGAATCACGCCGACGAGGGCGCTGACCCGCAGTTCCTTCCAGAATATCGCGCACCAGTCCGACAGGCCCAGCTCCCCGACGGCCATCCCGCGTATGATCAGCGTCGAGGACTGGGACCCCGCGTTTCCGCCCGTGTCCATCAGCATGGGAATGGCCGCGATCAGGGCGGGAAACGCCGCGAAAAGGTGTTCGTAGCGCGTGATGATGCCGCCCGTGAAAAACGCGCTGACCATGAGGATCAGGAGCCAAAGAATGCGCCTCTTCGCCAGCTCGAAGACCCCCGCGGAGAGGTAGGGCTCGTCCGAGGGCTCCATCGCCGCCATGATCTGGAAGTCCTCCGTGTTCTCCTCCTCCAAAACCTCCATCGCGTCGTCCACCGTGATGATGCCCACCAGGTGCCGCTCCGTGTCCACCACGGGCAGGACGACCAAATCGTACTTCTGGAAGAGTTCAGCCGCGTGTTCGCGGTCGTCGCCGGTGTTCACGCTGATGACGTTCGGGGTCATGATGCCGCCGATCCTGTCGGTCGGCTGCGAGAGCAGGAGCTTGCGGATCGTGACGACCCCGTCCAGAACGCGGCGGGCGTCGGTGACGTAGCAGGTGTAGACGGTCTCCTTGTCCACGCCCACCTGACGGATGCGCCGGAAGGCGTCCTCCACGGTCATCTCCTCCTTGAGGTCGATGTACTCCGTGGTCATGATGCTGCCGGCCGAGTCCTCCTGATACTGGAGAAGCTGGTTGATCTGCTTGCGCGTGTCGTCCGAGGCGTTTTTCAGGACGCGCTTCACCACGTTCGCCGGCATTTCCTCGATAAAGTCCACGGCGTCGTCGAGGAAGAGGTCGTTCACGATGTGGGCCAGCTCCGGGTCCGTCAGAAGCTCGATGAGGTTCTCCTTGGTCTCGGGGGAGAGGTACGAAAAAATATCCGCCGCCGCGTCTTTCGGCAGCGAACGGAAGAAAACGACACGCTGTTCCTGGCCGAGCTTTTCCAGTTCCTCCGCCAGGTCGATCGTGTTGGTTTCGGCGATGCGCGCTTTGAGTTCCCGATGTTTTTTGGAGCCGATCAGGTCCGCGATAGTTTCGGTCGCGATAGTTTCGGTCATAAGAATTCCTCCGTTTCCAAAAGACGGAGGCCCGCGCCGCGGACAGCCGGAACGGCTATGCCTGAAGAGGACGCGCCTGCGAAAGAGGCCGAACCTCACCGGAAAGCCGAGTCTGCGCGAGCGCGGGAACCGCCGCCGTTCGATCGTGCCGTGGTTCGAAAAATCCCGCGGACAAAAATCTCGCAGATGAAGGACAACTTAAATCAGGACCAGCGTCCATGCGCTCTCACATCCTTACCGGTCGTGTATTTTTGCTTCGCTTCGTCGGTTCGTCGTTTCCTATTCCAGGCCATTATAGCGGAAAACGGCCGGCGCGGGGCCGATCGGTCCCCGAATCGAGTTTTCGATACTGCGGGCGGGGCGAGGAATAACGAGAGGGGAGCCCTTTTGTCTATCGCCCTTTTTGCAGGATTTATTGCAGCGCACGCCCGCCGCCGGGGTTGCATTTACTTTTGCGTTTGAGCGAAAAAAATTTGGAATTGAGGAAAAATTTCTCTGTTGCAATTTGGGAAAAAGCGGAGTATAATTCCCGCGCTGAGGTTAGACTGATTGGTCGAACTTGATTCCATGTCTAAAAGCGGAAGCGGATTTCAAAGAAGCGAGAGCGGTTTTCAAGCGAGAGCGAACTTTCCAGGGAAGAGAAGGTGGTTTTTATCGTCAGGCAGGAGCGGTTGGACGACGCGAAGCGGGCGCGGCTCATCGACGCGGCGGTCGAGGAATTTGCGGAACGCGGATTCGACGCGGCCTCCTACAACAAAATCATCGAGCGCTCCGGGCTCAGCAAGGGAACGGTCTACTACTATTTCGACAACAAGGACAGCCTTCTGGCGACGGTGCTGGAGGAGATAAACCGGCGTTTTCTGGAGGCCGTCGGAGAGCTGAAGCTCCCGGAGACCAAAGAGGAATACTGGTCGGCGGACTGGGAATATCACCGGAGGGTGGGCCGCTTTTTCTCCGAAAACCCTCTTCTGGGGCGCGTGATGTATTGGCTGTCGGCGGACGAGTTCCACGTCGACAAACGCTTGATACAGGCCCATGAACAGGCTTCGTGTTCAATGAGGAAATTGATCACCCGGGGACAGGAGCTGGGGGCCGTGCGGAAAGACTTCCCCTTGGAAACGATAGAGCGGCTGATGCACGCCATGGGCAAGGTGCTTTCTGCCGACATCATCGGGGAAGACGCCCCGAAAGCCGGCTCTCTGCCCCGGGATGTTTTTTTTCCTCAGAAGGAAGAACTTGAAGAAATTAAGGGAGATATTAAGGAAGAAATGCGGGTTCGGATAGAAAAGTTTATGAATATGATACACGATTTAAGCAAGAGGATATTGACTCCCGAGGAGGTTCGGCATGTTTAAAGATATTTTCAAAAAAATGAACAGGCTCAGAGTGGTTTTCTGGCTGGCGGTGGCCGCGGCGGGGGTGGCCCTGCTGGCCATCGAGGTTCAGGCGAAGCTGAAGGAGGCCGCGGCGAACGTGGCGTCCCTGGCCCGGACGGAGGAGATTCGCTACCCCGTGACCCTGCTCGCCGTGACGCCCGGGACGTGGGAGTCGTGGCGGAGCTACTACGGGCAGGCCAAGGCCGCGCGCACGCAGGACGTGACCTCTTACGTGCGCGAGATCGTCCAGGCCGTACACGTGCAGGTGGGGGACTCCGTCAAGGCGGGGCAGACCGTGGTGTCCCTGCGGAAAGCGGACTACGCCGCCAACGCCCAGGCCAGCCGGACCGGCTACGAAGAGGCCCGGCTGAACTACAACCGCCTTCTGGAACTCAGCAAAAAGGGCGGTGTGGCCCAATCGGAGGTGGACAGGGCCTACGCTGCCATGAAGGCGCTGGAGGCCAGCGATCAGTCCTCCCGGTCCACGCTCCAGAGGACGGAGCTGAAGTCCAGCATCGACGGCATCGTGGCGGCCCGCAATGTGGAGCCGGGCGAGGTGGCGGAGGTCGGGAAATCGCTCATCTCCATCGTGGATCCCTCCGACATGGAGGCCCAGCTGATGGTCTCCAAAAAGGACATTCACAACATCGGCAGGGAAACCCCGGTCGTTCTTTTGGTCGACGACACCGAGAGCGCGGGCCGGGTCAAGCGCCTCAGCCCCGAGGCTCAGCCCGGCACGGGGCTCTACCCCGTCGTCGTCGAGGCGCCGGCCGGCAGCGGAATTCTGCCCGGAACGTATCTGGAGGGGCGTTTCCTCGTGGAAAAGAAGAAAAACGTCGTCATCGTCTCGTCCGACATCGTCATGTACCAGGGGGACAAGGAATTCGTCTACGTCGCCAGCGGCGACAAAGCCAGCAAGGTCGAGGTCAGAACCGGCGAGGGACGGAACGGACGGGTCATCGTCACGTCGGGGCTCAAGACGGGCGACCGCCTGATCGTCAGCGGCAATCGAACGCTTTTCGACGGAGCGCTGATCGCCTCCACGAAAGACCTTTAGACGCCGATTATGGGCGCTTTCATACGTTTCTGTATCCGCCGGCCGGTTTTCACCTGGTGCGGCGTCATTATTTTCGTGCTTTTGGGGTGGACCAGCTACACGACGCTGGGCGTGACGCTCTATCCCGACGTGGAGTTTCCCTTCGTGCTGGTTCAGACGCGCTACACGGGCGCCAGCCCCAACGAGATCGAGCAATTGGTCTCGAAACCCATCGAGGACGCCCTGGCCGACCTGGAAAACCTCAAGACCATCACCAGCTACTCCCAGGACGGCATTTCCATGGTGGCCGTCGAGATGCAGGCGGGCACGAACCCCGATTTGGCGCTGGTGGACGTGAACAACAAGGTCAAGGCGGCGCGGCAGACACTCCCCGACGACATCGAGGAGCCCATCTGCATGAAGTTCGACATGAACTCGCAGCCGTTTCTGACCGTTTCCTTCACCTCGACCCTGCCGGAAAAGGACGCGAAAAAATACATCGAGGATCGAATCCAACCCCTGGCCGCCCGCGTCGAGGGGGTCGGGCAGGTTCAGGTTTCGGGCGGGCGGGATCGCGAGATCCAGATCGTTCTGGACCCCGTGGCCCTCTCCGACTACGACGTCACGTACCAGCAAATCTGCGCGGTGGTGGCGGCGAACAACATCACGAACCCCTCCGGCTACATCACGCAGACCGCCGACGAGATTTCCCTGCGCCTGGTGGGGGAGTTCAACGAAGTGGATCAGCTGGAAAACATCATCGTCCCCACGGCCGCGGGCGAGCCCATTCCGCTCTCGCTTCTGGGTAAGGTCGTCGACGGCGAAGAGGACGTGCGCTCCATCGCTCGGGCCAACGGAAATTCGGTCGTCCAGCTGCAGGTAAGCCCCCGCGCCAACGCCGATGTCGTCACCGCGGGCAGGGAGGTCAAGAAAGAGCTGGAAGAGGCCCTGAAAAGCCTTCCCGAGTTCTGCATGACCTACACCCACGACGACACGCCCTTCATCGAGACCTCGGTCAAAAACGTCATCCGCGACACGGCCGTCGGCGTCGCCCTGACGGCTCTCGTCATCTACCTCTTTTTGGGGCGCCTCTCGGCCACGCTCATCGTCGCCGTGTCGATGCCGGTGGCGTTCATGGGCACCTTCGTTCCCATGCAGGGGCTGGGCTACACGCTGAACCTCATGAGTACGCTGGGGCTGGCGCTTTCCATGGGAACCCTAGTCATGAACGCGATCCTGATTATCGAGAACATCTACCGCTACCGGGACTTGGGTTACGGGTCCTTCGAGGCCGCCGAAAAGGGCACGGAGGAAATATCCGTCTCCGTTCTGGCCGGCGTTCTGACCAACTTGGGGGTCTTTTTACCCGTGGCCCTGATGAAGGGGATAGCAGGACAATTCCTGGCTCCTTACGCGGTGACCATCCTTTACGCGACGCTTCTCTCCCTTTGGGTGACCATGTCCGTGACGCCCTGCATGGCTGCCCGCATCAAGTCCGGCGGGGAAATATCCCTGATAAGCCGGATTCTGACCGGCTGGTGGAACTGGCTCTACGAGGGATTCAAGGACATGTTCATGTTCTTTCTCCGGCGCTCCACGCGTCATCCCGTCGTCACGCTGCTGATCTTCATGGGTCTGATGTACGGTTCTCTGAAGCTGGGAGGTCTGATCGGAACGCAGTTCATCCCCGTCGTCGACGACGGGACGATCACCATCGAACTGACCCTCGCCAACAGCGCCTCCATCGGTGAGACCGAGAAAAAAACCCGTATGGTGGAGGACTTCATCGAAGCCATGCCCGAAAGGAAGCTGTATATTCGCGACGTCGTCTCGACGGTCGGGGCCTCGTTCCGGAGCAGTTCCGTCTACCAGTCGTCGATATCCGTCTATTTGAAGGACGATCCCCGCCGCCCCTCGACCCAGGACGTGGCGGACAGGATCCGTCCGTTCCTGGCGACCCTCGAAGGCGTGGAGTACGTCGTCAACGACACCCGTACCGGGTTCAGCGACCCCATCGAGATACGGATCAAGGGGGACGACATGAACGTCCTCTACTCCATCGCGGAGGAGGTGCGAACCAGGGGCCGTTCGATTCCCGGCGTGCGGGATCTGTCCATCGAGACGGAGATGGGCAAGCCCGAACTCCAGATTTTCCCCATCCGTTGGCGGCTTTCGCCGTTGGGCCTGAACCTTTCGGACCTGGCGAGCATCGTGAAGGGCTACCTGATCGGCAACGAGGCCGGAAAATTCCGGAGCGGCGGCTTCGAGTACGACATCAAGGCCCGGTTGGACCGCCAGAAGGCGGGGGACATCTACACGGTGGCGGAACTGCCGATCATGACCCCCTACGGGCTGGTGCCCCTGAAGGAAATGGCGGATGTCGTCTGGCGGGACGCCCCGACGGAGATTCGCCGCATCGAGCGCGAACGCACGGTGGTCGTCACGGGCGGCGTGCGCTACATCACGGCCGGCGAGGGCAACGAGAAGATGAGGCAGCTTCTTTCCGCGTTCACCCTGCCCGAGGGGTACTCCTTCAGCTTCGGCGGCGAGGCCGAGGACATGGCGGAGGACTTCGCGGAGCTTTTCCGCGCCATCGCCATCGCCATTCTGATCACCTACATCGTCGTGGCGGCCATCATGGAGTCGTGGGCCTACGCCTTCATCATCCTGCTGACGGTTCCGATGGCCCTGATCGGAGTGGTGCCCGCGATGCTGGTCTCCGGCACGTCCATTTCCCTCTTCGCGCTCATCGGCGTGATCATGCTGATCGGCATGGTAGTCAACAACGCCATCGTCGTCGTGGACTACGCGGAGACGCTGCGCCGGGACGAGAACGTCCACCCGTACCAGGCCATCGAACAGGCCTCCGAGGTGCGATTCAAGGCGCTGGTCATGGCCATCGCGACCTCGGTCGTGTCGCTGCTTCCTCTGGCGATGTCCACCGGCGGGGGCGCCGCCATGCGTTCGCCCATAGCCGTCGTCGCCATCGGCGGCCTTATCGCGGGAGGCTTTCTGGCCCTGCTGGCGATCCCCGCCGCCTACAAAATCTACTGGGCCGTCCGGCTCCGCCTGGGGCGCCGGAAAGAACGCGCGGCCGCGCAGACGGAATAAACGATATTTTCGGCCGCTCTCGCAAACCGCCGTACAGCGCATCTGCCCCGGCCCTCGTGAGCTTTTGCTCCGGGGGCATAATTTTTTTGTAATTTTTTACAGAGACCATTCCTTGATGTCTTTTTTCGAGTGCCGCCAGAACGAATCCTCTTTTTTACTCAACAAGATTCCGTTGGTGACGATCTTTATTTTTGCGGACGGAAACGCCGTTCTGGCGGCAGGAAAAAATCGTTCCAGTTCGGGATGCAGAAGCGGTTCTCCGCCCATCAATAATATCCAGCCGACTTTTTTGCCCAAAGCATCCGGCACGGGTACAGTCGGTTGACGGGAAATAAACAAAAGCGACGCCCGTGAGACGTCGCGAGAAATGGAAAAAACGAAACAGCTAAAAGGGAATGATTATGCTTGCTTGCTTATAGCTAACGCTTTTTGGTTGAAAACGCATCAGCAAAAAAAAACGATCTTCACCATGTGCGTTCCCAATCCATGCTGTTTTTGCACGCTTTTTCACAGCCGTCAAAGAGAGCGGGGTACTCGCCGCTTTCCCGGCGGCAGAGGCGAAGCGCGGCGCGCGCGGCGGCGATTCCCCGCGCGGCGGCGCGGATGTCGAGGCTCCGCGCGCGAATCAGCAGCTTCAGCGCCGCCGCGTACATGAAGAGCTTGAACGCGAAGGTCAGAACGGTTTTTTTCAGGCCGGTCAAGTCACCGTATACCGCGTCGAACAGCAAGTGAAAGTTGTACCATTTCGAGGCCGCCATGTTCTTGATATCAAGGCGCGAAGAACCAGCGGCGTAATGTAAAAAATGCCCTCGCAGACTGTTTACGATGCGGCCATGGAGTTTTTTGAAAACAAAAAAGGAAAACGCGAAATCCTCCCCCAGAGCGTAGCCGCCGAAACGCTGGAACGCCTCGGGAAAGAAAATGTGGAGCTCCCTGAAAACAGAGATATCGACGGCCATTCCACCACCGCTGGCCCATTCGCCGTCACCGCCGGGCGTTTCGTCTTCCCCCCCGTAGTTGTAGAGGAAAGGCGCCGCCCCGTGGCGGTTCATCCTCAGGCAGCGCTTGACCCGTTTCCGCACTTTCGCGCGAAAAGAAGGTGACGCGACGGGCTTCGTCGGAATGTTGACGATCGAGACCCTGCCGCTCCGAAAGGTCTCCATCACTCCGTCCAGGGCGTCCTCCGACAGTTCGCAGTCGTCGTCGATAAAGACGGCAACGCGGACGCTCGGATAAGCCGTCAGCACATGCCTCACGGCGTCGTTGCGCTGTGAAGATGATCCCACCCGGGAAGCTTTGCGGTAGCAGACGGCGAACGGCCGCCGGCCGGATTCGCACGCCTCACGGGTCGCCGTGTCGTCGCTGGCGTCCCAGACGACGCAGACGAAGTCCCGAAACGCGGAGCGCTCGAGACTGGCAAGGGCATATTTCTCAATCGCCTCCGCGCGGTTCCGCGTGGCGACAATGACGGCAACCACAGGCAACGTGTCGGTTTTCATTGATGCCTCCTTATATACAACGGTAAATCGCTTTTGTAAGCTCTCACTTTCATCGGATGAACCAAACAGTTCCGTCAGATTTTGCCCGTTGGCCATCCCGAGTGAAACGGATCGTAGCACACGGCTTCAAATGTTCCGTCACTCAGGACGATACCCCAGATTCTTTCGGCGGAGCCGATGCGCAGCGAAAAGGGCTCATCGACGCAGTCTTCAATCACGAGTCTCTCGAATTTGTCGTACAAGGGAGCAAACCCAGGTAAAAATCGCTCATGATGTCGCGCTCAATGACGTTTTCAGACGGTTCTCCTGCCGGTACGCCTTTGCGCGCTTCTTTCCAGGGACGCTCGCTGTGGGCTATTTCGCTCAGTTCCCTTCCGCTGAATTTGCCGTAGTCCCGGATAACGATGTCGATCGTCTCCCTGGCCGTGTCGTCCAGGCGGCCGGGGTCTCCACGCCGAAATGTCGAAGCGTCGACATAAAGACACCCTTTATGGGCATTGAAGAGCGCGCGAACGACAGGACCGTTGGCCCATGCCTCGAAATCGTCTTCAAAAAGGGCACGGTCATCCCACGCCAATGACCACGCCTGACTGTAATAGACCAATTTTTGCAGTTTCCAGGCCGTTATCGGCCCGGTTTTTTCCAATATATACTTGGCAACGTCAAAAACATTCATCGGCCACGGTTCCTTCTTTCGGCATAAAATCCAGTCATATACTGTTTTTTTCGAGCCTGTTTCGGCCGCTTCCGCGGGAGATCTTGTCAGGCGCTCGATTCTCTTCAATCTCTTATCGCTTCGATTTCTTCAAGAGCTTTGACGGCGTTCCAGAGGGATTCCGGGCCGTCGTACGCGCCCCATCCCTCCGCATTCAGGAGCCGCGCGTCGCGGTAGCGGGAGTAGAGGCCGTAGAGTCCAGACAACTCCATTCCTTTGCGGCCCCAATATTTCAATTCCTCACGAACCGTCTTTCCAAAATACGCCGCTCCCGATAAACCGGCAATTTTTCCGCGGTACTTTCGGTATACCGCCCGGTTCTCCCTCACGAGGCGCCTCGTGGGGCGCGACGAAAGCCCCGCGTTGCGGAACGCCGTCAAAACTCTGTCGATGGGGCAGAAACCTTCCCCGGCCAGCCAGAAGCGCAGAAAAAGATCCCAGTCCCCGGCGATTTTGTAGCTTTCGTCGAAAAAACCGTGCTTTTCGTAGAGATTTTTTCTGACGAACGCGGCAGGATGCGCGATCATATGATTCGGCAGCCGTTCATGGTCCCCCAGAGGGTAGACCGTCCAGCGGCGGCGGGCCTCGTCGATGACGGCCAGCTTTCCGTAAAAAACTCCGCATTCCGGGTGGAGGCGCGACGCCTCCGCGACCGTCCCGAACGTCCAGGGAGCGTAGCAGTCGTCCGCGTTCAGAATTCCGACGATGTCCCCCGAAGCGAGGGCAAGGCCTTTGTTGAAGGCGTCGTAAACGCCTTTGTCGGGCTCGGAGATCAGACGCGCCAGAAAGGGCCGGTAATTTTCGAGAACTTCAAGCGTGCCGTCCGTCGAACCGCCGTCGACGACGATGTATTCAAGACCGGGCCAGTCCTGGGAAATAACGCTTCGGAGGGCCGTCTCGACCGTGCGGACGGCGTTGAGGCAGGCGGTGATGACCGTTACGGCAGCCCCTGCCATCATGCGGGGTCTTTCATTTCTGCTTTCATTTCAGCCTTCACGCTCCTGTCTTTAGCCCATTGACCGTTTCAGCCGCAATTATAAAACATAACTCCGCAATACGGGGATACGCCGCGAAAAAGAAAAAATCATGAAAGGAAAATCTGGAAAGAAAACCTGAAAAGAAAATCTGAAAGGAAAGTATCGGGTCTGTTTTCGCTGAATTTATTTCAATTTCATATTCTTTTATATGCTCTTAACAGTGATGTATATAAAGAATAAAAAGTCAGGTATAATCGGTATTGATGGGCTTTATCGGTCGTAATATCGCATAACAAGCTGATTTTATAAAGGAAGGAGTGAGAAATTCCTGTGACGCCTTATTTTTCTGATATGTTGCATGGCAGTGAAAAAATCCGGCCGCCTTAGCTCATCCGAGGCCGCAGCGTATGAAGTCAGCACGATTTTTTAAGAGAACTCAGAGTTGAGGAGGAGTCTATGAATATCGTTTCCGCGTTGTCTGCCGCCGTGAAGAACGAAAAAGAGAATAAAGAAGAGAAGAGAGACGCGCCGCGGGCCCGCGTCCGGCGCGAAGGCCGGAGTGCCGCGCAGGTCCGCGTTTCGCAGACCTCGCGAATTTTACAGGGACGCCCGGCCTTCACGCTGGTCGAGCTCTCGATCGCGATCGTTATCTCCGTTTTCATCATCGGCGCGGTGATTCTGCTGATGGGACGGGGCATCGACATGGCCGAAAGCAACTCCGTCTACGCCAGGCTGCAGAACGCCGCCCTTTCTTCTTTTGAATTTTTGCCGAAGGACATCGGCTTCACCGATGTCGTGGAGATCATCGAGAATCCGTCGCACTCGATCGCGGCCGCAGTGGAGAGCGACAACCGATGGCACTACATCTCGAAGGCCGGCGGCAAAGTCGCCCATACTTACTGGAAAGACGGCGCCGTTAAAACGGAGCCCGTCACCGGATCGGAACTCGTGGCGAACCTGGAGTTTCGGACGGACGTCCTGACGGGGAAGGCGGCCCGTATGGCGCGCGTCCGCGTCGGGGTCCAGGACGGCCATTCGCAGAAAAAAGTCACCCTGGACCGCTTCATTCAGGTCCGCGCCATCGCGGGGGTGACCGGCGAGAACGGCGCTCCGGCCAGTACGGCCCTCAATGGCCCGATCCTGCGTTTTCGGGGATGGCAGAAAACGAGGGTGGATCTGGAAATTTTCGCGGCGCTCGATACGAGACCCGTGAAGTTCAGCCTGAACATGACGTCCCCCGACACGTGGACGACCGTCGACTACGACGTGAACACCCAATTCGACGCGGCGCTCACGTTCAAGGGCGACGCGGGGCCGGACGAATCCGAGCCTCCCATTTTCACGTGGCTCGTCGCGGACGGCGGCGTTTTTTTCAGAAAATTGAAGGAGGCCGGCGTCGAAAGCTCCGGCGACTTCTACGGTCTCCCGCCGGACATCCGAAAGGAAAAATTGCTGGAGGCTCTGGAGAAGTGGATGATCCCGGAGGAACTGGAGTACGCGGACGACCTGACCCAGAACAGAAAAAATCTGGCGAACGAACTCAGCGCGGCGGACCCGTTCAGGAAAAACACCCTCCAGCCGGAAGAGCCCGGTTACGGCTATCGGGTCGTCGAGGTCTCCAGAAGCGCCCCGACGAACCTCGTCACCCCCGCGCCGAAGAAGGCCTTCCGCGTGATTCAGTCGGGCTCCGGGGCGGAATCCCCCAGCTCTCCGCGATTCCAGTGGGGAAAGGCCGTTTTTGACAACATCACCCAGGAACACAACCTTTTCGGCGGCTCTTGCATCATCGCGATCGCCCGTTTCAAGACGGTGGAGAGCGACAAGCCGTTAAGGCTCGCCGCCGCCGTCGGGCTGGACGAGAAGGGGCGGCACCTGTGGGACACGCTCATGGACATCGCGAGGGCGAAAAATTCGTCTCAGCTGGGCAACGGAGAATACAAGAACACGCACCCCGACTTCAGCAACGCCTCCGTCACCGTCACGGAGGGCAGGGTCGGCAATACCGTCGTCAACTACGGAAGAGGGAAGTTCACCGTGGCCGCCGCGCACTCGGTGGGCTCGCGGGGAAGCCAGATGATGATGACCCTCGGCGACGACTACTTCAAGCACCTGAGCCGCGACCTTTACGGCGTGACGAACTACTCCGTCTATATCGACAAGCGCCTTCCCTCGATAGGGGAGGAAGGTGATTTCATGCCGGACGGCGGACTGGGCGTGCTTCTCAACGGCTCGGCGGTCGAGACGGAGTACGTCCGCAGCGGCAGCGGTTCGACCGCTTTGGAAAACTTCTCTTCCGGGTACATGTTCGAGTGGGATCCCGGCGCGGGGGGCATGACCATCCGTTTCAACCACTACAGCTCGTCGATAGCCCGTCCGCAAGACAGAAGACCCGTCGGCCCCGCGTTCTTCGACAACGACTCGTGGGTGCTGTGGGGCGTGCAGCCCCTGTACGCCTACGACGCCGCCAAGGCCTCGCCCGTCCCCTATAAGGACATTCCCCACCGGGCCCTGAACGCTCCGGCTCAGATAACGTTCTTCAAATACCCCAAAACGCACCCCTCGAAGAAATTCAGCGTCGTCACGGAGGACTTCGAGGACCACGTGCTTCCCCCTTCGGACATGGTCGAAAAGCGGGAGGCGCGGCCGAGGCGCTGGGTGGGTTGGGGAGTCTACTACCGCCCGCCGTTCCTGACGCGGGTCGACAACGACAGAGGATCGCGCGCGGGCTTCAGTTCGCCGCCTCCTGCCCCGTACCGGGACGAAAAAGATTATCGGAACGGCACTTTCGAAGTCAACGAAAACGGGCCGGGACCCGTTCCCATGAAAATATTCAGCCGCGGGCGCAACAACATCGGGCTGAACCAATGGAACATCGACGCCAACGGCTGGGGCAACCCCAACCTGCGGTTCGGCGGCAGCTTCGGCACGAGCTGGGGCCCCGGCGGAGTCGGGACCGTCTACGCCTTCTGGCATCCCCAGACCTGGCATCTCTACGATAACATGGATTGGGAAAGGAATCAGGTCAGACCCAGCTCCGCCCACCTGAAAAAAGACTTCGCCTACGGCAGCGGCGACTGGCGAAGCGGCTGGCGGTTCGACATCGAGTACAATCTCGACAGCAATTTCAACGGCAACAATATCGATTTTGCCAAGTCCCTGCCCAAAGAGTGGTCGAGACGGCACATCCTCAAGCTGACCGTCCTCGAGATCACGAGGAACATAACGGCGAAGGAGGTCGAACCGGAGTGGCGCGACAGGATACACCACGAGCATTACAGGGACGACACCGCGGCGCAGCTGGCGGCCGCGTTCACGCACGCCCCGAACGACGTCGTTCACAAGGCGGGCGACCTCTTCGTCCGGGCGGAGATGATCCAGCTCAAAAGGGCGACGGACATTCCGATGCAGGAAGACGACTGGATTTATGACTCCCGGAACTGGGTTTACTCCAAACCCCTCTGGTTCGGCAAATTCAGGGGAGACGGCTGGAGGGGAAAGGGCGAGCCGGAGGAGGCCGCGACATGGTCGCTCTTCAAGAGGATGGGCATGTCCATGATGCACCTCGTGGCGAACCCGGAGCCGGAGGGCGGCGACGCGCAGTCCTTCCGCGGCATCGTCCACGGCGAGTCTCCCGCTTACATCGACAAAGCGTTGAGCGCGAAGATCGGCCCGGGGCGCGGCGTCAGGGTCCGTTCGTGGAAGGACCACTTCCGGGGCTGGCCCTTCAACGACAACCCGGCCTTCAACAAAAAGAACCCCCGCATGACGTTTCCGGCGGGGCTGTATCTCCAGAACCTCGAAAAGGCCCTGCGGAACATCGCGACTTCCGACAGGACCCTTCTCCACCCGGATCTGACGTTCACCGACGACTCGCACCGGAACAAGAGGACCGCGCCGCTGATCGACAAACTGGAGGACTTGGAGCGGAAGCACCGGCTGGACGGCGTCTGGACGCCGCCCGCGGCCATCGACCTGAACGGATGGGCCCTCAACATCTCGCAGAAGATCCCTCCGCTCTCCGCAATCGACAACAGCGCCAACCCCGGTCATCCCGATTTCGGAAGAGTCTCTTATCAGTACCAGGAAGCCCTGCGGCCTCAATCCAGAGGCTTTTCCGCCGACGACATTCATTACGTCAACCAGTGGGGGTCGGCGGGTCCTTCGAGCGGGAACCGGTACGAGACTTTCGGGCAGTACGCCTTCAAGGGACAGCAGGTGCAGTACGAAAGGCGGCGGCTGGGAATGGGCCCGAACGGGAACGTCTACGTGTACGCCTACAACGGGAGCTACACGGACATGCTCTACGTGCGGCTGAGCCAGTTGAGGCCGGACAGCGGTTCGGCCAAGCCGTCGGACCTCCGGTACAGGCTGAACCGGCTGCCGGTCTGGGGCCTCTACGCCATCCGCGCGTGGGATTATCAGAAGTCGAAGATGGGAATGGTCTCCACAGTGGACGAATACATTTACGACTTTCAGGAGCCGACCCGCAACAACAGCGGGGGAGGCTATCTGGACAACACCGGCGAGGGGCGCAAGCGCCTCCTGATGGTGGTTCAGGGCCTGCAGCTGCCCTACCAGCCCAACAGGCAGACGTCGGACTCGAGGAAGTACATCACGCCCCAGCCCGACAGATCCGACGCCAACCGCTACCTTCGCGCTCCGCGGGGAACTTCGCGGTACGACGGAACCGTCAAGGACTACAGGGAGTACAAAAAAAACCGCGAGCGGGTCTTCGGGCTCCACTTCTGGGGCAACGCCAGGTCGAAGGGCTCCGACGGCCGAAACGTCCCGGAACACAAGAACCCCAACAGGCACGAGATCAACGAGGTCTGGATCGGCGAGGGCTTCTCTCCGCTGGAAATCCGTGAAATTCTGGGCCTGGACCCCGCGAAATTCCCCCTCGGCAATCCCCCCGCGGAAAGCGAGGTGGAAAGAATCACGGAACTTTACAACACTAAAAAATAAAACGCACGTGCAGCCGTAAGCAATAAAAATATGTAAATCATATAACTCGACTTTAGAGTCTGCTCTCAAAAAAATGAGAGAAGGCTCTATTTTTTTCTTAAAATAATGCCCCCAAATCCGCTTGAATGATGTACAATTCGAAAATATAGAATTCGAATTAGAAAAATATTTTTTCAGAGGGATGTGCAAGAAGGTATACCCTTCTGCTTCCCCCTGCAAAAATTTTTGAAGAATTTCCCCTCAAGATAAAGAATCAACTTTTTAATTTGGATTCCGTATTTTCGAATTTTAAATCATTCAATCGGCTTTGCGCAACTCTTTGGGGAGGAATCGGTCCGGCAGACGGCGCGTGGGGAAACGCACAGAGGGAGCCCGAACAGGAGATTCCTCCGAAAGGGGGAGTCTCCTATTGTCAGTCAGGCCGTTCCGTCAGCAGCTTTTTTCCGGGATCATTATATTCCTCTGCGTAATAACCCCTAATCTCCGTCGTCTTTCGAATTTTCCCCGAATTTTTTTGAACTTGATATTGACAATCGGGACCGAGGTTGCTAATCTACCCATAGATTCATTGTGTTGGCACTCATATTCAGAGAGTGCTAATATATTCGGAGGTCGCGGAGGATGCTGACTGACAGGCAATTGGGGATCGTGCTGGCGGTTGTCTACGAGTACATCAGGACGGGGGAGCCGGCCGGGTCCCGGACGATCACGAAAAAGTACATCAAGGGGCTGAGCCCCGCGACGATACGCAACGAGATGGCGGACTTGGAGGAAATGGGGTATTTCTATCAGCCCCACACCTCGTCGGGGAGGCTGCCGACCGCGAAGTCGTACCGCGTCTACGTGGACTCCGTGACCTCCCGCGAGCGTATGCGCCCGCGGGAGTCCGGCGAGTGGCAGCAGGAGATCGCGGCCCGGCGCAGCGGCATCGAGGATCTGCTGCACTACGTCACCCACATGCTCTCCCGCCTCACGAACTACGTCGGAGTCGCGGCCGTTCCGGGGCTCAACGACACGGAAATACAGCACATAGACCTGATGCCTCTGGGCGGCGCCCACATCCTGGCCCTGATCGTCCTGAAAGGCGGACTGGTGCACCATTCCCAGTTCACTCTGCCCTGCGACATCGAGCCCTCCATCATCGAGGATCTGACGCGCCGCATCAACACCGTCGCGGCGGGGCGTACCTGGAGCGAGGTGAGAGATGTCCTCTACGATTTCGTGCTGAGCGGCCTCGAAAACGTCGAGGAAGCCTGCAAAATGGCCATCCGGGAGCTGGATAACTTTCTGACGGTGCAGAACTACCGTTTCTTCAGCAGCGGGGCGCAGTACATTCTGAACCAGCCGCACTTTCAGACCCTGGGAAGGCTGCAGGCCGTTCTCTCTCTCCTGGAGCAGGAGAAGCCCCTGTCCAGAATGATCGATCGGTGCCGCCGAAGCGCGTCCCTCAACGTCAGCATCGGCGAGGAAAACGAAGCCGAGGGCATGGAAGAAAACGCGATGATCCTGATCCCCGCCCAGGCCCGCCAGCAGAAGGCCGTCCTGGGGCTCATCGGCCCCCTGCGGATGGACTACGAGCGATCGATCAACATACTGGAGGCCATGGTAGACGCGCTGGGCAAGGAAGAATAAAAGCGGGAGGCCGGAGAAGACCGGGAGAGGAGGAAAAAAGAGATATGATGGAAGAACACGGCAGGGACGGCCTCGGCGTATCGGAAGGACCGGCGCCGTCTTGCCCGGAAGCGGACGGCGGCGCGAATCAGGACTTGAGTAGGGACTTGAACGAGGTTCTGAGGCTCGGGCAGATCAACAGCATGGGCGGAAGCCCGAATATTGGACGAAATATCGAACGAAATATCGAATCTGAAGAACCGGAAAGAGAGAGCGGCCCGTTGAGAGCGGAAATCGAAGCCCTGCAAAACGAGAACGAAACGCTGAAAACGGAGGCGGAAGATCTGAAAAATCAGCTTGCCGCCGCCCGGGCCGACCTTTACAACTACAGACAGCGCACGGAGCGGGAGCGCACCAGGACTCTGAGGTCGCTCACGTTGGATCGAATCGGGGATTTTCTGCCGGTGCTCGACAATCTGGACAGGGCGCTTTCCGTGCCGGAAGACGGAACGGCCCGGGACGTGCTGATCGGGGTGCGTATGGTGCAGCGCCAGTTTCTGTCGATTCTCGAAGACGCCGGCGTGACACCCGTCTCGACCGAGGGGCATCCTTTCGACCCGGCGATTCACGACGCCATCGAAACGGAGGCCGTCGGCGAGCCCGGACAGGACGGCGTGATTCTGCGCGAGCTTTCGCGCGGATACCGCTCCGCGGAGCGCGTCTTGCGCGTCGCGCAGGTTCGGGTCGGACGTTTCGAGGCAAAAGAAGCAGAGGCGGACACAGAAACATTTTGTCAATAAATCAATAAAAGATTTCATAATATAGGAGGAACAGAAAATGTCCAGAGTTGTAGGAATCGATTTGGGAACGACAAACAGCTGCATCGCCGTTCAGGAGGGCGACCAGACCACCATCATCCCCAACGCGGAGGGCATGAGGACCACTCCGTCGGTGGTGGCCTTCACCAAAGAAGGGGAGCGTCTCGTGGGCCAGCTCGCCAAGCGTCAGGCGATCGTGAACGTCGAGCGGACCATCATGTCCATCAAGCGGGAAATGGGAACGGACCACCGCGTCACCATCGACGGCACGAAGTACACGCCGCAGGAGATCTCCGCGATGATCCTGCAAAAACTGAAGCACGACGCCGAGGATTACCTCGGGGAACCGGTCACGGAGGCGATCATCACCGTCCCGGCCTATTTCACGGACGCCCAGCGCCAGGCGACCAAGGACGCGGGCACCATCGCGGGGCTCGAGGTTCTGCGCATCATCAACGAGCCCACGGCCGCCTGCCTGGCCTACGGCGAAAACAAGCGGGAGGAGCATAAGATCCTCGTATTCGACTTGGGCGGCGGGACTTTCGACGTCTCCATTCTGGACGTCGGCGAAGGGGTCTTCGAGGTGCTGGCGACGGCCGGCGACAACCGCTTGGGCGGCGACGACTGGGACAACTGCGTCACCGAGTGGATGACGTCCGAGTTCAAGAAAGCCGAGGGCATCGACCTGAAAAACGACCGCATGGCCATGCAGCGTCTGCGCGAGGCGGCGGAAAAGGCGAAAGTGGAGCTCTCTTCCATGATGGAGACGACGATTTCCCTGCCTTTCATCACGGCGAATCAGGCCGGCCCCAAGCACTTGGAAATGAAGCTCTCCCGCGCCAGATTCGAGGAGATGACCTCGCACCTTCTGGACCGCACCGTCACCCCGACGAAGCGCGCCATTGAAGACTCCGGCCTGAAGGCCGCTGAAATCGACAGAATCCTTCTGGTGGGCGGTTCGACGCGTATGCCCATGGTGTACAAAAAGATCGTGGAGCTGCTCGGCAAGGAGCCCACGAAGGGCATCAACCCGGACGAGTGCGTGGCGGCGGGCGCGGCCATTCAGGGCGCTATCCTGAAGGGCGACCACAAGGACATCGTGCTGGTGGACGTCACGCCCCTCTCTCTGGGCCTCGAAACTCTGGGCGGCGTGTTCACCAAGATCATCGAGCGCAACACGGCCATTCCCGTTTCCAAGAGCCAGGTGTTCACGACGGCGGGCAACAACCAGACGCAGGTCGAAATCATGGTTCTGCAGGGGGAGCGCGCCATGGCCGGCGACAACGTGAAGCTCGGGCAGTTCGTGCTGGACGGCATCCCCCCGGCGCCGCGCGGGATTCCGCAGATCGAGGTCACGTTCAACATCGACGTCAACGGTATCCTGAACGTCTCGGCCAAGGACAAGGGCACGGGCAAGAACCAGAAGATCACGATCCAGTCCTCCAACCTCTCGAAGGAGGAAATCGAGCGCATGAAGCACGAAGCGGACACCCACGCGGACGAGGACGAGAAGAAACGCAAGACCGCGGAGGTTCGCAACGAGGCGGACAGCGCCGTCTTTGCCGCCGAAAAGCTCCTCTCGGAGCATGGGGACAAGATGAGCGCCGAGGAAAAAGGCAAAATCAACTCGCACATGAGCGAACTGAAGCGGGCTTTGGACTCGGGGGACGAACAGCGCATGAAGGACGAAAAAGAGGCCCTCGAAGCGGCGGTAAACGCCTTCTCCACCCGCCTTTACCAGCAGGGCGGAGGGGACGCGAAGCCCGGCGCGGGTGCGGGAACAAATTCGTCCTCTTCGTCGTCTTCATCCTCTTCCTCCGAGGACGACACCGTGGACGCCGAGTTCACGGATCAGAGCGCGTAAAAAAAATAAAAAAACGGCCGCCGGACTTTCGGTATTCCAAAATTTTGGGATTCCAAAGGGCCGGCGGCCCTTTGGCGGAGTCTGAGGCGGAGCCTCAGGCCGGCTTTTATCCGCCGGGTGGGGGAAACCATGAAAATCGTTCTTATCGGTCACTTTACCGAATCTTCCAAAGGGCGCATCCTGTCGGAATTCCCGGCAGAGTGGGAAATTGATATTGCCGCGCCCGAGAACATGATGAATTCTTTGGCGGAGGCCGATATTATCATACCGGAGCATATCCGGGTGGACAAAGCGCTTCTGGATCGGGCGCCCCGCCTGAAATTGGTACAGACCGGAGCCGGGTTTGACAATGTCGATATTGACGAGTGTACCAGGCGCGGCGTGTGGGCGGCCAACGCGGCGGGGGTAAACGCGGCTGCGGTGGCCGAGCACGTTCTGGCATTCATACTTTCATGGTATAAAAATATTCCGTATCTGGATGGCTTCATGAAAAACAAAGAGGACGAAAAACAGCTCTCCTACGGCGGAAGTGAACTCGAGGGCAAAACGATCGGCATTTTGGGGTTGGGGGCTGTCGGCAAGCGTGTCGCAAAATACTGCGGCGCCCTGAATATGCGGGTGATGGCTCATGCCAGGCGCCCGGCGGAAGCCGAAGAAAAAACAGAGAAAGAAGAAATCGAGAGGGTTGACCTCGGCACTCTCTGCCGTGAGTCGGACGTTTTGACGGTGCATATACCCCTCGACGATCATACGCGGCACATGATTGACGGCGCTGTCTTCAGGGCAATGAAAAACACCGCGCTCTTCATCAATACTTCACGGGGGCCTATCGTGCGCGAGGCGGATTTGATCGAGGCGCTGAAGAACGGAACCATAGCCGCGGCTTGTTTGGATGTGGTTGAGAAAGAGCCTTTGAGCGTCGATTCGGAGCTTCGGAATATGCGGAATGTCCTGCTGACCCCTCATACCGCCGGAATGCCGGATGCGCTGAAATTCCACAAAAAACGTTACCGGTTCTTCCTCGAGAATATTCGGCTCGTACTGGCCGGGAAAGCGCCGAACAGCGCG
>JAISMH010000139.1 GCA_031276855.1 Synergistaceae bacterium
CGCCCAGCTCGCTCTCCCCGCGCCCAACACCAGCAGGCACGCGAAAATTACCGAAACAATCTTTTTCATCTTTTCTGCCTCCATTTCAAAATCGCAAACACACAGGCCGCAATCGCCGGAATGCTCAGGCCGACTCCGCAGCCGCCGCCTCCTCCGCCCGTACCGCCGTCCGTCTCGATGTACCCGGCGGGCGCGGCGAAGAACTTCATTTCCCATTTGCCGTTGTCGTTTCCGTCCATCACCACGATATGGGTGTTGCTCGTGGTTGTGGTCTCGTCCTTCACCAGCTGAACGGACGACCTCGGCCCGTCCATCAGCAGCGCGATAAAGTGAACCGTGATGACCTCGTTCTGTTCGTCTAGAAAGACCTTCACGGTTTCCCCGTAGGCGTCTTTGAGGCTGTCCTTGATCAGATCCAGGTTGTTTCCGCGGGAATCCTGCAGATAAAGGCTGAAATAGTCGGTGAAGATGTTCTCGATGCCGCCGGTCTGGCGCCACTGATCCCGCAGGGTGTCCCAGTGGGGGTTCACAAGCTGGTTGGAACGCCGCAGGTTGAAGGTGACGTGAAGAGGCAGAAGGCCCCTTCCGCCGCTGCGTATCCGGGCGGGCACGCCCGCCGAGACGCCCACCGAGGCGATGACGTCGCCGCCGATATATTCATATTCGACGGCGCCCGCCATCACGCCGTCCGTCTGTTCCGGCATCCTGACGCCCGAAACGCCGAACGCCCGGCCGGCTTTGTCCAAAAAATCGACGCCGGCCGACAGAAAGTTGAAGCCGGTCACGACGTAACTGGCGGGGCTGACGGACGTATCCCTGAACGTTCCCAGGTCCAGCCCGAAGATGGAACGGTGCTCGACCGTGAGGGTGCGGAAGCCCCTCCCCGGGTCGATGGGGTAGAGGTGCATGACCTCCTTGACGCCGCTGACGACATCGAAGTTCTGGCTGTAGGCCGTGACGAGTCCGGGCGGGATGTGGCTGCTTTCGCGCAGGTAAAACTTCCGCAGCACGTCGCCCGTCGCGGTGCCCGTCGAGGGGATGTCGAACGCCCAGTACGCCGGATAAATCCAATAGTACGAGGCGTAGCCGTCGTAACGCTGAAGGCCGTAGCGGATGCCGGTGTAGTTGGCGACTTCCGTGGTGATGCGGTAGTTCACGCGGTTGCTGTCCTGGGGAAGTTTCGGAAGCGGGACGAACACCCAGTCGGTGTTGACCCCCACGTTTTTGTCGGCCGTGACGTCCCACGTAAAACGGTCGTGAGCCACGATGTTTCCGGAGCTGGACGTTCCCGCGTCGCGGATGTCCGACCTGAACCGGAGGGGCTCCCATTCCGCCGTGCCGCCGTAAACGTTGGCGACGACAAAAGGAATTTCGAGCGTCTGAGAGGGGGCGTCGTTCGGGTTCTGGTGGAAGATGAAGTTTCCCCTCACGCTCTCGTAGGCGCTTGTACCGCGCCTTTTCGTGAAATCGAGCCTGTAGAGCTGGTCCGTGCCGTTCATTCCGAAGGGCGTTTTGACGACGTTGTAAGAATCGCTGTCGACAGTCACGTCCTGGGTGTTCGGGCCGGCGGCGGCGCTGTCGAAGCTGACCCACAGGGTTCCGCCGGTGGTCGCGGAATCCGGCTTGCCGGACAGCACCAGAAACAGCGTGTCGATGGGCTCGCGCGACACTCCGCCGTTTGTCAGGTAGGCCGGGCCCCGGCCGGAAGGGAGATCCGCTTCCGTGTCCATCGGGGCGGCAAACGGGATCGTGTTCTCTGTCCGGGCGGTCGGCGCGCCCGCCGTGCTGCCGTCGGTCGTCACGACCATCCATTGCTCGCCCTTGCCCGAGGGGCCGTACAGGTCGTCGAACTGGTACTGGTAGTCGGCCTCCGCCGGGGCAGAGACGAAAAGCGGCAGCGATGCCGCCCACAACGATAAAAGCACTCCGCAAATTTTTCTCAAATCTCAAAACCTCCTTAAACTCGAAACCTCCTTAAAACTCAAAGCCCGAAACGCAGGGGCCCGCAGACCCGAAAATAACACGCGTATTATATCCGCACATCATTCATTCGTCATATTTTTCCCTCTTCTTTTTCGTTATTTCTTCTCAATTTCTTCGGGAATCGGACGCAGGGGGTTCGAACGGTTACTCCGGCTCTTCCTTCGCATCCTTCGCATCCTTCTCCTTCAGGGCGTTTTTTATTGCGTCCCGAACCTCCTTGAGCCCGAGGGACGCCGTGATGAGGGAAACGTGTTCCACCGGCCTCTCTCCGATCGGGCGCACGAAGCAGGAGGCGATCGCGGCGGCTTTTTCCAGATATTTCGCCTGCTTCTCGCCGTCGCCGGACGCCTCCGCGAGAGCGGAGTAAGCCGCCATCGCCATCGCGTTGGCGGAGGGCGCGGCGTCGTCGGCGGCCGCCTTGCGCCTCAGAAAGACGAGAGGGTCGTCCGCGGCCGACAGGAAGAACCCGCCTCCCGCCTCGTCCCAAAAGTCCGCCTCCAGCTTCGCGGCCAGGTTTTCCGCGTACCGCAGCCAGTCCCTTTTCTGCTTCTCCGCGGCGGCGGCCTTGCGAAGCTCCATCACGCCCCACATCAGCGCGGCGTAGTCCCCGGGCAGCGCCGGAATGGCGGCCTCCTTCGCCCGGTAGCGCCGGCGCCACGCGCCTTTGGGATCGACCAGAACCTTTTGCAGGAAAAGCGCGGCGCGCTCCGCCAGGGTGATCCATTCCTTCTTTTCAAAAACGCGGCCGGCCCGGGCCAGAGCGCCGATCATCAGGCCGTTCCAGTCCATAAGCACCTTGTCGTCGAGCTGCGGGGGGGTGCGGCGGTTCCGCACCTCCAGAAGCGTCCTCCTGTCGCTTTCCAGACGCCTGGCCACATCCGGCGCGCGGAGGCCGTAACGCTTCGCCGCCTCCGTAAAGGGGAGGGCCTCGTAGAGGACGTTGCGGCCCGTCTGACGGCTCGTCAGCTCGTGCGTGAAATTTCCGGCCGGCAGAATGGCATAGGCCGCGCAGAACAGCCCGGCGTCGCCGTGCGGCAGAACTTCCCGGATTTCCTCTTCGGTCCAGCAGTAGTATTGGCCCTCGCTGTCCGCGTCGAGGGACGTCCAGAAGCACGATTCGGGGGAGGTGAAGTCGCGCGCGACGCAGGCGGCGATGTCCTCCGCGAATTTGCGGTAAAAGACGTCCGGGGAGACCTCGTAGGCCTTCGCCGCGACCCACAGGAGCATCGCCTGATCGCAGAGCATCTTTTCAAAGTGCGGCATGATCCACCGCTCGTCCGCGGAGCAGCGCGCGTAGCCGCCGCCCAGGTGGTCGTGGATGCCGCCCGCCCACATCTTCCGAAGCGTCCTGTCCGCCATGGACAGGGCCTCCGCCGCCTCCGGGCCGGGGTCGCGCGCGAGCTCCAGAAGAAACAGAAGGCGGGGAGCGCAGGGGAACTTCGGGGCGAACCCGAAGCCTCCCCACTCTTCGCTGAAGGAGTTTTTCAGCGCCTTCAGCGCGGCCTTGACGTGAAAGGAGCCGATCTGCCCGCCGGGGGGGAAGGCCGTCTTCGCGGCGAGCATCTCGACGAGGTTTTTCGCGCTGCGCAGAACGTCGTCCCTCTGCATCAGCCACAGCCATTTGACGCGCGGGGTCATGTCGGCAAGCCCGGGCATCTTCCCGAAGGTCCGCTTCGGAAGGTAAGTCGCCGCGAAGAACGGCTCGCCCTGCGGGGTCAGAAAGAGGTTGAGCGGCCAGCCCCCGCTGCCGTTCTGCATATGGCAGACCTCCATGAACAGCCCGTCGAGGTCCGGGCGCTCCTCGCGGTCCACCTTGATCGGCACGCAGGCGTCGTTCAGCAGGGAGGCGAGTTCGCCGTCCGAAAAACATTCCCGCTCCATGACGCGGCACCACCGGCAGGACGAATAGCCGATCGAGAGAAAAATCGGCTTGTCCTCCTCCCGGGCGAACTCGAAAGCCTCCGCGCCCCACGGATGCCAGTCCACGGGATCGTCCGCGTGCCGCAGAAGGTAGGGGCTTTTTTCGTCCGCGAGCCTGTTTTTAACCGACATCGGCAAATCTTCCATATATGCGGATAAATCTTTCATCATCGGCAGATCTCTCATAATACGGGCAAATCCTCCATCATAAATACGGGAAAATCTCCCGTCATAATACGGGCAAATCCCCCGTCATCGGCAAATCGGCAGAACGCGGCCGGCGCTGTCCCATGGGTTTTATGTTAACACGTTCGCCTGAACATGTCCTCTCGTAAACGTTCAAGCTCAGGGGGGCGGAGCTCGTTCGCCCAAAAGCGGGCTCACTGGCCCCCCCGAACCCCCCTGAATGAAAACCATTGTCAGATGGGAATCGGGCGTAGGGGGTTTGAACGGTTACGTCCTCTCCACAAACTCTTCCCATAATTTTCCCCATAAATTTTTCCGTAAATTTTTCCATAAATTTTTTGCTATATTATAGAGCCGCTGGCAGGCCGGAAAGGATGCCCCTCATATATCGTTTTTCATATTGACATTGGCCGCAAGAATGAAGACAATGACTGCATGTCTGCCTGGTGAGTGTCCGCGAGGGTGACCGTGAGGAGGTCGTGCAATGCGTTCGAGTGTGGGGTTGTATCGTAATTGTTTTGCCGCGCCGCGTCTTTTTCGCCCGCGCGGCGAAGATGGAGAGCGCGGAGGCACCCGAGGTTCGATTCGAGCGCCGGAGTATCGCAGGCCATGAACGACAGCAAAATGCTCAACTTCACCATCCCGGAGTTTTCCGTCCAATGGTTCTTCCTGCCTCCTTTCACGGCCGTCGGCGTCTTCGTGGTGCTGAGCTTTTTTTCCGGCGGGACGGCCGTGCCGGTGGACGCGGCCATCTGGGGCCTGACGGGGCTTTTGTTTATCATTCTGTCCGTTCTCTACGGAATTTTCATCCGAAGGAACTTTTACAAAGGGCTTCTTCCCGTGCAGCTCGTGGCGCAGGGGCTTTTTTTGTGTCCGCTTTCCCTGCAGCTGGGCGCGCAGATGTTCCAGTGGGTGGGGGTGACCATGGCGGTCTGCGGCACCGTCGTTCTGGTGATTTTCTACTACCGTTCCCTCATGGTTTTCGTGTCCGTTCTCCAGTCGGTGGAGACCTCGCCGGGGTTCGAATCCCTGCCCATACCCTTCGCCATCACGGACGAGGAAGGGTTCGTCCTTTCCATCAGCGACACCCTGCTGCAAATGACGAACCAGGTCCGCCAGACGGCGTTGGGAGAGCAGATCACGCATCTGCTGCCGATCAACGGCGAATCGGTCAACCTGGACGGCAAGGAATGGACGATCGTCCAGTCCCATATGCCGGGGGACAAATGTTATTTCCAGCTGGAAGAGGCACAGTTCCTCCAGCCCATAGCGCCTCCCGCGAAAAGCGACGCGCCGCTGGAGGCCGTCGACGCGGTGACGACGCTTCACAACCTGGCCTACGCCGTCCACTGCACGAACGAGGAGATATACCGCGTCCGCCGCTACAAGCGATGGCTGTCCGTCGCGCTTCTGCGCATGGTTTTCGAGGGCGGTTATCCGTTCGAAAAAGAACAGGAGATTTTCAACGCGTACGCCCGGTTCGTCGGGGCGAATATCAGAGAAACCGACACCGCCTGTCTGGTGGCCCTGCGGGACATCTACGTGATCATGCCCGAAACGCCGCTGGAGGGGGCCCGGGTAGCGTTGGGCAAACTGACCGATTACACCCCTCACCTTCAGGAAGAACTCAGGGACTTCGGCGGGACCATCCGCGTTCTGGACAAACCGCTCTTTTTCGGACCGTCCGTCGGGGAAATCTCTTTCGACGACATCATGAACAGACTGAGCAGCGCGTTGGGCACCCCGTAGACAGGGACGGAGCGTCCCGGCTTCGCCGTTTCCCGCCCGTGCCGAGGTTCTTTTTGATTCGGCGGTTTTTTTTTTTTGATTTTAGGGGGCTCTTTTTGATTCAGAATGTGCTGATTTTTTTTGTCGCGTCCAACGCGTACCTTTACCTGAAGTTGCGTTCGGGTTTCGGCGCCGGCCCGTGGAGCCGGATTTACCTGACCGCCGCGCTCGCGATGGTGCTTTTGCCCTTCGCCGCCCGCGGCGGCTTTTTCGGCTCGGGGCCCGCGGCCGGGGTTCTGTTCGTCCTTTCTTTCACGTGGGTGGCCGCCGTCGGCATCGCGTGCCTCGTTTTCTTCCTCGCGGACCTGGCGTCTCTGGCGGCGCGCCTCGCCGACCTTTCGTTCGGCACGGCGCTGAGAGCGCGGATTTTCGACCCGCGCAAATGCGTGCCCGTCACCCTGGCGCTGGTCTTCTTGACCCTGGCCTACAGCTTTTACGAGGCCTGGGCCGTCCGCCGGGTGGACGTGACGCTCGACATGCCTCACGTGACGCTGCCGGAGGGAAGGGACCGGCTGAGGCTCGTCCTCCTCACGGACATCCATTTGGGCGGATTCAACAGCCTGGGCCGCCTGGAGCGTGTGATGGAAATAGTCCGCGCGGCGGAGCCGGATTTCCTTCTGATGGCCGGGGACCTCGTCGACGGCGACATGAGCGGCCGCGACCGGGAGGCCGAGCTTCTGCGCTCTCACGGGGCGCGGTACGGCGCGTTCGCCGTCACGGGGAACCACGAATTCTACTCGGGCGTCGGGCAGGCGGTGGAGTTCATTCGGCGGTCGGGCTTCACCGTACTCCGCGACGCCCGGGCGGACATCGCCGGGGTGGTTCTCATCGGCCTGGACGACCCCGTCAAGGGCGGAAGGGGATTCTACACCTCGGAGGTTCTGCCCGGCGGGCTGGATTTTTCGCGCCCTCCGGGTTCTCCCGTCCTGCTTCTGAAGCATCGCCCTCGGGTCATCGAGGGCACGGAAGGCAGCTTCGACCTCCAGTTGTCCGGCCACACGCACGGCGGCCAGATATGGCCGTTCAGTTATGTCGTGAAGCGGGTGAACGGGAGCGAACAGGGCCTTTCCCGCCTGAACGGAGGAAGCGCCGTTTACGTCAGCAACGGAGCCGGCTTCTGGGGACCGCCCCTGCGCCTCTTCGCGCCGCCGGAGGTCACGGTGATCGACATCGTTCGGGCTGAAACCCCATAACGGCCATGTCCGGGACGAAATCCGTTGTCAAGGCCGTTCTTGTTAAGGCAGTTATAGACGTCGGCACAAATTCGATCAAACTGCACCTGGCGGAGAAAGCGGAGGGCGCCGTGCGGGTTCTGAAGGACGCCCACAGGGTGACCCGCCTCGGCGAGGGGCTTTGGGAGACGGGCTTCATCGCGCCGGAGCCTCTGGAGCGCAGCGCGGCGGCCATAACGGCGTTCGCGGAGGAGGCGCGGCGGAGCGGGGCCTCGGAGATCGCCGCGGTGGGGACAATGGCCCTGCGCGAGGCAAAAAACGCCGCCGCCCTCATCGGCCGGGTGAAAGAGACGGCGCGGATCGACCTGAAGGTCATTTCCGGGGACGAGGAAGCCCGCCTTTGCCGCGTTGCCGTCTCGTCGGGCCTGAACCTGGGGGACGGAGATTTCGTCGTCTTCGACACCGGGGGCGGGAGTACGGAGTTCGTTTACGGCAGGGGAGGGACGACGCGGAGGAGAGTCAGCGTTCCCGTCGGAGCGGTTTATCTCACGGAGCGGTTCTTTCGGGACGACCCCGTGGCCGCTGGCAGCGTGCCCGAGGCGGAGGCGTTCGCCAGAAAAAAGTTCTCGGAAAACGGGATCGGGATCGAGATCGGAGGGAAACCCGATCTGCTGATCGGCGTCGGGGGCGCCGTCACCACCCTCGCGTCCGTCCGGCGGGCGAGGATGGAAGGGACGGAAAAGACGGAAGGGGAGACGGGCGGCGGCAGAATTCACGGCTCGCTTCTCGAATACGCCGAGGTCGCGGCGCAGGCCGCGGACTACGCCGAAAAGACCCTGGCCCTGCGCAGGGCAATCGCCGGACTTCTGCCCGATCGGGCCGACATCGTTCTCGCCGGGGCGTGTATCGTCAAGACCGTCATGGAAACGCTGGATGCGTCCGCCCTCACAATCAGCGCCCGCGGCCTGAGGCACGGACTGATGCACGAGATGATGAATGGAGAGACATTTCGATAATGTCCCCTATACTCGCCATGGCAATTCCTTCGGCATGGCAATGTCTCCTACTCCTCAAATCCAAAATCTTTCACTTTCAGGGTTTTGCAGTTCTCGGACACTGTCCGCACCACCTGAGGAGACAATCCATCAGGCGATTTGACGTTCACTTCGAGTGACACCTCCACTTCCGCGCCGTCTGCGGCTGTCAAATGGGTTATGACTTCCTCCACAAGCCGTTGGACGTCACGGTTGACTCGCGTGTTGTCAAGTTGTGCCGACATGTAAAATCGCTTGTTTTTCGGCTGCTCCTGCAGCAGCGGGACTTCGGGAATCACGGTTGTCGTGACGACTGTCCCGTCGCTGCCGATGGCGGCGGAGGCGGAGGCGGTTCTGTCGGAAACGGTTTTATCGGAACCGGGCGTTCCTTGCGCCGATTCGGCCTGCCGTCGCTCTTCGTCGGCGATTTGCTTTTGCGCGGCGCTCACTTTGACAAGATATCCTGAATGTTCCACGGCGCCCACAGATTGGTTGAACTTCAAATCGATGTAACGGCTGCCGTCAAAGGCCGAGGCGAACGCAAAATACTCCGCGGAATTTAATCCCGTGCGGATAGTTTCCTCCAGAACGTTCACATCGGCAAGCCGCGGAAGATAACAATAGGTGCAAAGGTATTCCCAGAGCTTCTTGATTTGGATGTCGTTCGATTCCTTCCACAAAACTCCATCCAATTCCATCAGAAGCAGCGCCGGAGCCCATCGGGTAATGAGAGCTTCGTTCTGGACCATTTTCTTCGCGGCCTTCGCAATGATTGATTCGCTGCCTCCGCTGATGCGAATGGTGTTCCACTCGATCGTTTTCTTATCGGCGATGCGGTCGATATACGGGACAAGCAGCCAGCAGTAGGCTTCCTTGATACGGTCGTCCACCGTCCGATTGCTTCTGTTGAGGTTATTTTCCGTCTCGCGGTTTTGAGCCGCGTCGAGGTTCAAATCATCGCTGTCCTCTTTGATCGAACGCCACGCGATGAATCGCCTGACCTCCTGCTGCAGCGACAGCATCAGGTCCTGGTCAGGCGCGACAAAAGCCAGCATGTTCCTGTAAATTCGCGGAGAATTGCCTCGATTGTTGAGAATGTCGTTGACCGCCGTGAGCGTGCTGTTGTTCTTGTCCGATGCCTTGTATGCCTCGGAGGGGCGCAATATCACCAGCCTTGCGGTCTGTTCGTCAGGAACATCCAATGATGAACCGGGACAAATGTGGATGCCCGCGAACGGCTGCTCCTTGCGAAAGTTGCGTAAACGGGTCTCTATTTCGTATTCTACGTCGGGCGCGGCAACTTGGGTGGCCCGGTCTTCGACCGTCTTTCTCAAAGTCGGGCGCGTATCGTACCAGAAGCGATCCCCCGACGGGTTAGTGTACAAGTAAGCCAAGGCCGACTGCAAAGTTGTGAGGGAATCGTTGAAATTGGCGATGTTCTCTCCCGGCTGGACGACGCCTAAGCGAATCCGCGATTTTTCGATTCCGCGTACATTCTGGTCGCGCACCGTCGGCGCGCTTCCGAGCATGACGGCCCGCGCCACACGGCGGGCGGCCAAATTGTTCCCGTAACGCGGGTTCGATTGGTCCGTCTGGTATGGGATAGAGTTCTTGCCGTCCACCTCATGGTCAACGAGCGCGTTCCAGCCTTCCGACAGGTGGCGCGTCAGCTCGTCGCGGACATTCGGAACGTCCAGCGGAATGGAACCCGGCATAATCATCAGGCCGGCGTCGCTGCCCATCCAGAGTTCATGAATGACCGCCGCCATCAAGCGCAGAACGCCGCGGGTGCGCTGGAATC
>JAISMH010000036.1 GCA_031276855.1 Synergistaceae bacterium
TCTGGTCTCTGGTCTCTGGTCTCTGGTCTCTGGTCTCTGGTCTCTGGTCTCTGGTATTATAATAGATTACGTCTGCATTTGCAAGAGCAAAAGGCGCAAAAATACCGGATTCGGCGTTATTAAGCGGCCTGTTCGTCTCCATCATTCCGCGTCCCCTTTCATGCTCTTCCATATTGTTCGGCAAAGCTCAACATCATTCAGTCAAATTCCAGCTAACATTATACGCAGACTGAAATGAAGGTCAAGGCGGCGCATGTCTCGACCGGACAGGGATATGGGGTTTGAACGGTTACTCTCTTTTGAACGCGGCACTCCATTCAACGTTCCGCATTGAGCTCTGCCAGTATCCGGTCAATTGTCACCTTTTCGCCCTTCCCGGATCGGAGTTCTTCAATAGCCGCGATGGTAATCCTCTATGTCTATTGACTCATCCCCTGCTTTTACAATATTGCGGAGCTATCTCTATATAATCAGCGACTTTACTCATTGTAAAAAATATTTGGACGACCCGGGGCTCATGACCCTGGCGGGGGGTCCGGGGGCGGAGTCCCCGGTAACGGGTCCAGGGTCCGCGACCCTGGTTGCGGGTTCGGCAGATTTCGTTCTGGTCGATATTACGGTCGCGTCAATACGCTGTAAAACTCTCATACGAGGCGTTTTGCCGGGAATATAATTCGCGTGCCATGTCAGATCCCGAATCGCTTTATTAAGGAGGAACAGGTATGCGAAGGTTGTTGACAGCAGGTGGAGAGAGGCGCGGGGTGTTTTTGCTTTCGGTTTTTCTGTGCGCGGCGGCCGTGCCGTTCTTTTTCGCGTCCGCGGCGTGGGCGGACGCGAAAAACGTGGCGGCGGCGATCCATGCCTACGCGAGCGGAGACCTCAGGGCCGTGCCCGCCGGAAACCGCGTGACGGTTACGGGGACGAAAGCGGGCGCCAAAACGCCGCTCAGTTTGGACATCACGGGGGTGACGGTCGTTTGGAACGCTGCGCTGAGCGGCAACTTCAGGGCGGCCCGCCCCGGGAGCGCGCTGGTGCTGCTCAGCGGCAGGGGGAACTTCGATGTATCCCCGAGCGGGGTCATTTTCAATGACGCTTCGGCCGACATCGCCGCGGTCGAGCTCAGAAACGGCGCCGCGCTCTCCGTCGGCGGAACCGTCGGGGCGACGGGGAGCCGCGCTTCGGCGATCTACTCGAGGCACGGCGGAATCACGGTCGAGAAGGGCGGAAAAGTACAGGCGCCGCGGGGAGCCGCGATAAGGACGTACGCCCACGCGGGAGACCGCCCCGAACTCAGCTCCGTGACGCTGAAAGACACGGCGGGGCTCGTCGGAGAGGCGGCGGTCGTGAAAGACGGCAGGCGCGTCTCCACGTTCTACGGCAGCACCGTAATCGATTCCGGCACTGTTTTCGACACTGCTTTCTCCGACGGCGCGGACAAGAGGCCGCTCCTCGTCATCGCCGAAAAAGCGGAGGTCGCTCTGACGCGCAGCGCCCGTTTCACGGAGGGGGAGGGCGTGGATATGAAAATCGAGAAGGGGGGCAGCCTGCTTTCCGGCGGAACCGTCACCCTCAGAGGAACTCTCCAGAACGACGGGGAGATCTCCAACAGCGGGACGTTCGTCAACAAGGGCATGTTCGCGAACAGGGGAACGATTGTCAACACGGGAACGATCGTGAACGACGAAACGCTCGAGAACGCGGGGACGCTCGACACGGAGAAGGGCAAGATCGTGAACAACGGGGTCATCGACAACGCCCGGGGAAAAATCAAAGGGACAAAGAACATCTCGGGCCGCGGGAAAATCATCGCCCCCTACAGAGACGGAGGCGGCTGTTCCGCGGGCCTGGGCCTGGCGGGCCTCGCCGCGTCCGCCGGAGCGGGAATGCTTGGAATCCTATACAGAACCCTATATAATGAACAACGCCTGAGGCGAAGGGCGCGAAGAATACCGCCGGAGCGGTGAACGCCCGCTCCATTCGGTGTCCGCGGAGCGCCTGAAACGCAGGCGCTCCGCGCTTTTTGGGGAGCGGATTCACAATCCGAATTTCAATTGCCTCGAATGCATTGCCTCGAATTCGAGGTAATTGCTCGCGAAGCTGGCGGCGATTCTGGAGGAGGCCAAGGGAGTTGATCACGATGGACACAGTGGGGTACGAAGTTCAGATCATCTGGGATGACGAAGCAAGAGTGTGGATTGCCACCAGCGCCGACATACCGGGGCTCGTGCTGGAGTCCGGTTCTGTGGACGTTTTGATTGAACGTGTCAGAACGGCTGTGTCAGAATTGTTGGAAATTGACGAAAAAAGCCGTGAAGGGGCTTCCCTGAATTTCAGCATAGCGCGTCAAATGGTGGTTGCCTGATGGCGGAGTACGAAGGGAAGGTTCGGGACAAGCTGGCCGAAAACGGATGTTATTTCCAACGGCACGGCAAAGGAGACCATGATATTTGGTACAGCCCGACCACGGGGCTTTCAATAACTGTGGATAATGTCATTAAATCAAGACACACAGCTAACGCAATCATGAAAAGAGCGGGCATCGATCATCATTTTTAGAGCAAGCTGGCGGCGGAGCGGGAGGAGCGTAACCGTTGACGGTTATTGTACGTATGTACAATTTTCCCGTTACATGAATACGCAATGCCGAACCGCTCCGAAAAGAGTAGGATTCCCTTGTCGATACGAACGGATTTCACTCATGAGACCTTTTTCATGAGATCTTTGTCACCACAGGGGAAAGGAATTGAGAGGCATGAAGAAAACAGGCATGGAAAAATCAGGCACGAGTTGGAAGCGGGCGGGACAGGCCGCGATTCTGGCGGGCTTCTTCTGCGTCCTGAGCGCGGCGGCGGCCTTCGCGGCGGGCGCCAGCTTGGACGAGAACGAAGAGGTGCAGTGGGTGATGGGGGATCTCTCGGCTCTGAAGACGGCGGCCTGCGCCTATTACAGCGAGAACGGAGAGAGCGGCAGGGCGCCTTCCCTGTCGGAAATTCTGCGGTACTTCGACGAGAACTCCCTGCCGCCGAACGCGGCGTCCCTTTACTCCGTCCGGCACGGCGCGGCGGGGTGGTACGTGGGGTACCGCGCGGCGGGTCTCAAAGGCGAGACATGCAGGCTTCTCGGCGAGAACGCGAACACGCTGGAACTGCTGTGCGACGACCTTCGTTCTCCCTGGAGGCGGGGCAGCGCCTATATCTGGTCCCTCGCCCTGCCCCTGAGCGTCCTCGGCGCGGGCGGGCCGAAGACGGTTATCCGCAGCTCGGCCGAAGACGCCGTCGGCACGGCGGCCGTGATGATCGGCACCGCCATTCTGCTGAACATCATCGACGACCACCGGCACGGAGGATACTATTACCGTTACCCGAAAGCCCCTTGGCGCTGGCGGAGCCCTCTCGCCTACCGCTCCCCTTACCACGACCGCTTCTTCGGACGGCCTCATCACAGGCCCTTGCCGCCCCGGCCGCGTCCCCGCCCGATCTTCCGCCACAAAGTCCCGCGTCCGCGTCCGGTAGAGATCGCCCCTCCTCCCCACAGAGGCCCTTCCGAGAGAGATCGCGATATTCGCCGGCCGGGACCGCGGCCTCGGCCGCAGCCGCAACCGCAGCCAAAACCCCCGGTGTTTCGGCCGGGAGGCGGAAGACGGCCTGAGAGCGTTCGGAACGGCCCGCGCCCCGGAGCCCCGCGTCCGGGCCCGAGTCTGAACGCGGGAAAGCCCCGCCCCGGAAGAGTCCGTCCCGGAGGCCCCAAAGTGGTGGTGAAGCGGCCCGAATCCGCGCCTCCGCGCCGGGAAGCTCCACGGCATGGGGCCCCGCGGGGTGAGGCCCATCGGAAAGAGGTTCAGCGGAGGGAGGCTCAGCGGCGGCGCGGCGAAGAACTCCGCCGCGAGGGCGAGGGAAGAGGCGGCCCCAGGCGGTAGAGGCTTCCGTTATTCGGCCTGACGGACAGGGCTCGGAAGATCACCCTCCGAGCCCTGTTGTTTTTTGTTTTTTCCTTCGACAGGTCTCCGTCCGCCGCCGCCTCGGAACGGCTCGCGGGGACTTTTCGATTTTATGATAATATACGTCGCGGGGAGAGCGTCGTTTTGCCGAGCCTGCCTTAAGCCGGACAGCGTTGCTATTGCATGTTTTTGAAAAATTTTTTCGGGACGGAGGAACATCGAGGTGAATAATCTGGAACGGCGCTGGGGACTGGCTGCCGTGTTCGTGTTGTTTATGTCCTTCAGCGCGCCGGCGGCGGAAGTCGCCGCTTTGGATAAATATGTCGTCGCTTTGGATAAATATCTGGAAATGGTGAAGCAGGGGAACCACTCCCTTCAGTCCGGCGCGCGAAACGTCGAGGCCGCGTATTACGGCGTACTGGCTTCGGTTTCTTACCAGCGCCCCGGCGCGGCCCTTTCGGGGTCGGCATCCTACATCAGCGACCAGCAAACGGGAGAGGGGCACAACAGGAACTCCATGGTGTACAACACTTCTTTGGCCCTGACGCACCGCTTCGACCTCTCGGGGGAGTACACGCTGGACGAGCGGCAGCAGATTCTTTTCTACGAAAGCCAGCGCGCCGCGTTCGACAGCAGCGTCAATCTTCTGTTCTCTACGGCCGAGGACACCTACTGGTCCGCCGTGCTCGCCCGCGAAAATATCGCGCTCCAGAAAGACGTGCTGCGTCAGCGGCGGGAGAACAACCGCGTGATCGAGGAAAAATACCGGCAGCAGCTGGTTCCCAGACTCGACCTCATCCGTTCGGAGGCGCAGGTCGTGGCGGCCGAAAGCCTGGTGACGGAGGCGGAGGCGCAGTACCGGAACCTTCTGTCCGGCATGGCCGCCCTGACGGGAGGGACGGAGGTCGTTCCGGTGGAGGAACCCTTGGCCGTTCCGGCCTTCGGCTTCGACGTCACCCTGAAGGGCGCGCTTCTGTCCCGCCCCGACATCCGCGCTTCCCGCCTGGCGCTGGAACGCAGCAAACTCGTCAAGAAGCTGGCCGCGAAGGGCATGACCCCCACCCTCACGGGGGCGATCCGGTGGACGCCGTGGGCGGAGCCCTGGAACTCATCCACGCCGCAGAACGGGGAGATCGGGGCGTCGCTGACGCTGAACATTCCCCTCACCGACGGCGGTTCGGCCCGCTATAAAACCCTGAACGCGGACAGGCTGGTGCAGGCGTCCGAGGCCTCTCTGAGGGCCGCCGAAAACTCGGCGAATCAGGATTTGACCGTCGCTCTGAACAACTGGGAGATGGCCTCGGCGCTCGAAAGAGACAAAAAGCGCCAGGTGGAGCGCTCCGACGAAGAACTGCGCATCACGGAGCTGATGTACAACGAGGGCATGGGCGCGCAGATCGACCTGATCAACGCTCAGACGGAAAACCAGCGGGTGAGAACGGACTACCTGAACGCGGTCAAGGGCATGTACGCCGCGATCGTCGAGTTCCGCAGAGCCATCGGAGATTACGCCCCCGACGAGGACGGAACGTGGAAGGAAGCCGCCGTCCGGTACGGCAGAGGGACGGATATCGCCAACGAAATGCAGACACTGAAGCTGAAACTGAAAAAGTCCAAAAACTGAAAACGGCGGCGCGGCGGGTTTTGCAGATCGAGAACGGCTCCACCCGATGGAGGTGTGTTATCTAATGAAGAATCTGTTCCTCGCGAATTTCACCGCGGCAGGTCTCGGAATGCGAAGCTCCGGGGCGCGGATGATTATGATAGCGGTTGTGATAGCGATTGAGGCGGCGGCGCTTTTCGCCTCTGCCGCTTCCGCGGAGCCGGAGCGCTACGATTTTCCGGTCTACGCGCAGGCCGCGCGTAAAATGCCGCCGGCCGGCGGGAATCCGGCGATCCGGCACAGCGACCGCAGGAAGAACGAGGCCAGAAGAAAAAGCATTGCCGCGCTGCTGCGGCAGTACAACAAAAAACTGAGCGAGGAAAAAGCCTACGAATACGCGGTTCTCATCATACAAACCTCCGACAGATTCAAACAGAATCCTTTCGTCATCACCGCGATGGTGGTCAACGAATCTTCCGCGCGGCACGACGCCGTTTCGCGCGGGGGGGACTACGGGCTGATGCAGGTGCGCTGGAAGGTACACCAGAAAGCGATCCGAAAGAAGTACCCCCATATCGCGAGGGCGAACGACATGCTGAATCCCAGGGATAACCTGCAGGTGGGGGTCGAAATTTTCTCGAACTATCGGGAAAGGGCCGACCAGGATCTTCACGGCGCGCTTTTGTCTTACAGCGCCGGCAATCGGCGTTTGGCCCAAAAGATCTTCGCCGTCTTCGAAAAACTCGAAAAATCCTACATCGATCGGTTGAACAACAGTCACTTAAACAATAGCAACTTAAACAACAGCTGAGGGGCAGGCTTGGCCGGAACGACAGAAAATTCGGGAATACCCGACAGGAGAGTGTTATTTAAGATGGATGTGAACGGCAAGGGTTATCAGGAAATGCTGAAACGCAGGCCCCTGAACGTCAGGGCCCTGTGGGGAAACGAAAACGCCGCTCTGGTCAGCGGGCGCGACATCTACGCCGCGGCCAGGGAACTGGGGTGCGTCATACTGGCGGCAAACTGCCGCTGCCCCCTGACGGCGAAGGGCATTCTGCGCGCGGCCAAAAAACTGAACGCGGCCGTCGCGCTGGAGATCGCGAAATCCGAGACGGGCTACTGCTTCGGCACCTTCGAGAACCTCCCGACCTACGCGACGAAATACTCCAAAGAACTGGGCGACGGCGTGATCTTCGCGATGCACGTCGACCATTACGGCATCAAGGGAGAACCCGACCTCAACAAGGCCGTGTCCCACATTCCCACCCTGGTCGGCGAGGGCTGGACCTCCGTGGCGGTCGACGCCTCGCACCTGCCGGACTACGAGAACCTCAGCGCGACGCGCGATGTCGCCATGAGCATTCCGCCCTATCTGGGGCTCGAGGTCGAGGTCGGGGAGATCAAGGGCGCCGGCGAGCTTTCCACGGTCGATGAGGCCCTTTACTTCATCGGCGGGCTGAACGCGTGGGGGATATATCCCGACCTGCTCGCCATCTCGAACGGTTCGCTCCACGGAACCTACGACGCGACGAGCGGGCAGGCGGAGGGCATCGATCTGAAGCGCACGCTCGAAATCGCCGAGGCGGTCGCCCCTTACGGCGTTTCCATCGCCCAGCACGGGATCTCCGGTACGCCCCTCGCCAAAGTGGCGGAGTTCCACAACTACCGTATTAACAAGGGCAACGTCGCGACGCTGTTCCAGAACGTGGTGTACGGCATCAAGATGGACCCGGAGACCGGAAACGCGGACACGTCCTCGGGGGCTTACGTGAAGGAAAACGGGCGCGGCATCAGCGATGCCCTCTGGAACAAAATCGTCTCCTGGGCCGACGGGGAGAAGCTCTCCCGGAAGAGCGGCGACTACAAGAAAGCGAACCTGCCCTTCGGCAAAGCCATCATGAACGAGCCCGAGGAGGTTCTGGAGCGGATCGTGGGCGAGACCGAGGAGTGGGCGACCCGTTTCATCAAGGCGATGAAGAGCGAGGGGAGCGCCGAGAAGGTTTTGGAGACCGTCTGCCGCCGTCCCGACCACAACGCCGCCCCCGAGCGCAAGCCCCTGAATCCGCGCTCGAACTACACATCCGCCGCGGCCCCGAACAAAAAGAAGGGCGAAGGCAATTTTGACGACTAGGCCCGCGGTTCTTCGATGATGAATGCGGTAATGAATTCATTGACGAATTCATTGATGAATGCGGCGACGAATTCAATAAAAGCGGGCGAAAACGAAAAAATCCCCCGGCACGTTGCCGTCATCATGGACGGCAACGGCCGGTGGGCCCAAAAGCGGGGTCTGCCGCGCATCGCGGGGCACCAGAAGGGGGCTTCCATTCTGGAGGGGCTTGTCGAGCACGCCTCGGCGAGGGGCATCCAGTATCTCTCCCTTTACGCGTTTTCCACTGAAAACTGGAAGCGCCTCTCCGAGGAGGTTTCGGGGCTGATGGCGCTTTTTGAACACTACCTCAAGACGAAACTCGACAAACTGAAGGAGCGGGGCGGACGGCTGCGCTTCGCCGGGCGGCGGGACCGGCTGTCCGGCTCGCTCCTGAGGGCGCTCGACGACTTTGAGCGGGAAACGCAGGACGGAACGGGAATACAGCTCATTTTATGCATCGATTACGGCGGGCGGCAGGAGATCGTCGACGCCGTGAAGAAAATGCTCGCGGAGGGCGCCGACGCCGCGAGCGTCACCGAGGAGACGGTGAGCCGCCGCATGTACCTCCCCGACGTGCCGGACCCGGACCTGATCATCCGCACCAGCGGGGAGGAGCGTCTCAGCAATTTTTGGCTTTGGGAGGGCGCTTACAGCGAGCTTTATTTTACCGGCACGCTTTGGCCCGATTTCGACAACGAAGCCCTGGACGCCGCCATCGCGGCCTACGCCGTCAGAGATCGCCGCAGAGGCGGAGTATAGCGTTTACAGCATGAACATCGAAACGTACATCCGCGAGTTCAAAGAAGTTCTGGACGGCTTCATTTCCGGCTATCTGGCGGATCTCGCCCGGCGGCGCGCGGAAAGCGCGGGGCGGGGCGTCGCGGACCTGTACGCCGTCTTCAAAGAAGCGGGGCGGGGCGGGAAGTGTATTCGCGGCGCGCTGGTGAAGCTCGGCCATGAAATCGCGTCGGGGCGCCCGGCGGACGGCAGGATTCTCCCCGCCGCGGCGGCCTTCGAGATTTTCCAGACGGGGATACTGAGCCACGACGACATCATCGACAAAAGCCCTCTGAGGCGCGGGAAGGATTCGATATGGCAGGCGTCCGCGCGGACCATGGACGGGGACCTCCACTACGGGATGTCGCAGGCCATCTGCCTCGGAGACGTTGGGCTCGTCCTGGCGAACAGACTCGTCGCGGAAAGCGCGTTCGACGCGGAGAGGAAAATCGAGGCGCTTTCCGTTTTTCACGCCGCCCAGCTGAACACGATGGACGGGGAAATGCTGGATGTCCTTCTCTCCCGCGTGAAGGACTACGACGACGAGAACGGCATTTTGAAGATCGCGAGCCTGAAGACGGCGTGGTACACGATTGCCGGCCCGATGCAGCTGGGCGCGGTGCTGGCCGGAGGCCCTCCGGATCTGCTCCGTTGCATGGAGGATTTCGGCCTGTCCCTGGGAGTCGCTTTTCAGCTGAAAGACGACATCTTGGGTATTCGGGCCGCGGAGAAGGAGATCGGAAAGAGCAACACCTCGGATATCGCGGAGGGCAAGGTCACCCTGCTGATTCGCCACGCGCTGAAGAACGCCTCGGCGGACGACCGGCGGCGGCTGCGGGAAATTTACGGACACCCCTCCGTTTCGGAAGCCGACCGGGAGACGGTGCAGGAAATATTTTCCTCGACCGGCGCTTTCGACGCCGCCGCCCGGCGCGCGGAGCGCTGTCTTTGCGAGGCCAAGCGCCTGATCCCCGGCATGGCGCGGAGCGCCGAACACGCCGCCCTGCTGACCCAGTTGAGCGACATGATGTTCCTCCGCAAAGCCTGAGCAACGCGAAGCCTGATCGAGGCAAAGCCTAACCGACGCCGGCTGGCAAAGCCATCGGCCTGCTGTCTGTCAAACCTGTCCGTCAAACGCCCCAAACGTGAATTTCCCGGCCGCCGCGGGGCTCTATTCGGTCGTATATTTTTTCGTCCCAGCTTCGCCCGGGCCGCTCGTCGCAGACGATCAAATGCGCTTCCTCCGCTCCGGAGCGCTCGGCGTATCCCGCCGTCTGCTCCAGTCCCTCGGAGAGAACGCGGCCGGGGTCGCGCGTCTTTTCCCG
>JAISMH010000067.1 GCA_031276855.1 Synergistaceae bacterium
AAGAACGCCCCGCCCTAACCCCCCGACGACATGCCGCGACAGGTTGTCGCGGACGACGAGACCCCCCATGCTGTGCGCCACGAAATGGACGACGCGGTTTTCCGCGCCGGCCCCGGCCAATCCCCGCGCGCCGATATACCGCTCCAGAGCCTCGCCGCACGCCCGGACATCCTGAAATGTCGTCGGCAGGCTGGGCGCGAACGTCACATATCCCCGGCGCGTCAGTTCTTTCGCGAGGTAACGCATGTTCCAGCCCCGCCTCATGAAACCGTGAACCAGCACTACGCACCGTTCCATTATTTCGGCGGGATACATCATTTCGGCGAATTCCAGCGGGGAGCCTTTCGGACCGCGCGGGCGGTCAGGAGGGCTTCCCGGTTTTCGCGGATGTCGTGAACCCGCGTTATCTGAACGCGGCCCTCCATGAGCGCGGAAAGAGCCGCCGTACCGAACAGGCGGTTCTCCACGCCCTCAGTTGCCGCGGCCGCGCCCGTGAAGCGCTTGCGGGAATAGCCCACGAGAATCGGCAGGCCGAAAACGCCGAGGCTTTCGATCTCCCGGACAAGCAGCAGGTTGTCCCGCGCCTCTTTGCCGAACCCCAGCCCGGGGTCGAGGATGAGACGGTTCCGCGGCAGGCCCCCTTTCTCCGCCTCCTCTATTTTGAGGTGAAAGTAGCGGACAATCTCGGTCAAAAGGTCGTCGTAAGGCGGGACGTTCCGCATGTCGGCGGGCGTCCCTTTGATATGCGAAAGGACATAGGGCAGCCCCGTCTCCGCGGCGCGGGGCAGCATGTCGGGATCCAGGCCGAACCCCCCGATGTCGTTGACGATGTCCGCGCCGCTCCCGGCCGCCGCGAGGGCGACCCTGCCCTTGTAGGTGTCCGCGGACAGAACCGCGTCGGGGAAGGACTCCCGGAGAGCTTTCAAGGCCGGGATCAGACGATTCAGTTCCTCTTCCTCGGGAAGGGGGGTCGAGCCGGGCCGCGTGGACTCCGCGCCGACGTCCAAAATGTCGGCTCCGTCCGCGAGCATGGCGGCGGCGCGGCTCAGGAGATCGTCGATGTCTTTGACGCGGCTGGCGGTGTGAAAGGAGTCCGTGGTCAGGTTCAGTATCCCCATGATCTTCGTGCGGTCGTCGAGGCGCAGTTCCCGTCCCCCCGGCAGAGACAGAGCCCAGGCGTTTGCGCCTTCCGGGGCGGCGTTTTTCATGACACGGGCCAATTCTTCGCGCAGGGCTCTCAGCCCCCAGCAGTCCATGGCCTCCATTTTTTTCACGAGGGAATTCAGCTGACCGTCCGTCCCGAGCAGCAGGACATCGCTTTTCTCGGCCGAGGCGTCGATCACGCGCCGGCTCACGACGGCGTCACCGCCCCGGGCCAGAAGCTCCTGTTTCATGTAGGCGGAGGCCCGGAAGTCCACGTCTTTGGCGTAGAGACTCCGCGTCCGGCGCTTCGGCCGGACGTAGGCGGCGGCCCGGGGGTCGGCCCCAATCCGCTTGATGACGGAGTCCAAGTCTTCGGAGGAAGAAAGGTTCAGCGGGTAAACGACTGCGGGCATGTCAAAATCGCTCCTTCCGCGATATATAAATCAAGATAAAAAGCCTGAAGTCAGAATGGCCCGCAGCAGCGCGGCGGACACGATTCCGGCGGCGACCGTCCCGAAGAGGCTCTTCGTCCTCCACGCGGCAAGAAACGCGGGAACGCTCGCCCACAGGAAAGTATTGGAGGCCGAAAAAAGGGGTGCACCGGCGTCGGGAAGCAGTTCGGGCAGGAGCAACGCCGACAGGACGGCCGGAGCGATCAGGGCCAGCCATCGTTCGGCGAAACGCGGCAGTCTCCACCCGGACAGCAGCAGGATGGGAAGCACCCGCGGAAGGACGGTCACGGCGGTCATCCCCGCGACGACGAGCCACAGCGTTTCATTCAACGGGCTTCGCCTCCTTCTTCGGATTCCCGTCCGCGACAAAAGCGCCCGCGGTCGCTCCGGCCAAAGCGCCGGTGAAAGCGGCCCAGCTGCCGAAACCCAGACGGTGCAGCGAGAGCGACACCGCGCCGCCGCAAAGGGCGGCGGCGACCGCGGGGCGGCGGGTGCAGATCGGCAGCAGAAGCCCCAGGAACATCGCGGGCAAGGCAAAGTCCAGCCCCCAGACCTCGGGCCTCTCGATCAGGTTTCCCATCTGAAAGCCCGACACGACCGACAGAGTCCACATGAGATACAGGGTGAAGTTCAGCGAGAGGGCCTCCGTCGTGTCCGCGCCGCCCGCGGCGAAGTTCGCGGAGTGAACGGCGAAGGTCTCGTCCGTCAGCGTACAGCCCATCAGAAAGCGCTGCAGGAACGTCCACGATTTCAGGCGGGGCGCGATGGACGCCGACATCAGAAGGTGCCGGAAATTGACAACGAAGGTCGTCCCGATAACGGCGAGCGGAGCCGCGCCCGCCTGGAGCATCGAGACCGCGATGAACTGCGAGGACCCGGCGAATACGAAAAGGGACAGGAACAATGGAAGCTCAATAGCAAAACCCATCTGCCGGGTCAGCAGGCCGTGCGCCATGCCGATGGGCACGCCGCCCAGAATGATGGGCAGCGCCCCGCGCATTCCTTTTTTGACAGAAGCGGCCTTCATAAAACTCCTCCTTAAATTTGGGCTCCGCCCAAACCCGCCAGGGCCGTAGGCCTTGGACCCATTATAAAAACAAATTAACGGGGTGCAGGGGTCCGCGACCCCTGCCGGGGTTTGGGGCGGAGCCCCATATTTTCAGTTCGTTTTCAGATCGTTTTCACGACACGCACATCGCCGACCCGGCGAGTGCAGCCTTTGGAGTCGAAATACTCCAGAATCGGCAGGATGAACTTGCGGGAGCTGCCCGTCAGATCCCGGACGGCGGCCAGAGTGACTTCGCCCTTTATTCCCCGCAGGAGCGTCTTCATCTCCTCTTCCACCTCGCCGGACAGAATGTACTTGCCCGGCAGCAGGGCGATTTTGCGCGAGTTCCTCAGGTTTTGCACCAGCAGGGAGAAGGCGCGCGGCTCCATGTTCAGCGCCTCCCGAAGCTCGTCCAGCGTCGGCGGCTGAAAGCCCCTCTGCCTGCAATACGCGAGCAGAGCCTCTCCGCTCTTCAGGAAGGCGTCGTCGTTTTGCGGCGCGAACCCGGGAAGGCGGGCTTTTCCGTCCTCCAGAACCAGCGTCCCCCTCTCCGCCAGAAGGGCGAACAGCGCGCGCGCGGCCTTAGAGTCCAGCGGCCTCTTCAAGTCCGCCCGCGCCAAATCGTCGAGCGGCATTCCCGCCTCCGAGCCGAAGGCCGAATGGTACGCGGCGAGGGCCGCCGAAACGGACGCGGCGAGTTCCTCCAGACACTCCCGCGAGAGGTAGACGGGTTTCTCCCCCCTCAATTCCGTTATATTTGCCGTTATAGCTGCCGGGCCGTTCAGAACGCGGGATGCGATTTTCTCCAGCTCGGCGGGGGGTTCCTGAAGCGCGGCGGAGGCGCTGTCGAAGTCCAAAAGCCCCCTCTGCACGGCCAGAAGCGCGAAACGCTCCTCCGCGGAGGCGGCGCGGGAGAGGGCCAGGACGCGCTCCGCCGAGAGACGCCGCGCCGCCGCGCCCCTCGGCTTGTGGGCGTAGGGGAAAACGACCCGTCCGCCTCCTATCGTGACCAGAGGGCTGTAAAAGCGGATGATGAACCGCTGATCCGCCGTGCAGACGATGTCTTCCTCGGCCACGAGCTGGGCCGGGGCCTCATTTCCGGGCGCGGCAGATCGGGATTCGAGGAGGGAGACCCGCGCCAGGACGTCGGACGTCCCAATGCAGAGACGAACGCGCTGCCAGTGCTTCAAAGGCTCCGCGGCGGAGGGAAGCACCTTCAGGATCGCGTCGAAGCAGCGCGTGTTCGAGTAGACCTCCTTCCGGCAGACGACATCGCCGCGCGAAAGCGCGTCCACCGCGATACCGGAAAGGTTGACCGCCACCCGCTGCCCGGCGGAAGCCGCCTCGACCGGGCGGCCGTGGACCTGAAGGCTGCGGATACGGCTCTCCCTTCCGGACGGGAGCCCCGGCAAAATCTCCACCTCGTCCCCCGGACGCGCGACGCCCCGGTACGCCGTGCCCGTGACGACCGTCCCGAACCCCGCTATCGGAAACGCCCGGTCGATCGGCAGAAAAAACGCGCCCCGGCGCGGCCGCGGCCGGATTCTGTCGACCAGCGCCGCCAGCTCCCTTTCGAGCGCGTCCAGATTCTGCCCCGTCGTCCCCGAAACCGGGATCACCGGCTTCCCTTCGAGAAAGGTTCCCCGAATGAGGGTCCGCACGTCTTCCCCGGCCAGCTCCGCCATCTCGGGCTCGACCCTGTCCGCTTTGGTGAGGGCAACCACTCCGTCCCGGACGCCCAGAAGCTCCAGAATCGCCAGATGTTCCCGCGTCTGGGGCATGACGCTTTCGTCCGCGGACACGACCAGAAGAATCGCGTCGACGCCCGACGCGCCCGCCACCATCTGGCGGATGAAACGCTCGTGCCCCGGAACGTCGATGACGCTGACCACGCGGCCGTCCCGGAGGCGCAGGGGCGCAAACCCCAATTCTATCGTTATGCCGCGCTTTTTTTCCTCCATCAGGCGGTCGCAGTCCACCCCGGTCAGGGCCTTGACGAGAGTCGTCTTTCCGTGGTCAATGTGCCCGGCCGTGCCGATGACGAGAGAAATTTCGTGGTCGATATTCCGCGCCGCGCCCTCCTCCGCCTTCCCGCTCATGTCCGGCCCAGCTCCCCGAAGGCAAGGGCAAATTCATTAAAGGCGAGAACGATTTCATTCTCGTCCTCGCGGCGCAGCGTGCGGACGTGAAACACCAGCGCGTCATCCCGCGCCCCGCAGAGGACGGGCAACTCCCGCGCCCGCAGAAGCGCCTGCAGACGCCCGGCCCCGCCCAGCGGGTGCCCCGTGACCGCCACTCCCCAGCCGGGCAGGGGCAGCGCCGGCCGCGAGCCTCCGCCCACGGCGTCCTCCACCGGCACGACGGCGATTTTTATCGAGGCCGAGGCTGAGGCTGCATTTGGATTTAGATTTAGATTTGCATTTGCATTTAGATTTGGATTTAGATTTGAATCCGCCGGCGCCGCCTTCCGCAGTTTCGCGGCGAGGCGGGCGGCCTGCGCCTTCATCGACTCCTGTGTCCGCCGCAGCATGGCGAGGACGGGAATGCCGTCGTAGTTTCCTTCCATATACAGCCTCAGCGTGGCATCGAACGCCGCGAGCGTCATCTTGTCCACGCGGAGCGCGCGCAGCATGGGAAAACCGCGCAGGCGGTCGATGAGGGCCTTCCTGCCCGCGACCGCCCCGATCTGGGGGCCGCCCAGCATTTTGTCTCCGGAAAACGTCACGATATCGGCCCCCTCTTCGAGGCAGGCGCGGACGGAGATTTCTCCGTCCAGCCCCAGATCGCGCCCCTCGGCCAGGAGCCCGCTGCCCGTGTCTTCCATGAAAACGAGCCCGCGCGCGCGGGCCAGGGCCGCCAGATCCCTCCGCTCCGGCGCGGCGGCGAAGCCCTCGACGCGGAAATTGGAGGGATGAACCTTCAGCAGCATGGACGTCCTCTCCGTAATGGCCTTTTCGTAGTCCTTCAGGTGCGTGCGGTTGGTCGTGCCCGTCTCGACGAGTTCCGCGCCGGAGAGTTCCATGATGTCGGGGATGCGGAAAGACCCGCCTATCTCCACGAGTTCGCCCCGCGAGACGACGACCTCCGTCCCGCGCGCGAGGGCGGAAAGGCAGAAGAGTACGGCCCCGGCGTTGTTGTTGAGCACCAGAGCCGCCTCGGCGCCGGTCAGAACGCAGAGGGAGTCCTCGACATGGGAGCCGCGCCGGCCCCGCGCGCCTTCTTCCAGGTCGTACTCCAGGTTGCTGTATCCCGACGCGGTCTCGCGCACCGCGCGGAGGGCCTCTTCGGCGAGAGGGGCTCTCCCCAGATTGGTGTGGACAACCACGCCCGTGGCGTTGAGCACCGGGCGCAGGCGGCGGCGGACACGCGCCCTCAGAAGCTCTTCCAGAACCGGCCTCAGGGCCTCGGGAGAGGTTTTCACGTCCTCCCCTTCCAGAATGCGGCGGCGGATACGCGCCAGCTCCTCGTTGAAAATCCGTTTGAGCGTTTCGCGCCCCAGCTCTTTCCGCCACGGCAGGGCCCACTCTTTTTCGAGAAGGATGTCCATGCCGGGGATTTCTCTCATTTTTCGCCTGATTTCGTCAATCATAAAAAGGGCCCCCGCGATTTGCATATGTACTTTCCCGTAAGTCATTCTATAATAAAACCTTGAATTTTATCTGAAAGGGACTCCATAGAGGCCGGATTCCAGAAGGCCTTGCTGTCTCAAATCAGAAAAGCACAACGGAAGGAGATCACGACGATGAAAACAATTAACGCGAGAGGCAAAGCCTGCCCGGAGCCCGTCATTCTGACAAAGGCCTGCGTCGATCAGGGAGAGAAGGAAATCGAGGTGCTGCTGGACAATCCCGTTTCGGCGTCCAACGTCATGCGCTTTCTGGAAGGGCAGGGATTCGGCGTCCAGCTGAGGGACGACGAGGGAATGCTCACGGTGGCCGCGCGCCTCGGAGAAGAAGCCCCGAAGGGACAGCGCGCCGCGGCCGAGCCCCGGCCTTCCGTTTCTCCCGGCGTTTCCGGTGTGTTTGGCGAGCCCGCGCCGAAGGAGACGTTTTCCGTCTTCATCACCACCAAAACTCTGGGGCGCAGCGACGAAGAGCTTGGAGAAATTCTGATGAAGAGCTTTCTGGGAACCCTCGCGCAGGGCAGCGTCCCCGCGGTCGTCGCTCTGGCGAACGAGGGGGTCAAACTCGCGCTCTACGATTCCTCGTCCTGCGACCACCTGAAAACCCTGACGAAAAAAGGCGTCTCGGTCCTCGTCTGCGGCACGTGCGTCAACCACTTCCAGATCGCCGACCAGATAGGAGCCGGAATCGTCTCCAACATGTTCGAGATCGTCGAATCCCTGACCAGAGCCGACAAGGTGATCACGCTTTAATCCTTTCAATCCTTGCGCCTTGCGGCCGTCGTTTTTCGGCTCGCCGTTTTTTGGCATTTGTGGCTACAGTTTCAGGAGTACGCCTGCCAGAGCCCCCGCGCCGATGTAAAAGGCCGGGTGCCTGTTGTATTTTCTCATCAGATAAAAAAGGCCGGCGAACAGGGCCAAACGCCGGTAATTGAAGAGATCCGCGAGGCTTCGCGTATCGGCGAACCCCGAGAGGTCGAGCAGGGTTAGCCTGACGATCCCGAACGCCGCCGAGGCGATCAGGGCCGTCACGGCGGGGCGGACTCCGTAGAACGCGGCTTTTACGAGGGCGTTTTCCTTGAATTTGTCGAGGGCCTTCACGAGACACGACACGATGATCAAGGAGGGCGTGACGATGGCCAGAGACGCGAGCACGCCTCCCGCGGCGCCCGCGGCCGTATAGCCCGCGTACGTCGCCATGTTGAGGCCTATCGGGCCGGGCGTGGACTGGGAGATGGCGATCATGTCCGTCAGCATTTCGTGCGTGAACCAGGGATAGCGATCGGCGGCCTGATAAAGAAAGGGCAGAGTCGCGAGCCCTCCCCCGATGGAGAAAAGGCCGATCTTCAAAAATTCGTAAATCAGGATGACGTAAATCATGGACGGTTTTTCTTCCTTTCGGGCTTCAGGTCTTTCGGACGCGGCGGAGGCAATGGACGGCCATGCCCACCGCCGCGCCGGCCACGACGGGGAGTATGGGGGATACTCCGACGGACAGGAAAACGAGCAGCGTCGCCATGAACACGAATAAGCAGGTTTTGTCCTTGACGCTGCTTTTCCACATGGCGAGGGCCGTGTGGATGATCAGGGCGGCGACGGCCACCCGGATGCCGTTGAAGGCGTATTGGACGAGGCGGAGTTCCAAAAAGTTCTGAATGAACATGGCGATAAACAGGATGACCAGAACGGACGGACACGCGACGCCGAAAGCCGCCGCCGCGAGGCCGGGAAATTTTTTCTTCCTGTAGCCGACGAGCATCGCGGTCGTGACCCCGATCAGGCCCGGCAGGCTCTGGCTTATCGCGTAGAAGTCGATGAGTTCCTCGTCCGTCACCCAGCGGAATTTCCGCACGACATCCTGCTGGAGTATGGCCAGCATCGTGTAGCCCCCTCCGAAGGTCAGCGCGCCTATTTTGAAAAACGCCGCGTAAATCTCTCCCAGTTCTCTCAAATCCGCAAGCACTGCCGAAACGCCGCCTTCCCGCAGCGGAACGCTGCACACGAAAAGGAGTATACAACACCTTTCCCGTTTTCAAATCCGCTTTCAAAGCCATTTTCAGATCCGTTTTCAAACCCGTTTTCAAGTCCTCCGCGCGGCAAAACTTATATAATGAAATGGTTGTATAATGAGACGGTAAGCGGCATGCTCGAAGCGAGCCGAAGAGAACGCGATTTTATGACGGAGGTGTTCTATCATGGCAACAAAAGTGGCAATCAACGGATTGGGGCGTATCGGACGTATCGTCTTGCGCTGCTGGGTGGAAAAGGCGCCGAAAGACGTGGAGATCGTCGCGGTCAACGACCTGATCTCGGCGCAGGATATGACCTACTACATCAAATACGACTCGACCCACGGCAAGGCCCCGTTCGAGGTGAAGGCTGACGGCAATAACCTGGTGCTGGGCGGAAAGAAGATTCCGATGTACGCGGAGAAAGACCCGGCGGCGCTCCCCTGGAAGGACTTGGGGGTCGATATCGTCATGGAGTGTACGGGACGCTTCACGAAAAAGGAAGACGCGAGCAAGCACGTGACCGCCGGCGCGAAGCACGTCATCATCAGCGCCCCGGCCGAGGTGGACAAAATGCTCGTCTTGGGCGTCAACGAAAAGGAATTCGACCCCAAGGCCCATACCGTCGTCTCCAACGCCTCCTGCACGACGAACTCCCTCGCCGCCGTGACCAAGGTCATTCACGAGACCTTCGGGATCGAAAACCTGATGGCGACGACAATCCACGCCTACACCGCCACTCAGTTCCTGGTCGATACGCCCCAGAAGGGCGGCGGACGCAAGGGCCGCGCTGCGGGGATCTCTCTCGTCCCGGCCACGACGGGGGCCGCCAAGGCAATGGGCCCGCTTTTCCCCGACCTGAAGGGCAAGATGGATATGATCGCCGTCCGCGTGCCAACGCTCGACGGCTCTCTGACGGACGCCAACTATCTGCTGAAGAAGGCCGTCAAGGTCGAGGAGGTCAACGCCGCCCTCAAGAAGGCGGCGGACGGCCCGCTGAAGGGGATCGTCGAGTATTGCGACGAGGAGATCGTCTCCGCCGATATCGTCGGCAACCCGCATTCGGGCATCGTAGACGCGCTTTCCACGAAGGCCGTGGGCAATCTGGTGAAGGTCATGATCTGGTACGACAATGAATTCGGCTACTCCAACCGCATGATCGACCTCGCGGCTCATATGGGCGGGAAGTAAAAAAGCGCATTGAACACAACGAACCGTGGGGCGCCCCGCGGTTCGTCATCTTGTAATCAAAAGCGGGCTCACTCAAGCAGACGACCACTGAGCGAAGCGAATTGTGTCGGTCGCTTACCCGCGCGGCAGTTTGCGCGGAGCATGTCCCCCGAACCCCCTGAATAAGTAATCATTTACACTGGACAGCAAATCATAGTCTAATTATTTGTATGCGAATAATTCAGATACTATCTAAAGATTGAATTTTCTCTAAGGACAACCCCGTACTTTGGGCAAT
>JAISMH010000076.1 GCA_031276855.1 Synergistaceae bacterium
AATAACGGAATGACAGGAAACGACGGAATGATTCCGCGCATACTTCAGGAAAGGCAGTGAGAACGGATGGGTTTGTTTTCGCGGCGCGAGAAGAAGACGCCGATTCTGGTGAAGGCGGACAACAGCGCGCTTTCGCTGGAGGCGATCGAAAAAACGGGGCAGGAGGCCTTCGAGAATAGCCCCTGGCAGCAGGCAAAAGAAGGCCATATGGGCATTTATATGAGCTTGGCCTCTTCGGCGGCTCAATGGAGAACCGGCGTGTACGTCATGATGATTCTGTTGGCTCTGAGCGTGGGCTGCAACGTTTACCTCGCGAACAGCGTCAGGGTTCGGCCCTATATCATTCAGGTCGACAGGCACGGCTACGCCATTCCCGTCAAGATGACCGAGGTGGCGAACGTCGATCAGAGGGTCATCCTCGCTCAAGTCGGCCAGTTCATCTTCAACAGCAGGACGAGGGTGATGGATCGGCAGGCGCAGCTCCTTTTCTCCGAGGACGCCTATCGATCCGTCGCCCGCAACAGCGAGGCCTCGAAGCGTCTCGACAACTATTTCCGTGGAGCGCCGCCCACCAGAGCCGCGCACCCGGTGCTGGTTCAGCTCGAGTCGATTCTGCCTTTTTCGCGCCACACGTATCAGGCGAAGTGGGAGGAAGTGACGGAGAGCGACGCGCTGACGCTGTCGACCTCTTCATACACGGGCTTGTTTACGGTCGCGATATCGCCGCCCACGGATATGGAGAACCTTCTGAGCAACCCGATGGGCATCTACATCACGGACTACAGCATCGAAACGGATACGCTACTAAACTGAGAGTGGAGGAATGGGGAATATGTTCGGTAGGAACTTCCTGTCGCGTTTGCTTGAGACGGGGATGATTGCGTTGCTTTTCCTGGCGGTCCTGACGAATCTGGCGCTTCCCGCGGCCCTCGCCGCGGAAGTGGGGCATTTCAGCCTCGACCCGAGCAACACCGATAACACAAACGCGTCTTTCGACGCGCTTGTCGAGCAGTACAAGGATATAGTGGGGTGGGGGGACAATCCTCTCGACTCGATGGCGCCGGTGCGGCTTCCGAACCGTCAGGTCGAAATTCAAAGGGACAGCGCGGGCAACCCCATCGTCGAGGTCGAGGATCCGGAGGCCGCCGCCTTCGACGAGAAAATGAAAGCGATCGACAGGGTGCCGCCCCCGAGACCGGTGGACGAGGACGCCATCCGGCTGGCCAAGGCTTACCACACCGCGAAATCCGCCCCCAAGCCCTATATCACGACCAACGGGCGCCTGAATTTTTATTACGGCACGATGACCCCGCGCGTGGTCTGCCGTCCTCTGCGGCTCACCGACATCGAGCTGGAGGCGGGGGAGCAGATCAAAAACGTCAATATTTCGGACTCCGCCCGCTGGTCCATATCGGGGGCCTGGAGCGGCGCGCCCGGTTCTCTGGTGACGCATATCATCGTCAAGCCCCAGCTTCCCGACATCGCGGCGAACCTTCTGCTCCACACCGACAGGCGTACTTACTCTCTCGAGCTGGTTTCCGTGGCGGAGGGGGAATATATGCCCTCTGTCGGGTTCGTTTACCCGGAGGAGATGCTCGTGTCGAAGGAGACCGAGGACGCGTCGTGGAAAGGCCTGTTTGCCCAGTACGAGGCCGAAGACAGGATGCTGGCCAAAGCGATGGCGGGCCAGACGTCCGGGGAGCAGGACGCGAGAAAGGTCGATCCGGCCAACATTTACCTCGATTACACGGTCAAGGTGACGAGGGGGCAGAGCACCCTTTCCTGGAAGCCCAAAAGCGTCTACGACGCCAACGGGAAAACCTACATCGTCATGCCCGAAACCATGAAGCTGACGGAGGCGCCGATTTTTTTCATCAAGCAGGGGACAAGGGAGAAGCTCACCAATTACCGCGTTCTCAAAAACGTCTATATCATCGACCGCCTGTTCGACCTGGGGATACTGACCGTCGGGAAGGACAGGGTCGCCATTTACAGAAAATCTCCGGTGGGCGGTCTCCCGTCTGAATAAGAGCGAAAAGGAGGGGATTCGTCAAGATGGCTAACGGAACGGATAACGCAGGCAACGAAAAAATGCCGCCCGCTTCTCAGGCTTTTGGGGAGAAGCGAGGCTTCAGAAACGTACCCCGCAGCAACAGGATCATTTGGATCCTCATGATTGCCGGGATAGGCTCTTTCATTTTTATTTCATACCATCTCCTCGACACGTCCTCCCTGGGAGGAGTGGGCTCCGGCGGTATCGTTGACAACGATCCGGAGATCTCGTCCGCCGAGGGCGTGTACAGCAACGCTTACGAGGATTTTGTAAGGAGGATCAAAGAGAACCGCAGCGAACCCGAGCGCGCCGGCGAGCTCCCCGCCGGATGGCGGACGGCGCCCGCCCGCGCGCCCGCGGCTTCTCAGCAGACGGCGCCTCGGCCTGCGCAACGTCAGCGGACGGAATCGTTCCTCGCGTCCGTGCCCAAAAACGTCAAGGTGGTGCAAAAACAGCCTTCGAAAGAGTATCTCCAGAGCCAGGCGCTTCTGGCCAGCGCGCTGACGGCGAATTCCGAGGTCAAATTGGACGCGTCGTCCGGGATTCGGCTTTCGGGAATGGGCGACGGGGCCTCTCGATCTCTCCTGGCGGCGCTGCCGGGCGACATGTCGTCTGCCGTCACCGACGCCATTTCATCCGCTTTTCCTTCATCCTTGCCTTCCCAGACGAACGGAGACGGCAATTCGTCCGCCATGGCGCATCAGGACAGAAACGATGCCTTCATTCAAAAGAGCCGGGCCCAGGCGGAGGGGAACGTCGATCAGGAATACGTCGCGTCGACCCGGCGCGCGCCGAGAGGGAAATACGAATTGATGGCGGGGAGCCTGATCAGCGGCATTCTGATGGGAGGCATCAACAGCGACACGCCGGGAACCGTTCTGGGGCAGATTTCCGAGAACGTTTACGACTCGGCCACGGGTTCTCACCTTCTCATTCCTCAGGGCGCCCGGATGGTCGGGACCTACGATTCCCACGTCGTCTACGGCCAGAACCGGCTCGTCGTCGTGTGGCAGAGAATCCTTTATCCCGACGGAACCTCGCTCAACCTGGGGGGAATGATCGGCGGGGATCAGGCCGGCAACGCGGGTTTCAAGCAGTATGTCGACAACCACTACAGCCGCCTGATCGGCGCGGCGCTTCTGGCGTCGGTCTTCACCGCCGCCGGGAAAATAGCGACCGATAACGACAAGGACGAAGAAGGGAACGAATCGAAGGCCGCGGAAGCGGTCATGGAGACGATGTCGCAGTTGGGCGCGAAACTCGCGGAAAGGAACATGAACGTTTCGCCCACGCTGAGAATAAAGCCGGGATACCGCTTCAGCGTCGTCACCACGAAAGACATCGCCTTTGCCGAGCCCTATCGGGAATGACGGGGGCATGACAGGAATGGGAATGACAGGCATGACAATAATAAAAACGGAACGGGAGAATGGCGTATGATACGTCTGAAGTACGTGTTCTTTTTTATCACCGTAACCGCCCTGGCGGCGTTTTCTTTTGGCTTTTACGCCGGGTATTTCGGAGCGCGCAATGTTTTTCTGGGCCAGCAGCTCGAGCACTGGACGCAGCAGATGGCGCTGCGGGCCGCCGCCTTTGCCCACCCGACGATCAGCGGCGACATCGGGGGGAAAGACGCCGTCAGGAACATCACCCGCCGCTGGGGGACGAGCGGAGACATTCGGAGAAGCGTGCCGTGAAGACGAACAAAAAAACGCTGAGAAACGTGACGGCGCTCGTATTGTGCGCGGGCGCCGCTGTCGTGCCGTTTTTGTTCCTGGGACTCAGGCTCAACCTCACCCCTTCTCACGTGCCTGCCGGATTTTGGCGGGCCCGCCCCGCCGCCTCCGCGGGGCCCGTCCGGGTCGGCGACGTGATCACCTACGACGTCCGCGAATTTTACGCCGCCGAGCCGCGGATAGCCGAGGAGCGCATGACTTTCGCGGCTCCGCGCGTCATCAAAAGAGTCGCCGCGCTTCCCGGCGCTCTGATCGATCTGTCGGGCGACACGTTCGTCGTGGACGGAAAAGCGTATCCCAGGGCGCGCCGCGCGGGAAACACGTGGAGCAAAGTGGATTACCCCCTGGTGGTTCCGGAAGGAACCGTGTGGCTGATGGACGATGTCCTGGCGGCCTACGACTCGCGCTACCACGGCCCTCTGCCCATGCGTCTCATCAAGGAGAAGAACGAGCCCCTTTGGGTTTGGGAATAAAGGTCGTCACGCCATGATACCTCATGCCAGGATACCCCGTACCGCGATACCCCGCGCCATGATACCCCCTGCCGGGGCGCCCCGTTCCGGGACATCTCGATTCAGGATGCTCCGATTCAGGATTTTGTTTCCGATTGTCTGCGCGCTCCTCATCGGCCTGAGCACGGGGGTGCGCTCTCTCAATTTTGCCGTTTTATTTTTTGTTCCCGTCGTCTGGTTCTCGGCCCCCTCGCGCCTTTCCGCCTATCTTGCCGCGCTCGCCTTTTATCTGTCCAATTCCTACGGTATCGTCACGGGCGCGGCCATCTATTTCAGCCTGGGCCTGCCGGCCTGGAGCTCGGTGCGCTATCTGTCGCTGCTCTGGGTGGGGTCGTCTCTGACGCTCGCCCTGCCCTGGGGGCTTCTGTGGACGGCCCCCGGCGCGCCGTTCCGCTCGAAGGCGCTGCGGGTGCTGGGGGTTTTCGTTCTCCTGACGCTCCCGCCCGTCGGGATGTGGGGGTGGACAAGTCCTCTTTTGTGCGCCGGGTATCTCCTTCCTTACACGCGGGAGGCGGGGATCGTCCTGCTTCTGATCGCCTGGCCGGCGCTCTGGCACTGCGCGGAACAAAGGCGCGGCGCGTTTTTGACGGTACTCGTCGTGCTCACCCTTTACGCCGCTTACATGTCCCCGTCGTCGCGGCTTCAGGCCCGGAGCCCGGAGAACTGGAAGGGGATATACACCCCTTTCGGACTGCTCTACAGCGGCAGCAGCGACGCGCTGAGCGCGTACATGCGGTATCGGGTCCTGTCCGTCATACTGGCGAAGACGACGGAAAAGTACATCGTCCTTCCCGAGACGATCGCGGGGTGGTGGGGCAGCCCCACCGAGGATCTGTGGCGTCCGACGACGGATCTCTTCGCCTCGCAGGGCCGGACTTTTTTCGTCGGCGCGGAGACCACTCTGAGGGGAACGAAAAAGTATTATAACGTGGTGCAGATCCGGGGCGGCAACACCGGCACGGTCAGGCAGCGCTACACCGTGCCGATTTCCATGTGGAATCCTTTCCGGGAAGACAGCGTCGTGGCGGATTGGTTCGGAGGGAACGGCATCGCGAAGGTCGACGGCTTGTCGGTGGGGGTGCTGGTCTGCTACGAACCGTTCATCTACTACCCCTGCCTCATGACGCTGACGCGCCGCCCGGACGTGCTGGTCGCCATATCGAACAGCTGGTGGAGCCGGACGACGAACATACCCATGCTGTCCGACAAGAGCGTCACAAGCTGGGCGCTGCTCTTCGACGTGCCTCTGGTGCTGTCGAAAAACATTTGACGGGATTCCCGTTTTATTATTGAGGAAGAAGCAAATGAGATGGACTTCAAAAATCTGACCACCAGGGCGAAGCTGATTCTGAGTTTTTCCGTGATCGTCCTCGCCAACATGGCCTTCGGATCCTACGTCATCAGCGCCCTGTCCGAGATGTACGTCAGGCTGGTTTTCGCGAACTCGTGGACGGACGTGATCTTCCGCCTGAGCGAGATGAGCCGCCAGGTCACGACCGTCAGAAGGTACGGTTTGGATTATCTTTTGCGGCTCAGCCCGGAGAAGGATCTCCTCCGGAAAAGGGAAGACCTCATTCTTTCCATCGAAAATCACCTGAGCAAATATGAAAAAGAGGTTCTGACGACCGAATACGACATGCAGGAACAAAAAAATCGGGATCTGGAGCTGATAGAAGACGCGAAGCAGCGGTGGGACGCATACCGGATTTTGTCGGATAAAGTCGTGGCGCTGTGCGAGGCGGAGCAGTTCAAGGAGGCCCGGATACTTGCCAACGGCGATTCTTTTGCCGCCTGCAACGCGCTGGAGAGCGCCATAGAGGCGCTCATCAAGTTCAACCGGGACGGCACGGAATACGAAAAGGGCTTCAGTGCCCAAGTTTACGCGTCGGCCCGCAGAATGACCGCCCTGGCTCTGGCCGTCGTGAGCGTCTTTTCCGTCGCCGTCACGATTTATCTTTCGCGCCAGGTCAGACGGTCCATCAACGAACTGCTCAGGGTCTCGAAGGCCGTGGGGGAGGGCAATTTCGACGTCTCCGCGGCCATTTTCGCCAGAGACGATTTTGGAGTCCTCTCGGCGCAGTACAACGATACGATAGCCAAAATCAAAGACCTCGTGGCCGAAACCGAAAAACACCGGAGGGAAGCCGAGGACGCCACGGCCGCCAAAAGCCGTTTCCTGGCCTCCATGAGTCACGAAATCCGCACGCCCATGAACGCCATTATCGGCATGAGCGACCTGATGCGGACGGACAACCTCGACGAGACGCAAAAAAGCTATTTCGAGGACATCAAGGCGATGTCCCGCGCGCTGCTGCAGATCATCAACGACATTCTGGACTCCTCGAAGATCGAGGCCGGCAAGATGGACATTATCCCGACGAACTTCAGCCTGCGCAAGATGGTGAAGAGCGTCTGTTCGATAGGACAGTACCTTGCGGAGACCAGGAACCTGCGGTTTTCGTGCGAGGTCGGCGACGGCGTTCCCGACGCGCTTTTCGGGGACGAGGTTCGGATTCGCCAAATCCTCACCAACATCGTGAACAACGCCGTCAAGTACACCCCGGAGGGCTGGGTGAGCGTTCGGGTGGAACGCGGCGGGCGGGAAGGGACCCCGGGCGTCCTTTTCGTCGTCTCGGACTCGGGGATGGGGATAAAGAAGGAGGAACTGCCGAACCTCTTCGAGGCCTTCGAGCGTTTGGACAAGGTGAAGAACCGCACGGTCGTCGGCACCGGGCTGGGGCTCTCCATCACGAAAAAGCTCGTGGAGATGATGGAGGGAACCGTCACCGTGGAAAGCGAGTACGGCAAGGGAAGCGTTTTCAGCGTTTTTTTGCCTCTCCCGGAGGGAAACCCGGACATGGCGGACCGGGAGGAAACCCCGCCGGTCATGGCGGAGGGCGCGAATGTGCTTGTGGCGGACGACAACGCCGTCAATATCTCCGTTGCCCGCGGGTATCTCATGCGGCACGGCATAGAGCCCGACATCGCCGCGGACGGCGCCGAGGCGCTGAAAATGGTACAGGAAAAACGCTACGACCTGGTTTTTATGGATCACATGATGCCCGTCATGGACGGGCTGGAGTCCATAGCGCGCATCCGGGCCCTGGGGGGCGGATACGCGGATTTGCCCATCGTCGTCCTCAGCGCCAACGTGATTTCCGACGCGGTGAAATCGTTCTTCGACGCCGGGGCGAACGATTTTCTCGCCAAGCCCATCGAGGGGAAAAATCTGAACGAAATGCTCGCCCGCTGGCTTCCTCCCGAAAAAACGAGAACGGGAGAAATCTCCGAAGAAGCGGCGCCGGGCGCCGAAGACGGGGACTTCGTGCGGGCGCTGTCGGAGATCGGCCTGAACGCGGCCCAGGGGTTTCGCTACACGGGCGGCAGGGAAGCGTACCTTCAAATTCTGCGTCAGACGTGCGCCGAACTGCCCATCGCGGCCGCGGCCGTCATGTCTTTTTTGGAGGCCGGGGACCTGCGCCAGTACGCGATCCGCGTCCACGCGATGAAGTCCGTGTTCGCGATGATCGGTGCCGAGAACGTCTCGAAGGCGGCCTATAAGCTGGAAATGGCGGCGAAGTCCGGGGACGGGGACACGTGCCGCGCCGAGACCGAGGCGTTGTGCGGCGCGGCGCTGTCCTTTCGCGAAAAGTTTCTGAGCACGCCCTTCGCGGAGGAGAAATCCGCGGAAAAGGAAAAAGTGGGCGCGGAAGAACTGAGGCAAAGTCTCGAAGCCCTGAAAGAAAACTGTCTGTTCGGCAAGACGGGCGAGATCGACGCCCTGGCGGAGACGCTGAAACGCGCAAGCCTGAACGAAGAGGTCGACGCGCGGCTGGGGGAAATTCTGCGCCTGCTGAATTTCTTCGACTATGAGACGGCGGCCGAGCGGGCGGACGCATTGCTGAACGCGCTGCCGGCCCTTTCAGAAAAATCGAGAGGGGCTTCCGACGCGGAATCATGAACGCTTCCAATAATTCTTCCAATAATTTTTCCAACAGATCTTTTGACAGCTCGTCCAGCGGCGGCCCGAAGCCTCTTATTTTCAAAAATATTCTTTCCGTTCTCGGGAAGAAAAGCGTTTTGTTTTGCTTTCTGCTCGCCGCCGCGGCGTTTTTCGTCTGGCGGGAGAGGCATTTTCTGAGCGAAAACCCCTTCAGAGACGAACTGCGCCTGGAGGCGCCGTCTCAGGTTTCCACATTGCGGATTTTCACGTCAAACACGTCAAACACGTCAAACACGTCAAAAGGGGGGTTTCTTGTCGTCGTCGACAAGAGCAAGACGCGGGTTTCCGTCGTCCGGGACTGGGAGGTTCACGGTACGGCCCGGGGCGGCCGCGAGTCGGAGGGGTCTTATTATTACGCGGAGTATGCCGTCACGGACGGAAAAAAACTCTACATCGCCGACATCCGATACGCTTCCGTGACCACCGGCGTCGCGGCGGAGCGCATCATGCAGTATTCGCTGGACGGGCGCTTCGAGAAGGTGCTTTTTCTGCGGAACTATCCGGAGCCCGCCGGCAGGCCTCTCCAGTACGGGAACATCCGCGCCCTGCAATATTACGGCGGAGCCCTCTCTTTCGTTCTGAAGAACGGCCCTTCTCTGGAGCTTTACCGCTTCCCGGAGGCGGACAGGCCGGCCGCGGACGAATCCGCCCCGGACGGCAGCGCCCGGCTTGTCCGCAGCGTCGCGCCGCCCGGCCCGGAGCCGGAAAAATTCGACCCGCGCCACGTCGTTTACAGCGCCTCGCGGGACGCGGTCTACGCCATGACCCTGCGGGCCGTGCTTTACGCGGAAGAGGACGGCACGCTCCGAGAGATTTCCGACTGGTCGGGCAACGGGAGGAACGCAAACGGAAAGAACGACGGCATACCCTGGGGGATCGCCGCCGACAGCCGGGGGAAGCTCTTCGTGACGGATCTCGCGAGACGTTCCGTCGCCGCCCTGCCGGAGTACGAGGAGATTTTCAAGGCGCCGAACATCGTCTACAACCTGTATATCGACGAAAACGACATCCTGAGCCTGACGGATACGGAGAGGGTCTTTCTGCTGAAGGAAGACGGCAAAATCATTTTTTCCGGCGGCGTCTTCGCGGTGAACGGCGGGCGGCTTTTCTTCACGCGCTTTCTGTGGGGCATCGCCGCGACGCTGGCGGCTGTCGCGCTTTTCCACGCCTGTTCCCTGATCGTCCGCTTCATCTCCCGGAAGTCGCGGACTCAGACGAGGCTGCTGGCGGTCGTCGCCCTCTCGACCGCCGTGACCTCCACCCTGATCGGCGCATCCCTTTTCGGCGCGAACAGCCGGCGGCTGGACGAATCCCGCCGTCTGAATCTGATTCAGCTCACCTCGGCCCTGTCCGAAATTTCCCCCCTCGGCTGGGGCGGGGACCTCCAATCCATCGAAACCCTGGGCGACCATGAAGGGGAGGCCTTCGCGCGCATCCGATCCATCCTCGCGGCGCCCTGCGACAGCGCCGAAAAAGAGGGCTCCTACCTCTATTATATGGTCTATAAGTTCTCCTGGGAGAACAACGCGCTCTACGGCGTCATGGACTACGAGAACACGCTCTGCACCGTCTATCCCATGGGGAGCCTGCGCGGCTCCCGGTACGGCGAGGCGGCCTCGGACGGCGCCCTCTTCTACGAGAGCGATTCGGACAACTACGGCTCCTGGACCTACGCCGTCGCGCCGGTGCGCAACTCGCGCATGGAGATCGTCGGGCTTCTGGAGTTCGGCTACAACCTCTTTTCCGACCGGCTCGCCAACGCGCGGCAGGTCAGGAGCATCGCCTTCGACACGGCGGTGCTGATCGTCCTATTTCTCCTGCTGTTCTCCGAGGGCGCGGCGGCGGCGGGATCCCTGCTCGCGCTCCGCGGGCGTTCCCGGGGTGTGCCGGAACTCGTCCGTCCGATCATGTTCATCGCTTACTTTGCCATGTGTACCGATACCACGTTCATCTCGCCCCTGGCCGCCCGCATTTTCGAGGCGTCGGGAGCGGCCCTTCCCATTTCCGGCGCGCTCAGTTCCGCCCTGCCCCTCTCGCTGAACCTCGTCTGCAGCTTCTTCGCCTCGGCCGCCGGGGCGAAGTGCATCGACGGGCTGGGGACACGCCGCACCTTGAACGGAGGAATCCTGACGGAAACCGCGGGAAGGCTCTTTTGCTTCTGGGGCGCCGCGAAAACCGACTACGGCCTGCTGCTCGCGGGAATGGCCCTGACGGGACTGGGGATGGGAATGATCACCGCCGCCTGCGACGCCGTCATCCTTTCCCGCGACGAGAAGCGGCGCGGCGGCCTTTTTGCGGACTTCAACGCGGGCATACTCTCCGGCGTCGTGGTCGGCGTCTCCATAGGCTCCTATGTGTCGAAATTTTTCGGGTACGCCGCCGTTTTCGTTTTTTCGGCGGTCTTCGTTTTCCTGACCCTGTTTCTCGGGTTTTTGTGCGTTCCCTCAGGAACCGCCACGGCGGCAGGAACCGACGAGGCGGAGTTCCAGCCGAAAGAGAAGCCCGCGTCCGCCGCCCTGGCCCGCAATTTCTGGAAGGACAAAAGCGTCTGGTCGTTTTTTTCCCTTTCGATGTTCCCCTTCCTCGTCATCTTGTGTTACAAGGACTATCTCTTTCCCCTTTACGCGAACGGTCTGGGCTACTCGGAGGTCACCGTGGGGCAGGTGCTGCTGTTCTCCGGGGCGGCGGCTATCTGGTTCGGGCCGCCGGTGACGGAATATCTGCTGGAGCGCCTGGGCGCAAAATACGTCAACGCGGCGGCGAACGCGCTCTATATCGCGGGGATTCTGGTTTTCGCGGTTTCGCCTTCCCTCGAGACCGCGGTTTCGGCGGCCTGCGTGACGACCGCGGCGGCCGGATTCGGCCTGACGGCACAGAACGTCTACTTCACGAACCTTGAAGCGACATGGGCTTACGGCTGCAACAGGGCCATGGGGGCCTTCAACGCCGCCGACAGCCTTTTTCTGAGCGTCGGCCCGATTCTCTTCGGCGCGCTGCTTCCGCTGGGGTATCGGGGCGCCTGCGCGATCGTCGGCGCCGCCGGCGCGGTGTTTCTGGTCCTGTTTTTGCTGCTGAACCGCGGCAAAGCCGCCCGATCTCCGCATTCTGCCGTTTCGGCGGAGGCCGGGCGATGAGCGGGCATGTGGAGCCTATGACGCCGGACGACATTTTCACCCTCGTGGAATTGCACAGCGTCTATCTCAACTACGGCAGCGGGATAATGCCTCACTTCGTGCCGGTTTTGGAGGACACGGAGAACATCTGCCTGAAGTACGTCGCCAGGAACGGGGAGATGGGGGGACTGATCGTTTACGTCAAGGGCATAAGCCTGTCGGGCGGACATCCCGAAATCTGCCGGCGGATAACGGAGATGACGGGCGGCGCGCCGGCGTACACCTGCGACGCCGTCCTGCTCGACAGGAAATACCGAGGGGGCGGCGCCTCCTCGCTTCTGTACGGACGCGCGCGGGAAGAACTGCTTCGGAAGGGCGCGGAATACGTCTTGCACGAGCTGTGGGTCTGGCCCGACGGCACGACCCCGGCCCGCCGTCTCCCGGAGACTTTCGGCGAGACCGTGGACCTGGGGCTGTTCAGAAATTTTTACAGGAATTTCGACCACTACGGATACCTTTGTCCCATCTGCAAGGGAAAATGCGTCTGCTCCGCCCGCCTCTGCCTCTCGAGATGCGGCCGCGTGCGTGAAAACGAACACGGAAAAAAAGAACTAAAAAAGAACTAAAAAAGAACGAGCGCTGACGAAATAGGAGGACACGTTTCCCGCCGATATAATGATGCGCAGGACAGGGCGCGGGCGACCGCGCAGCTGGCTTTGAGATCCGGCCTCCGAAAGGAGGTGATTGCGTTCGCCGTGCAGAAATATGCCGACAATAAGTCTCTGATAAATGAAATTCGGAAAACCGAAGTTATAACGATGAAAAGCTGTTTAAATTATTCAGAGTTTCTATCGTTCTCTCCGGCTTTTTCGGTGCCGTTCTTCAGGGATTCCAAGTACGATATGGCGTCATCAATATTTCGTGTTGACCGCAAAACTTTGATAACCAAACTTAAAATTGCCTTAAACTGATAATCAGTCATGATTTTCTCCGCTCCTTCCAGCGTCGCCACGCCCATTTCAGCCGCTCCTTTCTTAACACGAACAGCGATCCGAAACTCCGTCCGAGTCGCCTTGATTTTTCATTTTCAGTTTCGCTCTTTGAGAGGCTTTTGGTACTCTTGTTTTGTTTTGTCGTCGATGAGCAGATCCAAGATCGCTTTTCTCATGGTTATGACATCTTGGGATGCTAAGTCAATTGTGTTCAAGACCATCTTGATGATGGCGTCAAACTGTTGATTTGTCATGATTTCTTCACCCGTTTCCATAGCTGCCTTTGCTCCTCGTCAAGTAAATTTATGACTTTCAGCCGCAATATAACACAAGTAGATGTCTCTCTCATCCGCCTTGTGAGAAGTAATAGCTATTCTGCAACTATTACCAGCTATTGCCGAGCTGATACGGCTTTTCAAAGCGTACTAATCCTAGCGTACTAATCCTGCTGCAGGGCGTAAGTCCGAGGTGGGGTGTCCGCCCCGCTTCGGCAGCCTGGAAGCAACCGCCTGACCTCTCCCAAGCGGATTATTCCCGCCGTTATTATATCACGCTCACTGCGTCCCGAATGGCTGCCCCTTCCCGCCTCGATACGGCACGCCTATGACGCCGGACGACATTTTCACCCTCGTGGAATTGCACAGCGTCTATCGAGGACACGTTTCCCGCTGATATAATGACGCGCAGGACAGGGTGCGGGCGACCGCGCAGCTGGCTTTGAGGTTCGGCCTCCGAAAGGAGGTGATTGCGTTTGCCGTGCAGAAATATGCCGACAAGAAGTCTCTGATAAATGAAATTCGGAAAACCGCGGACATGTTTATCCGCGAGTCCGGCGACTTGGAGGAAGCGGACAAAGATAACGCGGTTCCAGTGAGAGGATGAGTCACGGTTATGAACAGGATCAATATAGTCTGCCTGGGAGTAAGGGATTTGAAAAAATCGCGGTCGTTTTACAGAGATGCGCTTGGTTTGGTGACATCGAACGACGAGGACGACCCGAAAGTAATCTTTTTCAACAATAAGGGCTCGAAACTGGAGCTGTATCCGCTCGACCTGCTGGCGAAGGACATCGACGAGGAAAATACCCCGCAGCCCGGCGGCGGGTTTCCAGGAATCACTCTCGCATACAACGCGAAGAGCAAAGCGGAGGTTGACGCGATCTTCGCGCGCGTAGAGAGCCTCGGAGGAAGGATAGCCAAACAACCTCGAACTGTGTTTTGGGGCGGGTACAGCGGATATTTTCAGGATTTAGACGGCTACTATTGGGAGGCAGCCTGCGCCGATTCCTGGAAGTTCGACGAGAACGACATGCTCGTGATTGAATGAACGAGATGAGGCGCAACCCTGAAAAAACGATTGGCAACCTCATCGACAAGCAAAGCACAAGAGACTATGCCCACTCTGCTGCACGGACGGCAGCTCGCGCTGTCCCGGCTGTGCCGGGGATGAGCGACCGTTGAGGATTGATACACTATGAGAGAGGATTGATACACTATGAGATTTGGAACACATACGGAGTTCACGCAGGACTTTTATCAGAAGAATATGATGGGGCCAAGCTCCGTCAGAATACTCGACGAACTGTGCGGACGGCTTGAACTGTCGCAGGATATGCGCATTTTGGATTTGGGCTGCGGGACGGGGCTGACTTCAATCTACCTTGCGAAAGAGGCAGGCGCGCAGGTGTTCGCTACCGACCTGTGGATTTCCGCGACGGGCAACTACGAACGGTTCAAGCACTTCGGGCTTGGGGACAAGATTATCCCCATACACGCCGACGCTTCACAACCCCAGACGACTGCTAACCTTACAGGCGATTGGGGAACCGTCCCGGAAACCGGCGCTTCAAACGGGCTGCCCTTTGCCGATGAATATTTCGACGCAATCATCAGCATTGACGCTTACTACTATTTCGGCACGGGCAAGGACTATCTCGATAGCCGCATCGCGCCGCTGCTCAAAAAGGACGGCGTTCTCGCCGTGTCAACGCCGGGACTGCAAAGAGAGTTCGGCGGCAATGTGCCGGAGGAAATGAAGCCCTTTTGGGTGGACGAGGTAAACGCCGCGTTCCACGACATGGAGTGGTGGAAGTCGCTGTGGGGGCAGTCGCAAGCCATGACGATTACGGATACGTTTACCCATACTTGCCACGCGCTTGCATGGGAGGACTGGCTTGTCTGCGACAACCCCTACGCTGCGGGTGACAGGGATATGATGAAAGCTGAAAACGGTCGCTATTTTACTACCCACGGCCTGATTGCGCGAAAACGACGATCCGCGCCTGACCTGTTCCAGACGGATATTCCCTGTCACGAATTATAGCAGAGAGTTTTACGCCCCCGAAAGGGGGGAGTGCCGCGATACGCTGTCCGCAGCGGCGTGTATGCCGACGAATACCTGATGACCGGATATGGGGAATGACGCGACGCGGCCGGCGGCATCGGCTTGTCAATCGGCTTTGCTTTTTTGCGTCTTTCGAGGTAAAATTACTGAAAATCGCGCAAGGAGGGGAAGACCTTTTTTTTGCTCTTGTGTTTCTTGAAAGATCATGTATAACACCCGACACCCGACCTCTAAAGTTGTTTTTTCGAGGCTTTTTTTCCCTTTTCTCAAATTTTTTCCATATAAATATAGAATAGCGGACGCGGGTGGTCTTTGACTATTTGTACGGACGCGCGCGGGAAGAACTGCTTCGGAAGGGCGCGGAATACGTCTTGCACGAGCTGTGGGGCTGGCCCGACGGCACGACCCCGGCCCGCCGCCTCCCGGAGACTTTCGGCGAGACCGTGGACCTGGGGCTGTTCAGAAATTTTTACAGGAATTTCGACCACTACGGATACCTTTGTCCCATCTGCAAGGGAAAGTGCGTCTGCTCCGCCCGCCTCTGCCTCTCGAGATGCGGCCGCGTACGTGAAAACGAACACGGAAAAAAAGAACTAAAAAAGAACTAAAAAAGAACGACGCGCTGACGAAATAGGAGGACACGTTTCCCGCCGGCATAATAGCGTGCAGGACAGGAGTCGTGTATATACCGTTGCTTTTGAGAGATTCCGCTCGGAGGCCGAACCTCAAAGTCAGCTGCGCGGTCGCCCGCACCCTGTCCTGCGCTTCATTATATCAGCCGTTCGCCGTCTCCGCCGCGAAGACGCCGGGAATCGCTTCCCGCGCCATCGCCATTCCCCCGTTCGCATAGTACAATAAAGCCTGTATGAGTCCGAAAGCGGGGCGGCGGAGGCCGCGCCGAATGGAGCCGCAAAAAACGCGAAAAGGGGGAGTGCCGCGGAATGGAACGCTTCGACACGATCGTGATCGGCGGCGGCCCGGCGGGCCTGATCGCGGCGGGGCGGGCGGCGGAGCTCGGTCAGCGCGTCCTGCTGGCCGAGAAAAACGATTCCCTCGGCGAAAAGCTGCTTCTGGCCGGGAAACGCCGCTGCAATCTGACGAACGCTCTGCCCGACACCGAGGCATTTCTGTCGCGCTACGGGGAAAAGGGGGCGGCGTTCCTCCGCCCGGTGTTCGCGCGTTTCGGGCCACGGGAAGCCTTGGAGTTCTTCAACCGGCAGGGCGTCAGGACCCTCGTCGAGCGCGGCGGCCGCGTCTTCCCCGACATCTCCCCCGCGAACGCGGGGGCCCAGAGGGTACTCGACACCCTCCTGATTTACTGCAGGAAGGGAAGGGTCCGAATCCTGCGGCGGTCGCCGGTGCGGGCCCTGAAGGTCAGGAACGGGCGCGTCGAGCGCCTCGTCACGGCCGCCGAGGAGCTTTCCGCCGACCGGTACATTCTGGCGTCGGGCGGCAAGTCCTACCCCAAAACCGGCTCGGAAGGCGACGGCTACCGCTTCGCGGAGCAGGCCGGGCATACCGTCGTCACGCCGACCCCCGCGCTCGTCCCCGTCCGGACGAAGGAGACTTGGGTGAAGCTGGCCCGCGGCTTCGACCTCCGCAACGTGAGGCTTTCCGCCGCGGTGGACGGCGAAAAGACGGACGAGCGGTTCGGGGAGATGGAGTTCACCAACTTCGGCGTCAGCGGCCCGATCGTCATGGACCTGAGCCCCTCCATACCGGACTGGATGAAGCGGGGGACGGTGAGCCTGATTCTGGATCTGAAGCCGGCGCTTTCTCAGGAGAAGCTGACCGCCCGCATCGGGCGCGATTTCGAGAAGTACGCGGATCGGGAGTTCAGCCGGGCCCTCGCGGATCTTCTGCCGGGCGCCCTGATTCCGGTGATTCTGGAGCTCTCGGACATCCCGCCCGAAAAACCGGCGGACTGCGTCGCGCCGGAGGAGCGGGCGGACCTGGCCTTTCTGCTGAAGAACGTCACCCTCACCGTGAACGGCCTGTGGAGCTTCGACCACGCCATCGTCACCAAGGGCGGAGTGTCCCTCGACGAAGTGGACTCCGCGGCCCTGCGCTCGCGGCGCTGCGAGAACCTCTTTTTCGCCGGTGAAGTCCTCGACATCAACGGGCCGACCGGGGGTTTCAACCTCCAGGCCTGCTGGAGCACGGGATTCGTCGCCGGCGGAGCGGGGTCATGACGGCAAATCCTTGCGCAGATTGCCCAAGTTAAGGGGTTCGAGGGGCTGGCGAGCCCGCTTTTGGGCGAACGAGCTCTGCCCCCTGAGCGAATAAATACGAGGATTTGCGCGTCAGGGTAATTTATGCGATAAAATAAAAGCGGTGCGGACCGGCCGCCGACAGAACCGGATCGGGGTCGGACCCTATGTACGGAGAGGAGCTTTTCGGCTATGGAAAGGAAAACGTTCTGCGGAAAGGAAAACGGTTTTCTCCGGAAGAGCGGAGTTCGCAGGGGAAATCGATGGCTGTGGTTCATGCTGCCGGCGGTGTTCGCCGTCCTGCTGTTGTCGGGTTTTCAGGGAATCGCGCCCCACTCCGCAGGGGCTGCGGACGTTTCCGACTTTGAAAGAATCTCTCCTTTCAGCGCGAAGTCTCTCTGGCTGGTGCGTCAGGCGCGGGCCATCATCGAGACCTACCAGGTCGACGCGGACACGAAGACCCTGACGGAAGACCAGCTCGTGCAGGGCGCAATCAAGGGCATGGTGGAGTCGTGGAAGGATCCCTACACGCGCTTCGTAGCGCCCGACCAGCTGAAGGAAGAAGAAATCGAGATGGAAGGCCAGTACGGCGGCCTGGGGATGTACATCGGGGACCGGGACGGCAAGATACTGATCATCAGCCCCATCGAGGACACCCCGGCGGATCGGGTCGGGCTGAAGCCGATGGACCAGATCGTCAAGGTGGGGGACGAGCTCGCGCTGGGCTGGGATTCTCAAGAGGTTGTGAAACGCCTTCGGGGCAGGCCGGACACCTCCGTGACCATCTGGGTACGCCGCGAGGGCGAGGAGGAACTGCTGAAATTCGACCTCGTGCGCGAGGTCATCAAAATCAAGTCGGTCCGGTACGAGATGCTCTCGGACGACATCGGCTACCTGAGGCTGACGCAGTTCAAACAGAAGACGGACGAGGAGGCGGAGGAAGCACTGCGCGACATCATCGCCCGGAACGCGAAGGGCCTGATTCTGGACCTCCGCAACAATGGGGGCGGGCTTCTCAACGTCTGCGTCAACGTCAGCAGCATGTTCCTGGACGGGGGTCTCGTCGTCGGGACGCGGGGACGGGTGGAGAGGTCCAACGAGGAATACTACGCGGACTCATCGAAGTTCCTGACCGACATCCCGATGGTCGTGCTGATCAACGAGGGCAGCGCCAGCGCGTCGGAGATTGTGGCGGGGGCCCTCGCCGACCGGGAGCGCGCGACGACGATCGGCAAGAAGAGCTTCGGCAAGGGCTCGGTGCAGACGCTTTTCAACCTGACCGACGGCTCCGGCATTTACGTGACGATCGCGCGTTACCACACGCCCTCCGGCAAGGTCATCGACCACGTGGGGCTCTCCCCCGCGATAGAGGTCGAGGGGCATGTGGAAAAGGATCACGTGAAGGACGCGCAGTTGCAGCGCGCTGTTTCGGAGCTGAAGAAAAAGCTCTCCAAGACGAAGGTTGATAATGATTCGAAGGCTGATATGGAGGAGCGATCGCTGTGAAGGGTAAAGTGGAAATACTTTTCGGCGCTCAATGGGGCGACGAAGGCAAAGGAAAAGTCGTGGACACGATGGGCGCGGGCGTCGATGTTTTTGTCCGCTACCAGGGCGGGGCCAACGCCGGCCACACCGTCATCGCGGACGGGAAAAAAATCATCTTCAAACTCCTGCCCTCCGGTATGCTTTACCCGGGCAAGCTCTGCGTGATCGGCAACGGTGTCGTCCTCGACCCCGAACAGTTCCTGAAGGAGATCAAGGAGCTGGGCGATCGGGGCCAGGATCGCGCGCGTCTCGTGGTCAGTCCTCACGCTCACGTGGTCATGCCTTACCACAAGATTTTCGACAAGGCTCAGGAGGCCTTCCGCGGCAAGGGTCACATGATCGGAACGACCGGGCGGGGCATCGGGCCCTGCTACGTCGACAAATACGCGCGAAGCGGCCTCCGGGTGGAAGATCTCCTGGACGAATCCCGCCTGCGCGAGAAGCTGTCGGTGATCCTGGAAGAAAAAAACAGGCTCCTGACCAAAGTTTACGGCGAAAATCCCCTTCCGCTGAACGAAGTTTACGAGCCGGCCCGGGAGTGGGGCAAGGCTCTGCTCCACTATGTCGAGGACACGACGGCTCTCCTGCACGACGCCGTCGACGAGGGCAAATCCATTCTGCTGGAAGGGGCGCAGGGGACGCTTCTGGACATCGACCACGGCACCTATCCCTACGTCACCAGCTCTTCCACGACCACGGCGGGGGGATTCACCGGGACAGGCTTGCCCCTGACAAGCGTCACCCGCGTGATCGCCGTCGTGAAAGCCTACACCACGCGGGTGGGGGAGGGTCCCATGCCGACGGAGGACAAGGGAGATGTGGGGACCCGCCTGCGGGAAAAAGGCGGCGAGTTCGGGTCCATCACGGGACGCCCGCGCCGCTGCGGGTGGCTGGACATGATGGCGCTGCGCTACTCCATGCGCCTGAACGGGGGCGGGACGATCGCCCTGACGAAGCTGGACGTTCTGAGCGGTTTGGGCGAGATCAAAGTCTGTACGGCCTACGAACTGAACGGAACGAAAGTGGAGCGGTTCACCGCGCCCCTTGCGCTGGAGGAGTGCCGTCCGGTGTACGAGACCCTGCCGGGGTGGGACGAGGACATCTCGGGCTGCGCGGAGTTCGGCGCTCTGCCCGGGGCCGCGCGGAACTACGTTCGCTATATCGAAGAGGCCGCCGGCGCGCCGGTCAGTCTGATCGGCGTCGGAGCGGACAGAAACCAGACGATCAATCGGGGGTTCTAGTGTTTTTCGCGGACATCCGCTTTTGTACGGAACTCGACGCCGCCCCGATTCTGGAGGTCGACAAGACCTCCCCTTATCCTTGGCCGGAGCGGATTATCGTCCGCGACCTTCGGAACGGCGCGGAACTCGCCTACCTCGGGGCGTTCTCCGCGGGAGAAGAGGAGAGGCTGCTGGGTTACGCGGTTCTGGGCCATGAAAGCGGGAGCGGGCTTCTGATGAACGTGGTCGTCCTGCCGGAGTACCGGCGGCTCGGCCTGGGGATGCAGCTGGTCGTCGCGGCGGCCGAGTGCGCGTCCGCTTTGGCCTGTCCGTCTCTCCTTCTGCGGGTGCGGCCCTCCAACTTCGCGGCGCTCGAGCTTTACAGGAGTCTGGGCTTTGTCTGCGGGAAAAAGCACGCGCGATACTACAACAACGGCGAGTTCGCGCAGCAAATGAGCCTGAAGCTCCCTCTTCTTCTCAAATGAGCGAAACAAAAGACGCAATGAAAGATGAAGCAAGAGACGAGACGGACGGCGGCGCGTGCCCGGCGGTTTACATTCCCTTCGGCGACGGCTCCGTCGTGGCCTATAACGGCGACAAATTTACCCTTCACGGGCAGCCCGTCGACATCGACGCCGACCTGACCGCCCTGTCGGAGTCGGAGGGCGGGCAGGCCGTCCGCGCCTGGCGCTCCCGGCGCGAGGATCTCGTCAGAGCCCTGGAGTACGCCTGGTGGCAAGAGCATGAAAAAAAACACGAGCAGATGACGAAAAGAATCTACTCCGCTCGTTAATTGATTTTGTTTTCATGTAAATTTTGATTTGATTTGGCAGTGAATACAACGAAACGGAAAGAAGATGATCGTTTTGATGAACAGGCTCAGAACGCAGATGCGATGGATTATGCTTATCATTGTCCTGGCTTTCCTGCTGTCGACCTTCCTGATGTACGACTCCGGGGGGTCGCGCGGCGGCTCCGAGCGGCGGGAGGACTACGCGGTGGCCGAGGTCAACGGGAAGCGGCTGATGCGCTCGGAACTGGAGCAGAGGGTTCTCCTGCTTCTGGAGCAGTACGGGTCCGCCTCTCTCGCCTCCGTGGACATGCCGTATATCTACAAGTCCGCTCTCGATCAGTACGCGATGGAGCTCCAAATGGCGCAGGACGTTCGGGACAGCGGCATCGTAATCTCGGACGCCGAGGCGGAGCAGGCGATGAAGCGCTACGCCGACAGCGCGTTTCCGACCCGGGAGGCATTCTATCAATACCTCGAGCGGTCGGGGATCAAGGTGTCGGACTATAAGGCGGACATCGCCCGGCAGATGGCGGGCGAGCGCCTGATGATGGACGCGGTCGGCGGCACCGCGGTCAGCGAAGACGAGGTCAAGGCGTTTTACGACAGCATGAAGGATCTCTTCTTCAGAAGGCCGGCCGGTTTCATGGTCAGCTTCGCCTCCTTCGCCTCCCGCGACGAGGCGGAAAAGGTTCGGAATCTGCTCGTCGAAGGGAAGCCCTGGAACGAGGCGACATCGGCCGACGTCGTAGACCCCGCAAAGGTTCTTCGCGTCACGTCCGAGCCGACATTCGTGTCGGAGGCCGGCTTCGACGGCATGTTCGCGCCGATGAAATCCGACGATATCGGCGCCGTGAGCGCCGTGTTCGAACTCGCGAGCGACGACTTTGCCGTGGGGGTCAAGACCGAGAAGGTCGAAGAGAAAGTGTCCTCCTATGACGAGGTCAGCGCGGACATTCGCGCGCTCGTGCGGCAGCAGAAGGAACGCGAGGCGCTGAACGCCTTTTCCCGAAAACTGCTCGGCAAGGCCAAGATCGTGGTCCTCGACTCCTCGCTCTTCCCCTCCGGAACGCCCGGCGCCGAGGTTCTGCCCGTCACGCCCGACGCGGACGCGAAAAGCGAGGACGTGAAAAGCAAGGACGTGAAAACTGAAGATACGAAGGATGAAGAAATAAAGAGTGAGAAAATAGAGAGCGCCGACGCGGCGGATTGACGCGCCGACCGCGCCGAAGGCCAGGCGGCAGGGCGCGGATCGTGCGGGGCTCGGAAAATTCTGCGATTCCAAATCTACAATTCCAAATCTACAGTCCCAAATCTAAAATCCCCTCAAAATAAAAAATCCCCTCTCCTGCGGGAGAGGGGATTTTTTCGGCCGCAGTTTTGACGGGCAGCGGATGAACGCTACCGCGCTTCAAGCAGAATCCCCGCAGAGTCCGGCGGATTCGCCAGGCGCCGGTAGGCCGCCAGCCGGGCCATCGCGTCGCTCTCGCACTTCGCGAAAAGCTCGCCCGCCAGGTCGGGGAACTGGCGGAACAGGGCCGCGTAACGAACCTCGCTCTTCAGAAACTCCCGGAAATTCGCTTTCGGAGGCTTCGAGTCCAGAATAAAAGGATTCTTCCCCTGATCTTTCAGGAGGGGGTTGTAGCGGTACAGGCCCCAATAGCCGGCCTCGACGGCGCGCTTTTCCTGCTCCTGGGATCTGCCCATCCCCGCGGAAATCCCGTGGTTGATGCAGGGACAGTACGCGATGACGACCGACACGCCCGGATACGCCTCGGCCTCGACGAAGGCCTTCAGCGTCTGGTTCCGGTCCGCTCCCATGGCGATCTGCGCCACGTAGACGTTCCCGTAGGGAATCATCATCATGCCCAGGTCTTTCTTGCAGGTTCTCTTGCCTCCGGCCGAAAAACCCGCTATCGCCGCGGCGGGCGTGGCCTTGGAGGACTGTCCTCCCGTGTTGGAATAGACCTCCGTGTCCACAATCAGGATGTTGATGTCCTCGCCGGACGCCGCGACGTGGTCCAGCCCGCCGTACCCGATGTCGTAGGCCCAGCCGTCCCCGCCGACGATCCACTGCGCCTTCCGGACGAAAAAGTCGCGGCGGCCGTAAATTTCGTCGAGCAGCGGGTCGGAGCCCTTGTGAACGCTCAGGGCCGCGGCGAGACGCGAGGCGCGCTCCCGCGTTCCCGAACTCTCGTTCCGGCGTTCGTACCAGTCCGTCATCGCTTTCCGAAGGTCGAGGGGCAGCGCGGGTTCCGCGAGAGCCTGAGCAACCTTCTCCGCGACGAGTCCGCGAAGCTGGGTCGCGCCGATGTGGATTCCGAACCCGTACTCCCCGCAGTCCTCGAACAGCGAATAGGCGAAGGCCGGGCCGTGTCCCTCGGCGTTCGTCGTGTAGGGAATGGCGGGACAGCTTCCGCCCCAAACGGTGGTGCAGCCGGAGGGGTTCTGGATGTACATCCGGTCGCCGAACAGCTGCGTCAGGAGCTTCACGTAAGGCGTTTCGCCGCACCCGGCGCAGGCTCCGCTGAACTCGAGCAGAGGCTGCGCGAACTGGCTTCCCTTGACGGTGCGCAGCCGCTCCTCGGGAACGGGTTTACAGGAGATACGCGAAACCGCGAAATCCCACAGCTCCGCGGCTTTCGGAAGCTGAGACGCGAGAGGCCGCATTTCGAGAGCCTTTTTCCCGCCTTCACTTTCACTTCCACTTTCACTTCTATCTCCACCCCCGCCCCCGCGGCCCGCGGGGCAGACATCGACGCAGTTGCCGCACCCGGTGCAGTCGAGCGAGGAAACGGCCAGATGAAATCGCCTGCCGCCCTCACCGAACACCCCCGCCGCGGGCTTCGTCGAAAATCCCTCCGGCGCTCCGGCCAGTTCCGCCTCGTCCGCCAGAAGCGGGCGCAGAACGGCGTGCGGACAGACGAAAGAACACTGATTGCACTGAATACACTGTTCCGGCTTCCACACCGGCGTGAACACCGCGATGCCGCGCTTCTCGAACGCGCTCGTCCCGACGGGGAACGTCCCGTCCTCGCAGCCCTTCATGACGCTCACGGGCAGGCGGTCTCCCTCCTGACGGTTGACGGGTTCCACAAATTTCGCGACGAAGTCCGGGACGGAAGGGCTTTTTCCGGCTTCTGCGCCGGGCAGAGGCGCGTCCTTCCACTCCTCCGGGACCGGGACGGCCGCCACGCCGGCGATGCCCCGGTCGATGGCCGCGAAATTCATGTCGAGCACCCTCTGCCCCTGCTTGCCGTAGGATTCGACGACAGCCTCTTTCAGGTACTTCACGGCTTCATCGATGGAGATAATGGCGGGAGTCCGGGGGGCCTCAGTTCCCTGAGCGGCAATCCGGGGGTCTCGGGAGGCGCGGTCCGTCCCGGAGGCACAGACGGACTCAGCCCCCTGAGCGATGTTCCGGGGGTCTCGGGGGGCGCGGTCCGTCCCGGAGGCACAGACGGACTCGGCCCCCTGAGCGATGTTCCGGGGGTCTCGGGGGGCGCAGTCCGTCCCGGAGGGGCGGACGGGCTCAGCCCCCTGAGCAATAATCTTGAAGAAAGCCGCCTGCATGATCATGTTGATGCGGCTCCCGAGTTCCAGCTCCTGCGCGATTTTGACGGCGTTGATGGCGTAAAAGGCGATTCCGTTGCGCGCGATGAAGCGCTTCATGTCCCCGGGCAGGTTTTTCTCGATCTCTTCGGGGCTCCACTGGGTGTTGAGGAGGAAACGCCCTCCCGGCTTCAGGCCGTCCAGAAGATCGTATTTGCCGATGTAAGCCGGGTTGTGACAGGCAACGAAGTCCGCTTTATGGATATAGTAGGAAGACTTGATGGGCGTCTTCCCGAAGCGCAGGTGGGAGATGGTGATACCGCCCGATTTTTTGGAGTCGTAGGCAAAATACGCCTGAGCGTAGAGGTCCGTGTGGTCGCCGATGATCTTGATGGCGCTCTTGTTGGCGCCGACCGTGCCGTCGGAGCCGAGCCCCCAGAACTTGCAGGCCGTCGTTTCGGGGGGCGCGGGGTCGAAGTCCTCCGCGGGCCGGGGCAGAGAGGTCATCGTGACGTCGTCGTCGATGCCGGCGGTGAAGCCGTTTTTGGGCGCGTCCAGCGCGAGGTTCTCGTAGACGGCCAGAATTTCGGACGGGCTGAAGTTTTTGGCCCCCAGGCCGTAACGCCCCCCGACGACGAGCGGCGGAGCGGCGAAACCCGCCTTTTTCGCGCCGGACACGGCGAGGTCGTAGAGCGCGCTGCGCACGTCCATATAGAGCGGCTCCCCCGCCGCACCGGGCTCCTTGGTGCGGTCGAGGACGGCGATTTTTTCGACCGTCCGGGGCAGGACCGCGATCAGGCGTTCGGGGCAGAAGGGCCGGTAGACGCGGACATTGACCAGACCGACTTTTTCGCCGCGCGCGTTCATCCAGTCCACCGTCTCCTCGATGGCCGTGCAGGCCGAGCCCATGGCGACGACGACGCGCGCCGCGTCCGGGGCGCCGTAGTAGTTGAAAAACGCGTAGGGCCGGCGGCCGTCTTTTTCATTGTCCTTTTTTTCATTATCCTTTCCGCCGCCGCGCCCGGTCAGAGCGTTGACGTCCGCCAGACAGCTGTCCAGAATCCCGGGCAGGGCCCTATACCAGGGATTGACCGCCTCCCGCATCTGGAAGAACACGTCGGGATTCTGCGTCATGCCCCGGTGTACGGGACGGTCGGGGCTCAAGGCGTGGTCGCGGAAGGCCTTGACGGCGTCCCAGTCCAGCAGTTTCCCCAGCTCTTCGTACTCCAGCACCTCGATTTTCTGAACCTCGTGCGAGGTGCGGAACCCGTCGAAGAAGTGCAGGAAGGGCACGCGGGACTTGATGGCGGCCAGATGCGCGACGGCGGCCATGTTCATGGCGTCCTGGACGTTGGCGGAGGCCAGGATCGCGAACCCCGTCTGCCGTGCCGCCATGACGTCCTGATGGTCGCCGAAGACGCTCCAGGCGTTGTTGGCCAGAGCGCGGGCGCTGACGTGGAACACGGCAGGCAGAAGCTCCCCCGCGATGCGGTACATGTTGGGAATCATCAGCAAAAGCCCCTGCGCGGACGTGTATGTCGTCGTCAGAGACCCTCCCTGCAGGGAGCCGTGGACGGCGCCGGCCGCGCCGCCTTCCGACTGCATTTCGACCACGCGCACCGTCCGCCCGAACAGGTTCTTCCTGCCGCCCGCCGCCCACTCGTCCGCCAGCTCCGCCATCGGAGAGGAGGGCGTGATGGGAAAGATCGCCGCCACCTCGCTGAAAGCGTAGGAAACATGAGCCGCGGCCGTGTTGCCGTCCATCGTCTGCATTCTGCGCCCGGTCATGACCCCGCCCCCCCGGTTTCATGAATCCCGGCTTCATAAATCCCGATTCCATAAATCCCGACTCCGCGGCCGGCGCATTCCCCTCTCGTGTTCAGTGCCAAAATTTCGCCCCCCTGATTTTGTTTGCTGCTTCAGTATTGACTGCTTCAGTGTTTACTGCTGCAAAGTGAGCGCGGCGTCGGATACGCTGCGCTTTTCCATAGCGGCTGTTGTCCTCCCCGATGCTGCTCCTAGATTATTTCATAAGGCGAGAAAATTTCAACTGAAATAATGCTTTTGTGATATACTCAACAGCTGGTCTTGTCTGAGAGGGTGTGCAAATAAGTAACCCCTTTTGCATATTCTTTTTTGGCCTCAATTCTCTTTTCCCGACTGAGCATTTCCAACGGTTTCTCAAACGCGCCGTCCCTGTGCAAAAGGGTTTACTCATTTGCACAGGGGCTTCCCGGATTGACATTCACAGGCAAAACGCCGTCCCGAACCCATTAAAAATTAAAAAATTTCTTCGGGGGAGAGGATTCGTTGTGCAGCTCAAAAATCTGGCAAAGACGGTCAAGGGCGTTATGAGCGGGAAAAGGGGCGTCTGTTTTCGAGAGACGGACTGTGCGGAAGAGCTGATTTACCCGGAGGAAAAATTCTCCATGCCGGAGCTTCTGGACATCGAGGGGAAACCCCACCGCTTTTTCGAGGCTTACGAGACGACGATTCCTCCCTTTTACGTCAGAAGCCTGAAAAACGGCATCTGTTATACGTCCGGCGAGGAAGTCTACACGGGCGGCGGTCAGGTGATTCTGGCTCACACCACGCAGAAAACGGCTCCTCCCGTTCGCTGGAGGCGTTTTCTCGGCAGCGTGACGCGTATCAGAGGCAAAGTTGCCCATCTGGGCCAGAGCAGGGCAGAAAACAACTATTATCTCTGGATTGTCGAGTGCCTGGGGCGTTTGCACCTGATCCGCAAGTCGGGTTTTCGGCCCGACTTCTACGTGATCTCCAACACCCTGAATTTTCAAAAAGAATGGCTCGAATTGCTCGGTATCCGGGAGCAGCAGATTATTTCCGCCGATGTCGGCGTGAGTATCCAGGCGGACGAACTGATCGTGCCAAGTTTTATCAACAACTGGGAAATCGTTGATTTCAGGGATGGCTACACCTACTACCAAAAACAATGGCTGCCCCGCTGGATCGGCGATCTATACAGCGGGTTCAGAACCGAGAGCGGGAACGGAAGAGAAAGGGTTTATATCAGCCGTGCAAATGCGCCTTGCCGCAAAGTTGTGAACGAGGATTCGCTGCTTCCTCTGCTCGGCAAGTACGGGTTCACCGTAGTCCGTTCGGAAAATCTGACGGTCCGGGAGCAAATTGAAACATTCGCAAACGCGGAAGTGGTTGCCGGCCCGCACGGCGCGGGATTGGCCAACTGCGCCCTCTGCTCTCCGCATACTTCCGTTCTGGAGATATATCCTCAGTACTATCAGTCTTCCGGTTTGAGAATTATGTTGTCCGCGCTGAACCTCCGCTATTTTTACATGATGGGAGAAACATCCGATACCTCTATGCGCCCTCAGCAGGAAAATGTCTGCGTTGACCCGGAAAAATTCGAGGCGGCGTTGAAAATGCTGATTGCGTGATCGGGTGAAAAGCCGAATCTGCGGTTTGAGGCGGGCCCCCAAACCGCAGGTTGAGAAACGCATGCTCGCCATCAGGGTTGCGTTTACTCTCGAGTTCGGAAAAAATTCTGGAAAAAAATTCTTAAAAAACGATTGCTCCCCGGCGACGGGTTGGGTATAATAAGGACACATTCGATTGAGAATCTCCGAAGACATAGTCGTGTCTATTGACATGGCTGTGTCTTATTGCTATAATTGGGTTTCGGCATAAATTCCCCCACCCAGCAAGGGAGGTTCTTTTGTCCATGCCAGAGTTCGTTTCAGTCAGCAAGAAGCGTCAGCGCTTCACATTCGGGTGTGCGCGCGATCTTATTGAAATTCCCGATATGATCGAGATTCAGCGCGATTCTTACCGCTGGTTTTACCAGGATGGCGCGTCCCCGGATTCGCGTGTGCCGCAGGGTTTGCAGGAGCTTTTATGCGAGGTTTTCCCTATCGAAAGCTACGACGGGCAGTTTGCCCTGGAGTTTGTCCGCTATTACATGGACAGCCCCGGCCTGACGGAAGAAGAGGCGCGCCAGCGCGACATGACGTGGGCGCGGCCGATTCGCGCGACCATTCGCCTGACCAACACGAAAACGCAGGAAATCAAAGAGGAGGAGATATTCCTCGGCGACTTTCCCGTGATGACGGAACGGGGGACCTTCATCATCAACGGAACGGAGCGCGTGGTCATCAACCAGCTCGCTCGTTCGGCGGGCGTCTACTTCACCAAAGAGGACTCGATCATCGGGCAGGAAGCCTGCATGGCGAAGATCATTCCCGACCGGGGGGCGTGGCTGGATTTCGCGACGGCGCCGGGGGACATCGTTTCGGTCACCATCGACAACCGCAAAAAACTGCCCGTATCGCTTCTGTTGAAGGCCTTCGGGGCCAAAGACAACGAGGAAATTCTCCGCCTCTTCGAAGCCAAGGCGACGTTTATGGAATACTGCGACGAAATGAAGGGAATGCTCTCCTCCGAGGCGGTCCGCGATCTGGAGGGGAACCTTCTCGTGGACCGCAACCGCCCCATCACCCGCGAGGCGCTGGAAAAGCTGAGACAGCTGGATCCGGACGGGCACGGCGGAATCCACGTTCAGGGAATAGACCCGTCTCTGGCCCTGACGCTGGAAAAAGACACGACGCAGAGCGCGGACGAGGCGATGCAGGAGATCTTCCGGCGCCTCCGGCCCAACGAGCCCGCGAGGGTGGAAAACGCGCGGGACTACCTGCACTCGCTTTTCTTCGACCCGCGGCGCTACACGCTGGGGCGGGTGGGGCGCTACAAGCTCAACCGCCGCCTGAAACTGGACATTCCCGAGAGCAACCGGCTTCTGACGCTGGAAGACCTCGTCCGCATCGTGAACGAGATGTTCGACATGCGCGCCATCGACAAAAAGAGCGACGACATCGACCACCTGGGCAACCGCCGCGTGCGCTCCATCGGGGAGCTGCTCCAGAACCAGATCCGCATCGGGCTTCTGCGCATGGAGCGCATCGCGAAAGAGCGCATGACGACGATCCCGAACCTGAACACGGCCATGGGGCGCGAGCTGATCAATGTCCGTCCGATCGCCGCGGCGCTTCGGGAGTTCTACGGCTCCGGCCAGCTGTCGCAGTTCATGGATCAGACGAACCCCCTGGCGGAGATCACGCACAGGCGGCGCCTTTCCGCCTTGGGGCCCGGCGGTCTGAGCCGCGAGCGCGCGGGCTTCGAGGCGCGCGACGTCCACTACACCCACTACGGCCGCGTCTGCCCCATCGAGACGCCGGAGGGCCCGAACATCGGGCTGGTGTCCTCCCTGACGACCTACGCCCGCGTGAACGGGCACGGGTTCCTGATCACGCCGCGCCGCAAGGTCGAAAACGGGAAGCTGACGGGCGATATCGAATTTTTGTCCGCCGACGAGGAGGACAAATACTACGTCGCGATGGCGAATACCCCGCTTGCCGAGGACGAGGCCACCATCAGCGGGGCGGAGTGCCACACGCGCCATCTGGACGAGGTCGAAACGGTTCCGGTCGAGGACGTCAACTATATGGACGTCTCGCCCAAGCAGATCGTCTCCGCGTCGACGGCACTCATTCCCTTCCTGGAACACGACGACGCCAACCGGGCCCTGATGGGCTCCAACATGCAGCGTCAGGCCGTGCCCCTGATTTTTCCCGAGGCCCCCATCGTGGGCACGGGAATCGAACACCGCATCGCCAAGGATTCGGGCTCCTGCGTCGTGGCGGTCGAGTCGGGCGAGGTCACGCGGGTGGACTCGGAGCAGATCGGGGTGCGCTCGGAGAAGGGGCATTCCCGCGTCTACAACCTGATCAAGTTCAGGCGCTCCAATCAGGGGACGATCATCCACCAGCGCCCGCTGGTCGAAAAGGGCGAGAGGGTCGAAAAGGGCGCGATCATCGCGGACGGCCAGGCCGTCGACAACGGGGAACTGGCCCTCGGGCAGAACGTTCTGGTGGCCTTCGTGCCCTGGGAGGGCTACAACTTCGAGGACGCCATCCTCCTGAGCGAGAATCTGGTCAAGGAAGACAAGTTTTCTTCCATTCATATAGAGGAGTACGAGATCGAGGCCCGGGAGACGAAGCTGGGCCCCGAGGAGATCACCCGCGACATCCCGAACGTCGGCGAGGACATGCTCAAGAACCTCGACGACAACGGCATCATCCGCATCGGCGCGGAGGTGAACTCCGGAGATATTCTGGTGGGCAAAGTGACCCCCAAGGGCGAATCGGACCAGACGCCCGAGGAGAAACTTCTGCGCGCCATCTTCGGCGAAAAAGCGCGCGAGGTGCGCGACAACTCCCTGAAGCTGCCGCACGGGGCCCGCGGGAAAATCGTCGCCGTCAAGGAGATGACCCGCATGGAGAACCCGGAGGCGCTTTCGCCCGGCGTGATTCGGACCGTGAAGGTCTACGTCGCCCAGTGGCGCAAGATCACGGTGGGGGACAAAATGGCGGGACGGCACGGCAACAAGGGCGTCGTCAGCCGCATCCTCCCCGTGGAGGACATGCCCTACCTGCCGGACGGCACGCCCGTGGACGTGGTGCTGAACCCTCTGGGCGTTCCCAGCCGCATGAACCTGGGCCAGGTTCTGGAGACCATCATGGGGTTCGTCGCGCTGAACAACGGCTGGCACGTGGCCACGCCCGTTTTCGAGGGCGCGAAGGAGAAGGACATTTTCGAGAACATGGAAGCCCTGCGCGCCAGGAAGTACCCGGAACTCAGCGAGGACGGCATGATCACGCTCCGGGACGGCCGGACGGGCGAAAAAATGGAAAAAAAGGTCACCATCGGCTGCATGTACATGCTGAAACTGATTCACCTTGTCGACGACAAGATTCACGCCCGGTCCACGGGCCCCTACAGCCTCATCACGCAGCAGCCTCTGGGCGGCAAGGCGCAGTTCGGCGGCCAGCGGTTCGGGGAAATGGAGGTCTGGGCCCTCGAAGGGTACGGGGCGGCCAACGTCCTGCAGGAAATGCTGACCGTGAAGTCCGACGACATCCGCGGCCGCGACAAGACTTACGAGCGCATCGTCAAGGGACAGAGCCTCGTGAAGCCCGGAATCCCGGAGAGTTTCCGCGTTTTGGTGAAGGAACTCCAGGGCCTGGGCCTGGACGTCGAGGTGCAGTACGACGACGGTTCCATCGGAGGTATGGTTCTGGACGACGAGGACGAGGAGAGGGCCGCGCCCCGGATCTTCGGCATGGGCGAGGAAGCGTTCTTCGAGGAAAACAGGGAAGAACATTTGTCCGACTCCGAGTCCGAGTCCGAATCCGAGCCCGACATTCTGGAGCCGTCGGACTCGGATGACCTAGAGAGCGCGGACATGGCCGTCATACCGGATCTGTTTTTGGAAAAGGGAGAACTGCCGGAGGGCATGTCTTATGTTGGAGACGAAGGGATTGACGAATAATCATGGCCCGAAGAGAAATAGTCGGCGTGAGAATCAAGCTGGCGACCCCGGAGCGCATCCGGGAAATATCGAGCGGCGAGGTCAAAAAGCCGGAGACGATCAACTATCGAACCCTGCGCCCGGAGAAGGACGGCCTTTTCTGCGAGCGCATCTTCGGCCCCACGCGCAGTTACGAGTGCGCCTGCGGCAAATATAAGCGCAGCGGCCCGAAGTTCCGCGGGATCGTCTGCGACCGTTGCGGCGTCGAGGTGACGGACAACCGCGTGCGGCGCGAGCGCATGGGGCATATCGAGCTGGCCGCGCCCGTCGTCCACATCTGGTATCTCCGCGGAATCCCGAGCCGCCTGAGCCTCCTTCTGGGCACCAGCGCCAAGGACCTCGAAAAGGTGGTCTACTTCGCCCCCACCCGCAAGAAGGAGGGGGCCTTCAAGGTCGTGGCGGACGGACGCCGGCCGGATCTGATCCGCAAGGGCGCCGTCATCTCTGAAAGCGAAATGGAGATCCACTCGCACTACGATCCCAAGTTCAGGGCCGAGGAGGCCTTCGTCCTCGAATCCGTCGACAACATTCCCGCCGGCGAGGGCGACGTGCTGACCGCGCAGCAGGTGGACCGCTTCAGGACGGACTACGGGGAGGAGATTTTCAAGGTGGAGCCCGCGTTCGAGCTGTTGGAAGACGCGGAGGATCTTCCCCTGGAGAAGAACGGCATCGTTTCCGAATCGGAAAAGCAGCGACTGGCGGAGCAGTACGGCGGCGAGCCGCCCTTCGGCCGCGCCCTGATCAACGGCAGCGAGGCCTTCATCGTCACGGCGGCCCTCAAGCTCCCGTTCGCGAAGGGGAACATCCTCTCCAAAAGCGAACTCGACCTTTTCCAGCAGAAATATCCGGGGCGCTTTTCGGCCTCCCGCTGGGGGGTGACCATCGACGACCCCTGCTACATCGTCATCGAGCAGGGGGGGTCTCCCTTCGCGCGCGCGGACGTCATCTACGACCGGCAGCAGAATCTCTGCCGCGTTTACGACAAGAAATTCGAGGCGGGCATCGGCGCGGAAGGGGTTCAGACCATGCTTTCCCGCCTGGATCTCGACCTCCTGACCGCGTCCCTGCGGGAGGAGGTGGGGGAGAGCACCGGGCAGAAAAAGCGCAAACTGGTCAAACGCCTCCAGGTGGCGGAGGATTTCCGTAAAAGCATGTCCAGTGCCCAGTCCATGATTTTGGAGGTTCTGCCCGTCATTCCCCCCGACCTGAGGCCGCTCGTGCAGCTGGACGGAGGGCGTTTTGCCACGTCGGACCTGAACGACCTCTACCGGCGCGTGATCAACCGCAACAACCGCCTGAAAAAACTGCAGGAACTCCGGGCTCCCGAGATCATCATCCGCAACGAAAAGCGAATGTTGCAGGAGTCCACCGACGCTCTCATCGACAACGGCAGGATGGGCAAGGCGGTACTCGGCGTGGGCAACCGCCCGCTCAAGAGCCTCACCGACCTCCTGCGGGGCAAGAAGGGGCGTTTCCGCCAGAACCTTCTGGGCAAGCGGGTGGACTACTCCGGGCGCTCCGTCATCGTCATCGGGCCCCAGCTCAAGATTTATCAGTGCGGCCTGCCGAAGCAGATGGCTCTGGAGCTGTTCAAGCCGTTCGTCATCCGCCAGCTCGTGGAGCGCCAGCTCGCGCCTAACGTCAAGAGCGCCAAGCGCATCATCGAGCGCGGGCGCGAGGAGATCTGGGGCATTTTGGAGGAAATAATCCGGGACCACCCCGTCATGCTGAACCGCGCGCCCACATTGCACCGCCTGGGGATACAGGCCTTCGAGCCGGTTCTGATGGAGGGCAAGGCCATCCGCCTCCACCCCATGGTCTGCACGGCCTTCAACGCGGACTTCGACGGGGATCAGATGGCCGTTCACGTGCCCCTGTCCATCGAGGCGCAGGCGGAGGCCCGCCTGCTGATGCTTTCGGCGAACAACCTGCTCTCTCCGGCCAGCGGGCGCCCCGTCGTCACGCCGACGCAGGACATCGTCCTGGGGATCTACTACCTGACGGACATGCGCGAAGGGCTACGGGGAGATGGAATGTACTTTTCGAGCGTGGAGGACATCCTTTCGGCGCTGGATCACGAAGCGGTCCACCTCAACGCGCGTGTCTGGCTGAAGGTGGACCCCGCATGGGCGGTCATGCCGGCCAAGGGGCGGTGCCAGTACCGCCTCAAGCAGAAAACCAAACCCTCCTTCGCCGAAAATCTGAAAAAAGTGAAGGCTCTCTCCGGGTCGACCGTTTTCGTGGAGACCTCGCCCGGCCGCGCCCTTTTCAACAGCGTGATCGCGGCCCCTCTCCGTTACGTCAACGCGCAATTTGACAAGACGAACATGGGGCGTCTTCTGGACGACGCCTACGACAAGGTGGACCGCACCGCGGTCGTGGAAATGCTCGACGCCATCAAGTCTCTGGGGTACCGCTGGGCGGCGAAGAGCGGAATCAGCTTCGGCGTCGGCTCCGTCATCATCCCCTCGGAGAAGGAGACGATCACGGCCGAGACGATGGAGCAGGACGAGCTTTTCAAGAAAGAATACGAGATGGGCGTTCTCACCCAGAACGAGTATCTTTTCCATAAAGACAAGCTGTGGTCGGACGCCGCCCGGAGAATCGCGGACAGCATCGCGGTGAACATGGACGCGGCCAACCCGGTTCGCATGATGGTGGACAGCGGCGCCCGCGGAAGCCGCGGGCAGATGGGGCAGATGGCGGGCATCCGCGGGCTGATGTCCGACCCCTCGGGGCGCATCATCGACTATCCCATCACGGCCAACTTCCGCGAGGGGATGAACATGCTCGAATACTTCATCTCCACGCACGGGGCCCGGAAGGGCCTCGCGGACACGGCGCTTCGGACGGCGAAGTCGGGGTATCTGACGCGCCGCCTCGTCGATGTCGCCCAGGATCTGATCATCACGGAACACGACTGCGGCACGGACAAGGGGATCTGCATCAGCGCCCTCCAGAGGGACGGCAAGGACATGATTCCCCTGCGCGAGCGCATCGCGGGCCGAATCGCCCTGAGGAACATCCGCGCCGGCGAGTCGAACAGGATTCTGGTCAAAAAGGGCGCGCTCATCACCTACGAACTGGCCGCGGCCATCGACAAAAGCGGCGTCACGGAGGTTTGGGTGCGCAGCCCTCTGGCCTGCGCCCTGAAGCGCGGGCTCTGCCAGAAGTGCTACGGAATGGACCTGGCCTCGCGGCATCTGGTCGCCGTCGGCGAGGCCGTCGGGGTCGTGGCGGCGCAGTCGATCGGGGAGCCCGGTACCCAGCTCACGATGCGCACCTTCCACACGGGGGGCGTGCGCCTGACGGGCGAGGACATCACCCAGGGCCTTCCCCGCATCGAACAGCTTTTCGAGGTCCGCCGCCCCCGCAAGGTGGCCTTTTTGGCGGGGATCGACGGGACCATAGAGGAAATTCGGCACGCCGAGGGCAAGCGCAAGGTGGTTATCACCCCGTTCGACCCGGCGGAGGAGCCGCGGATCGTCCAGATCCCCGCCGCGCAGGAGCTCAAGGAGGATGTCGCCGAGGGGCTCGAAGTCGAGAGCACGACCCGCCTGACCGAGGGCAACATCGATCCTCAGCAGCTTCTGGAGGTCAGCGGAATCGACGCGGTGCAGCACATGCTGGTGGACGAGATTCAGGAGGTCTACCGCTCCCAAGGCGTTTCAATCAACAACAAGCACATCGAGGTCATCCTCCGCAAGGTCGCGCCGCTGAACCGGGTCAAGGTGATCGAGGAGGGCGACACATCCTTCGTCGCGGGGGATTTGGTCTGGTACAGCGAAATAGAGGAAGAGGAAAAGCGCATCGAGCGGGACAACGAGAACAGCGTCTCGGAGGCCGTGCGCGTTTTCAAGGGCGACCGGCTCAAAAAAATCGAGAAAGCCAACGAGGAAACGTCGGGGCTTCTGGGCAAGCCCCTGGACGAGGCGGGGCTGTGGCTTCTCCTGACGCCGGGCATGATGCTCTCCGAGATCGCCGTGGAGCACGAGGGCCGGGACGTCGACGTCGTCGTCGGCGAGGCCGCGTTCCGCAAGCAGATGGAGGGGCTCGAACTCGTCTCCGATTTTTCGGCGGAGGAGACCGAGATCCCGCAGGGTACGCGGCTGAGCGCGGCCCAGCTCCGCGAGATCACCTCGCACGAGCCCAAGCCCCTTTTGCTGCGCGACCGGGACACGCTCGACAAACTCGTCGGCGTGGACTGGCTGGCCGAGCGCATCGCGGACGGCGGCGAGGTTCTGCTGGAGGCGGACACCCTGATCACCCGGGAGGCGGCGGACGTGATCGCCGAGCGCCGGCTGCCGGACGTCAAGGTCTGGCATAACGTCGAACAGCTCAGCGTCGCCGACATGTTCCAGAACGACCTGATGAACAACGACAACCTCTGGGGCAGGACGATTTTCAAGGCGGCCGACAGGGAGGGGAACCCCCTTTCCGACATCCCGCTTTACGTGGACGCGCGGATCGTCCGGGGACTGGCCGAGGGGGAGATCGCGGCCATCGAGACCGAGGAGGAAGGCATCCTCACCCGAAGGGCGCTGCTGCATAAATTTCTGACGGATAAACTTTACGGGAAAGTGCTGCTCAGCGCCGTCTACTCGAACGGCTCTCCCGTGTCGGCGGAGTTCGGGCAGGAAATCGGCAAGGCGGCGATCGACGCCATCGTGGATCAGGAGCCGACGGAGATATTCGTGCGCCCCATTTCCGCGAAGGCCGCGGTCAAACAGCTGATCCGCAGCGTCACTTTCGTGCGCAAGCTGCGGGAGAAGCCGGACTGCAAGCCCTTCATCCACGGCATCACGAAGGCGGCCCTGGCGACCGACAGCTTCCTTTCGGCGGCGTCGTTCCAGCAGACGGCCCAGATTCTGGCCGGCGCGGCGGTGAAGGGCCAGATCGACCCGCTGCACGGGCTGAAGGAAAACGTCATCATCGGACACCTCGTCCCGGCGGGAACGGGAGCCGAGAGCTTCCGCAAAATAGAGGCCGAAACCCTCACCGCGGACGCAGGCGCCGAAGACGCGGACGCCGAAGACGCGAAAAAGACGGAAAAAGCGGAAAAAGCGGAAGAAGCGGAAGAAGCGGAAGACAGCGCCGAAACCGCGGCGGCATTCGAGACGGAACAGCAGACGGATGTTCCGGTAAAGTAAAGGAGCTGGCGGAACTATGAAAACGGAGCTGTTGGGGCAGGAAAAGAACATCGTCAGGATAAAGGTGGACTTCGAGGCCGGTGAGTTCATGTCGAGCCTCGGAGAGGCCGTTCGGGAACTCACGGAGAAGGCAAAGATCCCCGGCTTCCGCAAGGGGCATGTCCCCCGCAAGGTACTCGAAATGCGCTTCGGCAAAAAGGGCCTGTATTCCGAGGCGATTGAAAAAATGCTTCCCGGGACGATAAAGCAGGTTGTGGACGATTACGATTTGGAGACGACAGACACGCCGGCTCTCGATCTCAATCTCGACTCCATTCAGGAGGGGCAGCCCTTTTCGTGCGAACTGGCCTTCGAGGTGATGCCCGTGATCTCCCTGCCGGAACTCGAGGATATAGAGGTCGAGAGGCCGCGCTGCCCGGAAGTGACGGAGGAGAGAATCGACGAGGTACTCGCGAGGCTTCGCACCTACTACGCGACGTTGAGCCCCGTGGACCGCGCGGCGGCCGAGGGGGATGTCGTTTCGGCGGACTGCGTCACGCAGGTGTTCGGCGACGGGTGGGAAACGCTCGACGGGCAGGGATCGGAGGCGGCCGACATCAACCTGTCGGAAGATCTGCGCGACGAAATTCGGAGGGCCCTTCTGGGGAAGGGAAAAGGGGACCAGGTCGAGGTGGAACTGACGATCGAACCCGACCACGAGAACAAAAAACTGGCGGGCAGAAAGCTCCGCTACAGCTTCACGATCATGGAAGTCAAGGAGCGGGTTCTGCCGGAAGTCGGACCGGACTTTTACAAGGCCGTGACGGGTGCCGAATGCGAGTCCGAAGAGGTCTTCAGGGAAAAACTGAGGGAGCACCTCGTCTCTTATTTGGAGGCCGTCATCCGGGATCGCGTCGCCAGTGCCGCCGTCGAGCAGGTTGTGAGCAGGTCCGAACTGGACGCCGTTCCGGAGTCGCTGGTGAACCGCCAGGCGGAAGCCATAAAAGAACGCGATATTGCGGAGTCCCAAAAGAACCTCGGCCTGAATCTGGAAGAGTACCTCGGCCGTTCCGACGCCAAACGGACCGTCTACGAAGAGAGCGTGCGGAGCCAGGCGGCGGACGCCGTGCGCCGGTTTCTCGTGCTGAACAAGGTCGGGGAGAAGTTCGGCGTCACCGTTGCGGACGATGAACTGGACGCCGAATTTGTCCGTCTGGCCTCGATTTACGGCGTCGAGCCCGCCAGGCTGAAGGCGATGTTTTACAAGGACGACAACCGCGTGCTGGAGATGGCGCACGAACTGCGCCGCGGCAAAATCGTGCAGCTGATTGCCGAGAAGGTCAGGATCAAAGACGTGGACGAGGTCTTCGACACGGATTTGTCGCTTTTCAACGCCCCAAGGGCGGAAGGAGGGGAGTGACGCATGTCTTATTTCAGCATTCCCTACGTCATCGAGCAGACGGGGCGCGGCGAACGGGCCTATGACATTTACAGCCGCCTCCTGAAAGACAGGATCGTCTTTCTGGGCACGGAGGTGGGCGACGACATCGCCAACGTGATCGTGGCGCAGCTGCTCTTTCTGGAAAGCGAGGACCCCGAGAAGGACATCCACCTCTACATCAACAGCCCCGGCGGAAGCGTGACCGCGGGGCTGGCCATCTACGACACGATGCAGTACATCAAGAGCCCCGTCTCCACGATCTGCCTGGGGCTGGCCGCCAGCATGGGGGCCGTGCTTTTGGCCGGCGGAGAGAAAGGCAGGCGCATCGCCCTTCCCAACTCCGAGATCCTGATTCACCAGCCGGCCGGCGGCGCCCGCGGGCAGGCCAGCGACATCGAGATTCACGCGCGGAATATTCTGCGCACCCGCGACCGCCTCAACGGGATTTTGGCCTTCCACACCGGCCAGGATATCGGAAAAATCGCGCTCGACACGGACCGGGACAATTTTATGACGGCGGACGAGGCTCTGGCTTACGGCCTTATCGATAAAATCATCGCGGCCCGCTGAAGCGAAGCGATTTTTGGAGGACGAAACATTGAAAAAAATAAGCAAAAACAACGGCGGATCGAGTGAGATGCGGTGTTCGTTCTGCGGCAAATTTCAGGACGAGGTTTACCGCCTGATCGCCGGCCCCGGCCTCGGCATTTGCATCTGCGACGAGTGCGTGAACCTCTGCAACATGATTCTGTCGGAAGATAAAACGGAGGAGATGCCGGGGCCCCGGCAGCCCGCCGCGCCGCGGCGGGGAACGCCGATCGCGCCGGTACCGGCGCCGGGCGCGGAGGTGTCGATATCGCCCCCGCGAGAACTCAGCGCTTTTCTCGACCAGTACGTGATCGGTCAGGATCGCGCCAAGCGGGTCGTTTCCGTGGCGGTTTACAACCACTATCAGCGCGTGAAGAACAACCTCGACGACCGCGGCTCCGACGTCGAACTGCAAAAGAGCAACGTGCTTTTTCTGGGCCCGACGGGTTCGGGAAAGACGCTGATCGCGCAGACTCTGGCGCGCAAGCTGAACGTCCCCTTCGCCATCGCCGACGCCACGACCCTGACCGAGGCGGGCTACGTGGGCGAGGACGTCGAAAACATCCTGGTGCGCCTTCTGCAGGCGGCCGACTACGACCAACGCTCGGCCGAGCGCGGCATCATCTACCTCGACGAGATAGACAAGATCGCCCGCAAGTCCGAGTCCACGTCCATCACGCGCGACGTGTCGGGCGAGGGCGTCCAGCAGGCGCTTCTGAAAATTCTGGAGGGCACGGTGGCGAACATCCCTCCCAAGGGCGGGCGCAAGCATCCCCATCAGGACTTCATCCAGATCGACACCAGCAACATCCTCTTCATCTGCGGCGGGGCCTTCGAGGGAATCGAGGAAATCGTCGCGCGGCGCGAGCGGGAGAAGACCATCGGCTTCGGCGGGGAGCTGGCGGGCAAAAAAAGCGCGAAGCGCTACGACATCATCAGCAAGATTCAGCCGGAGGATCTGATGTCGTTCGGCTTCATTCCCGAGCTGGTCGGGCGCATTCCCGTTCTGGTCGCGCTGGAAGACCTGGACGAGGCGGCCTTCGTGCGCATTTTGCAGGAGCCCCGCAACTCGCTGGTCAGGCAGTACCAGAAAATCCTGTCTCTGGAGAACGTGCGCCTCGAGTTCAGCCCCGACGCCCTGGCCCGGGTGGCCGCTCTGGCGGTCAAAAAGAAAACGGGCGCGCGCGGGCTCCGCTCCATCATGGAGAACCTGATGCTCGATATCATGTACGAACTGCCCTCCCGCGGGAACAAAGCGGACCGGATCGAAATAACGGCGGATTTCGTCAACAATAAAATCTCTCTTTCCGAACTTCTGGGCGAAGAAAAGGAGGTCGCCTGACGTGGCCCTCGCGGACGCCGGCGCGGAGATCGCCGCCGGAAGCCATTCCTCCGTTTATCCCGTCCTGCCCATACGGGATCTGGTGCTTTTTCCGGGCGTCATCATTCCGCTTTTCGTGGGGCGCCCCCGTTCTATGAAATCCATCGAAAACGCTCTCCTGCGCGACAAAAAGGTCTTCGTCGTCGCCCAGAGGGAATTGGACACGGAGGACCCGGAGAGCGGCGACCTCTACGACACGGGGACGATCTGCAACATTTTGCAGATCGTGCGCATCCCCGACGGCACGACGAAGGTGCTGGTCGAGGGAATCGCCCGCATGAAAAACGAGAAGTACTCCCTCGCGGACGATCTTTTGACGGCGCGGCTCGTCCCCATGCCCTGGCGGAAATCGGCCTCGCCGAATATGGAAGCCCTGCGGCGCAGCGTTCTGGACGGGTTTGAGCGCTACAACACCTTGCAGCCGCGTATTCCCGGAGAGGTGATGTCCTCCATTTTGAGCATCGAAGACACGGGGCAGCTCGTGAACCTCGTGGCCTCGCATATCTCGGTGAAGCCGGAGTCCAAGCAGCGCATTCTGGACACGCCGGATCTGGAATCGGCGCTGGGCGCCATTCTGAGGATGCTCATGGAGGAGATCGACATTCTGGAGCTGGAGCACGACATTCAGGATCGCGTCCGGTCCGTGGTGGACAAACAGCAGAAGGAATACTACCTGCGCGAGCAGCTCCGTATCATTCAGGACGAGCTGAAACAGGGACCGAGCGAGGACGGAGGCGATTTTTCCCAGTACGGGGAGAAGATCGCCGCGTCCGCCATGAGCGACGAGGCCCGGATCAAGGCGAAACGGGAACTGGAGCGTTTGGGCAAGATGCCCGTCATGTCGCCGGAGGCCGTCGTCCTCCGCAACTATCTGGACTGGCTCCTCGACCTGCCGTGGAGCCAGAGGACCCTGGACAACATGGACATTGCCCACGCCGCGAAACTTCTGGAGGAGGATCACTACGGCCTGGAGAAGGTCAAGGATCGCATTCTCGAATTTCTGGCGGTGCGCCGTCAGGCGGGAAACGACATGAAGGCGCAGATCATCTGTTTTGTCGGGCCTCCCGGCGTCGGCAAGACGTCGCTCGGCCGATCCGTCGCCCGCGCGCTCGGCCGCAATTTCGTCAGCGTCTCCCTCGGCGGGGTGCGGGACGAAGCGGAGATCCGCGGGCACCGCAGAACCTACATCGGCTCTCTGCCCGGGCGCATCATTCAGAAACTCGCCCGCGCGGGAAGCTGCAACCCCGTGATGCTTCTGGACGAAATCGACAAGCTGGGCAACGATTTCCGCGGCGACCCGGCGTCCGCCCTGCTGGAGGCGCTGGACCCCCAGCAGAATGCGAACTTCACGGACCACTATCTGGAGGTTCCCTTCGACCTCAGCGAGGTTCTGTTCATCACGACGGCCAACGTGACCCACACGATACCCAAGCCGCTTCTCGACCGCATGGAGACCATACGCCTCTCCGGCTACACCAATCAGGAGAAGACGCTCATCGCGCTCCGCCATCTGCTCCCGCGGGTGCTGAAGGAAAACGGCATCAGGAAGGCCCAGCTGAAAATCATGCCCGCGGCGCTCTCCAAAATCGTCTCGGCCTACACGCGCGAGGCGGGCGTGCGCGGTCTGGAGCGGGAGCTGGCGGCTATCGCCCGCAAGGTCACCCGCGGAATGGTGGAGGCCTCGGATAAAAAGGAGGCCTTCGCGCTTCCCGTCACCGTCAAGGGCTCCAATCTCAAAGACTACCTCGGGCCCCCGAAACTCTACGGTACGCGGATTCCCAAAAACCCGCAGAAGGGCAGCGTCGTGGGCCTTGCCTGGACGGAGTCCGGGGGGGACGTACTCATGATCGAGGCCGTCACGATGAAGGGCAAGGGAGAACTGGCACTCACCGGGAACCTGGGCGACGTCATGCAGGAGTCGGCAAAGGCGGCCGTCAGCTATCTCCGGTCGGCCAGCGAGACGCTGGGGATCGGGAACTTCAACTGGAAGGCCGCGGACCTCCACCTGCACGTTCCCGACGGCGCCGTGCCCAAGGACGGCCCCTCGGCGGGCGTGACGATGGCGACGGCGATCCTGTCCGCCGTGAGCGGGCGGAAAGTGCGCCCGAACGTCGCGATGACGGGCGAAATCTCGCTGCGCGGCCACGTGCTGCCCGTCGGGGGCATCCGCGAAAAACTGCTGGCCGCCAAACGGCACGGCATCAATCACGTGATCCTCCCCGAGGCGAACCGCGTGGACGTGGAGGAAATCCCCGAGGAGATTCTGGACGGAATGCTCTTCGATTACGCCTTCGAGGCGGAGGACGTTTTCAGGAAGGCCCTGGCCGCCTGAGGGCCGGCCGCTCCTGAGCGCCCGGAAAGACCGGCGGCGATGAAAAACTGATGAAAAACTGGAAAGCCGAAGTCGAGGCGACCGGCTTCAATCCCTCCCAATTCCCGCCCGAGGACGCGACGCCGGAGATCGCCGTGGCCGGACGCTCCAATGTCGGCAAATCGACCCTGATCAACGCGCTTTTGGGGGCGAGGCTCGCCCATGTCGGGGCGACGCCCGGCAAAACGCGAAGCGTCAACTTCTACTCCGTGAAGGTCGCGGCCGCTCGGCGGTGGGCCGCGACGCCTCCGGAAGGGGCTGTGTCTTTGGAAGAGCTTGCGCCTTCAGAAGGGGCTGTGCCCTCGGAAGGGATTTTGCCTCTGACGTTTCGTCTTGTGGATCTGCCGGGCTACGGCTACGCCGAGCGCAGCAAGTCCGAGAGGAAAGCGTGGTCGCAGCTCACGTCCGCTTACGTCGAAAAGAGAAAGTCTCTGATTTTGGTCTGTCATCTTGTGGATTTCCGCCACGGCCTTCTGGCGAACGACCGTCTTTTGCAGGACTGGCTCGGCGTGTGCGGGAGGCCGGTCATGGTGCTTTTCACCAAGGCCGACAAGATCGCGCGGAGCAGAAGGCGCGGGATGCTGCAGCAATACGTCCGCGAGGGGCTGAAGTCCGTCGACGTGCCGATCGTCACCTCCGCCGAGGAAAAGGACGGCATCGCCGAACTGAGGGCTTTTCTGGAACGCCGCGTCGGAACGCTCGCCCGGCGCCCGCCCTCCTGAAGCCGGCGGATTCGGGAGGGGCGGGCCAGTGAGCCCGCTTTTGGGCGAACGGGCTTCCGCTCCTCCCCGAGTTTGAACGTTTACTGTCTGCGACGCAGGACAGGCCCGCAATCAGGTTATTTCGGAGCTATTTCGGAGTTTTTCCGGCGATCACGGAGATCACGCGCAGGTCTTCTTTGCCCGTGTTGGAGAGCGCGTGAGACTGGCCGAGGCGGGCGATGGTGATGTCTCCGGGTTTGACGTCGTACTCCTTGCCGTCGGAGTCCTTGAAAACGCCCGTCCCCGACACGACGATGTACACGTCCTCATTGACTTCGTGCTTGTGGAAGCCGATAGAATCTCCCGGCTTCAGCGTCAGCCAGCCGATCTCCCGGACGGGGTTTTCCATCGGGGGCATGTCCCGCGTGAAAGCGTACTTGCCGAACAGAGTCCCGACACCGCCGCCGGCCTTTTCCTTGTCCAGAACGATCAGATCCTCCGACTTGAAAATGTCGGCAAAAGCGCAGGAAGCCAAAGTGCCCAGAACAAGGATGAAGACGAGGCCCAAAAAGAAAACTCTTACCGTGTTTCTCCCCTTTTTCAACGCAAAAACCTCCCATCTGAAATGAAATGCGCCTTCATTATAACAAATATATTATCAATTGACATGACTGAATATATGCAGCGTGTCACTCGTCTGTGAAAATGTCCGGGCGGGCGGCGGGAGCTGTTTGGCTGACAACGGGAGGCTCCCCCTTGCGGAGGAGCCTCCCGTTTCATGATTTTTTCTTATTTTCCCCTGTTTCAGCGCGCGCTTTTCCGCGCAGCGAGGCACGCCGCCAGGAGCGCCAGCATTGTCACTCCCGCGCCGAAGCCCGCGTCGCAGCCGCCGCCTTTTTCCACCACCACCGGGTCAGGCGGCTCGTTGTACATGCGGCGGTTCTCTTCCGGGATCAAGTCGAACGTGACGGG
>JAISMH010000163.1 GCA_031276855.1 Synergistaceae bacterium
AGGGTCTGATAACCGTCAATGAATCCCTTTCGGAACGCGCCGGTCATGCCCGTGCTGACGGGTGTTCCGATTGGGGAGAACACGCCTTTGACGACGATGATGACCATCATCGCAACAAGGAAGGGAGTGAGGTATTTGCCGAGCTTTTCTATGACCGTCGATTGGTTGATGGTGAAATACAAGACGATGAAGAAAAAGACCAGGGCGGAATACATGGGGGCGACGTCCCCCAAAAGGGTGGTGGTCCCAATTTCATAGGTCGTTCCAGCCGTGCGGGGAATAACGATGAAAATTCCGGAGAACATGATCATCGTTCCAAACGTTACGGCGAACGTGCGGCCCATTTCTTTGGCCACGCTTTCTTCGGTTCCTCCCGACTTGAAGACGGCCATAAAAGCGCAGACGGGCAGCAAAGCGCCGGAGATAAGAAACCCCAGCAGCGCGGGCAGCCAAGCGTCCCCCACCGCGAGTCCGATGGCCGGGGGAAAAATGAGATTGCCGGCGCCGAAAAAAGAGGAAAACAGGGCGAGACCGAAAATAAGAACGCTCAATGCATGTTTGTTCCTGTTCATAACGCAATTGACCTCCTTATAATGTATTGTGCTCCAAACGTTGTCCTCTTTCTGTTGTCCTCTTTCTTTGGTTCCGTATCCGCCTCTCCCGTCAGTTCGGAGAATTCAAACTTCTTACCGACTCCATGCCTTTTTTCAGTGCCGTTCGATTGAGTGCCAGCAGTTCGGCTTTTCTCCCCAGCTTCTTGGTGATTGCGTTGAAAATCTGCTCTTCGGTCAGTATCTTGCTTTTCTCGATATAAGCGCCGATCACGACGATGTTGGCAACTTTGGGGCTGCCCGTTTCCCGCGCGATGTCGTCTGAGTCGACCCCATAAATCGCGATATCGCTCCGGCTCGGGATGTTTTTACAGAGAGAGGTGTTGATCAGCAGCATTCCGCCTGCTTTGACGGCGGGCGCGAACGCGTCGAGCGAAGGCTGATTGAGGGCGATCAGAACGTCCACTTTACGGGAAGACGGAGCGCCGATCTCCTCGCCCGAGATGGTGACGGTGCAGTTGGCCGTGCCGCCTCTTTGCTCCGGTCCGTATTTCGGCAGGAACAGAGAATTTTTCCCGGCCTCGCAGGAAGCGTAGCCGAGCAATTGACCGATGATCATGACGCCCTGTCCTCCGAACCCTCCCACCATGATTTTGCTTTCCGAAGTTCCTCCGCTCATAATGCCGCCTCCTCGTTTCTGAAGTCGCCGATGGGGAAATATTTCATCGTATTGGCGCGCATCCATTCGAGAGACTCGCTTTGGGACAGGCCCCAATTGGTCGGGCAGTTCGAAAGCAGCTCGACAAACGAGAAGCCTTTGCCGTCGAGCTGATTTTGAAAGGCTTTCTTCAGAGCCTGCTTAGCCTGTATGACGTTCGGCACGGAATCCAGCGCGCGCCTGACGACGTAGCGGGGTGCCTGCAGCTGAGAGATCAGCTCGCACATTTTCATGGGATAGCCGACCTCCTTGGGATTGCGTCCCTGAACGGTGGTTGTGCTCTTTTGTCCGACGAGGGTCGTCGGGGCGAGCTGCCCGCCGGTCATTCCGTAGATGCTGTTGTTGACAAAAATGACGGTGACGTTCTCTCCCCTGTTGGCGCAGTGCATGATTTCGGAAAGGCCGATGGCGGCCAAATCCCCGTCGCCCTGATACGTGAAGACGAAGCGATCGGGCGCGCTGCGTTTCACCCCGGTCGCGACAGCCGGCGCGCGTCCGTGCGTCGCGATGACGAGGTCGAAATTGAAATTCATCATGCTCAAAGTGCCGCAGCCGATGGGCAGTACGCCGATGGTCTTTTCCCGCAGGCCGAATTCGTCGAGCAGTTCGGCGATCAGCTTATTGACCTGCCCGTGCATGCAGCCGGGGCAATACCCCGTTATCCTCTTCTGAAGCGATTCCGGTCTTTTGTAACCCGCAGCCATCATTCAACACCTTCCTTGCATTGGGATAGCAGATTTTTGAGCGCTTCGGACACGTCTTCATTGGTCATCATGATGCCGCCCGAACAGCAGCAGGTCTCCACTCTGATCCGATTCGAAACGGCCAGCCTGACGTCGTCAATCATCTGGGCGGGTATGGACATTTCCGTGTTCATAATGAATTTGACTTTATGAGGGTCCAGCCGCGCAAACGCGCCGGAGGGAAAGGGATAAAGCGTGATGGGGCGAATCAGTCCGACTCGGACGCCCTCGTTTCTCAGTTCGCGGATGGCCGTTTTGGCCGTTCTGGCGCTGGTTCCGTACGCGGCGACAACGTACTCGGCGTCTTCCATTTGATATTCTTCCGCCATAACGTCCTCGCGGCCCCACCTGTCGTACATCTCCGCGGCCTGCTTGTTCAGAACCTCCTGAAAATCCGGCCGGACCAGGGTAGAGGTGACGACCATGACGTCTTTGCCGGACGGGTTCAGGCATTTGGCTCCCGCGCCCGCGTAGCGCAGCCGCTCGGTTTTCTTCAGCGGGGGCAGAATCACGGGCTCCATCATGGCGCCGATGCACCCGTCGAGCAAAACCAGGGAGGGATTGCTGTCCCGCGCCGCGCACTCGAAGGCTTTGACGGTCAGATCGACCGCTTCCTGCACGGAGGCGGGCGCAAAGACGATCATGCGAAAACCGCCATGCCCGGATGCCCTGGTGGCCTGCAGATAATCCGCCTGAGCCGCCTGAATGGCGCCCGTGCCGGGGCCGTCGCGCATGACGTTGACGATCACGGCGGGAAGCTGCGCTCCGGCCAGGGAGGAAATACCCTCGGATTTCAGACTGATGCCGGGACCGGACGAGGACGTCATGGCCAACGTTCCCGTTGCGGCGGAGCCGTAGACCATATTGATCGCGGAAATCTCGCTTTCGGCCTGCACAAACGCCCCCCCGACCTCAGGCAGCCTTCTGGAGAGGTACTCCGGGATTTCGTTTTGCGGCGTGATCGGGTATCCGGCAAAAAATCGACATCCCGCCCTTACGGCGGCCTCCGCGATGGCTTCGTTTCCCTTCATGAAAAGTTTTTCCATGTCCTAAACCTCCAATTCCAAAGCGGCCTCTGGGCATATGGTCACGCAGGCCCTGCATCCGACGCACTTTTTCCCTTCCTGCGGCACAACGGCGTTGTATCCTTTGGCGTTGGTCTCCGCGCCCACGGCCAAAACCCCCTGTTTACATACCGGTACGCACAACTGGCAGCTTTTGCAGCACTCCTTCAGGACACTTATTACAGGCACAGGTATTCCCCCTCCGTATAAAGAATTTAACCCCCATAAAAGAAATGACGTCTGATGCGCAGCAAAGGCAAACCGTCCGGCGCACCGGATATCCGCAACTCTTCCGAAGCCGCGGCAAGAGCGGGCTCTTCGGAAATATCCCTCAGCATCCGCCTCGTCTGCTCGCAGCCGCCGTAGAAGTCCTCGGGCGTCATCTGCGGTCCCAGGTAGGGATTCATGATGTAAGAAAGCTTTTTTATTCCGGCCAGTCCCCGGATGGTCTCTATGCGTTCGGAGAGTTGAAAGGCGTTGCTGAAGAAAGGTCGATAGCAGTTGATGACGAAATAAACGAGGGTGTTTTCCTGCAACAGAAATTCTTTGTATTGGCCGATGTTGACGGCGCCCTTTTCGTTTCCGCCTATATCCATCAGAACGCAGCATCGCTCGTCCTTCAGACAGGAGACGACGGCGGCCGGAACCACAGGCGCGTCCATCAGCTCATAGGCGGCGTGAAAACACACTCCCGTTTCCTGAAGATCCGCCCGCACGTCGCGCGAACGATAAACGGGCTTGCTCTGATCCATATCAAAAAAATGCACCCTGTCAAAAAAATGCACCGTTTCAGCCTGCCGCGAAAGAGCAAGCGCGAACGCGATCGCCGTTTCCGATTTCCCGCTTCCGCTCCCGCCCAAGAAGACAAATTTCCTCGAACGGCGGGAAACGCCGCTGAAATAGTCATCTATAGTCAACACCTGCACCTCCCCGCTTCAGCATGGCCAAAAGAGGCATATCAACCGGCACGAAGAGTATGCCGCTCGCTGTGTCTTCGCAAATCTTTCTGCATCCCGAGCGCAACCAGCAGACACGATTCTGTCTTCTTTCGTATCTTGCCTGATTCTTAGCAATTCTTAAACACTATACCACTTTTGAGAAAGATATACAATCTTGACCGCAATGTCCGGGCGGGCGGCGGAACGGCATGACTGAAAACGGGAGGTTCCCCCTTTCGGAGGAACCTCCCGTTCATGACCGAAAAACCAGCCTACACGACTTTCGCGACCAGCTCCCTGAACTCCGCTTCGTCGATATCCCGTTTGATTTCCAGCGATTTGGCTTTGGCGAGTTCAAGCAGCTCCCGTTCCTTCTCTTCCGGAACGGAGAGATTCGTCTTCTTCAGCCAGTATTTCAGGTTGTCCTTGCCGCTCTTTTTGTCGAGGTATAGCACCGGCTCTCTCGCTCCGACCAGGTCGTAGTGGTAGGGCAGCATGATCAACGGGTCCTCCTGCTTGGCGTTGCTCCAAAGACTGGAAGGAAGTCCCGTAGACCAGCCGAAAAGCCGGTTCCCCACGACAGGCTTGTTGGAGGCGACGGGGAAGTTGGTCAGCTTGGCGACCAACTCGGACAGCTCGATCAGTTTTTCAAGTTTGAGGCCCGTCTTGACCCCGTAAAGAGCTTCAAGTGAAACAACCAGCGGTTCCAACGCGACGCTTCCGGCCCGCTCGCCGATTCCGTTGACCGCAACGTGAGCGACGGACGCACCCTCTTTCAGCGCGGCGATCGTGGAAGCCGTGCCGAGGTCGTAGTCGCTGTGGAAATGGGCTTCCACGTCGAAAGAAAAATGCTTCTTCAGCTTGCGGATCCGGTCGGCAGCGCCCTCCGGCGAGAAGGTGCCGAACGTGTCCACCAGAGCCAGGGAATCGATGTGCCCTTCTTTGGCGACTTTGTCCACGAAGCCGACAAGATATTCAAGCCGCGCGCGGGAGCCGTCCGCGGGGAAAAGAGTCACGTAAAGGCCCATGTCGTGCGCGACCTTCGTGGCCTCTATGCAGGCGGCGGCAGCCTGTTCCGGGGTCCAGCGCTTGCCGAATTTCAGCATTTCCTCGCTGCCGATGATCTCGCAGATGACCCCGTCCACTCCAAGCGACTTCGCCAGTTCCATATCCTTCGGCATGGCGCGGCAGAAGCAGAAAATTTTCGCTTTGAGCCCGAGAGAGGCGATCTCTTTAATGGCCTGCGCGTCTTCGTCCGACGTGGCCGGCGTTCCGGCCTCGATGCGATGGATTCCGACTTCGTCCAGCTTCTTGGCTATCGCCACCTTCTCCTTCAGGTTCAGAACGATTCCCGCCTGCTGCTCGCCGTCCCGCAGCGTCGTATCGAGAATTTCAATCCGCGGGGCAAAATGAAAGCTCTTTCTGACTTCTTCGTCGTAATTCGATGAGGAAACCCACCATTTACCGCGTTCGCTGTTGCCCATGTCTTCAAAACCTCCATCATGAATTGTAATCAAATTGCAATCAAATTGTACTCAATTGCATAAATCCGTATAAATCAATCTTCGGATTGCCGGGATTATTGAATCGCCATTATCCTCTTGATCGTACCGTCCTGGTACTTTTTGATATAGTCGTCGTATACGGGCTTGCACAGGTCGATGAATGCCTGCTTTTCCGCCGGGGACAGGTCATTGACCTCGCCTCCGGCTTTTTCCAGTTCTCCGAGGAATTGCAAATTCTGTTCTTCTATGACGTTACGCTGGTAGGGCTTCGTTTCCTCGGCCACCTCAGAGATGATTTTGCGGATATCGTCCGGCAGATTCTCCCAATAACTCTTGCTGATGATGAAGGGCGCGGTCGTGTAGATATGGCCGGTCAGAGACGTGTATTTCTGAACCTCGAAAAGTTTCGACGTCACGATGACGCCGATGGGGTTTTCCTGAGCGTCCACCGTTCCCTGCTGCAAAGCCGTATACAGTTCCGAAAAAGCCACCGGCGTCGGGTTCGCGCCCAGCAGTCTGAACGTCTCTACGTGCAGGGGGTTCTCCATCGTCCGTATCTTCAGGCCTTTGAGGTCAGCCGGCGTTCGAATCGGCCCCCTGCTGTTCGTGATATGACGGTAGCCGAGTTCGCCGGAGAAGAGAATGAGAATATCGTGCGGTTCGAGGTATTTGTTGAACTCCTCCGTCAGGAATTCGTCATAGGCCTTGTGCGCCGCCTCACGCGTCTTGAAGATGAAGGGCAGGTCCATGATCGTCATGCGATCGTCGAGCGTCAGAAGACTCGACCCTCCGACCACCGCCATTTCGAGCGTCCCGATGCTGATGCCCTCTATGGCCTGACGATCGCTGCCGAGCTGCGCGTTGGGATAAAGTTCTACTTTGACCCTGCCGCCGGTCCTTTCTTCAATGTCTTTCTTGAATTTCTCGTTGAGCGTGATGTAGCTTCCATGGGATTCCGCTCCGATGAACGCCACCCGAATAGTGTATTCCTCCGCCCGCGCGGGAAACGCGCCCCAAAACATCATTACCGCCACTGCGAACAACACCGTCGTCTTCATTGTCCTCATTGTCTTCACTCCCTTTTTATTTTGTTCCGCAATAAAAGCAGGCGTAAAACGATAAAATATTTTCGCTATGACACCCTGTTGGGAGCCTCTCCTTCGAGCAGGGCAATTTTCATCGTCCGTGCCGCGAATACCCGAATGTCTCGTCCCGCAGCGTCCGAACGCCAGGCGGCGTGCGGTGTCACTATCAGGTTTTTCAGGGAAAAAAGAGGATCGTCGAACGACGGGGGTTCCACTTCGAGCACATCCGTCGCGGCTCCCTCTATCCACCCCTCGCTCAGCGCCCGGTACAGCGCCTTGCCGTCGACGAGGCCGCCTCGGGCCGTGTTTACGAGATATGCCGCAGGCTTCATCAGACGCAGGCGTTCTTCGTTGAACATGTGGTGAGTGGAATCCGTCAGCGGGATATGGATGGATACCACGTCCGCCGTTTTAAGCAGTTCCTCCAGCGTGTCCACGACCTTCACGCCCAGGCGCGCCGCCGCGTCGCGGTTGATGAACGGGTCATAAGCCGTGATTTCCTTAAAAAAGGGCTTCGCCTTGGCTGCCACCACCTGAGCCATTCTCCCGAAGCCCGCCGTGGCGAATGTCAGCTCGCCGGTGCGGCGGCTTTGGGGCGCCTTCAGCGAATTCCACACCTTGTCCTGGATGTCTTTCATATAATATGTCATGTTGCGAACGAGCATGAGCGCCATCGTCAAAGTATGGGTCGTAACCTCGTCCACGCAGTAGTCCGGCACGTTGTATGTCTGTATGCCCTTCTCCTTCAACGCCGCGAGGTCGAAATTGTCCACGCCTAAACCTTGCCGCACGGCCACCTTGCATTTTTTCAGACTGTCTGCCACCGACCTGTCGACTTCGGTGGTCAAAACGATCAGCCCGTCCACGTCCGGAAGCATTTTGCGGAAGGCTTCCTCGTCCTTCCATGCCGGATTGACGATCTCGATACCGCTTCCCTTGAAAACTTCGTCCTCCAAGGAGTGCTCGGAGTTGTTCAACATCCCGTAAATTCCGACGGTGAATTTACCCGCCATACTCACCACTGTCCTTTCCTAAAATACCAAACACCGAAATCGACAAAATTTCTTTTTTCGTCACCCGCATCGCTTTGTCCGGATTTTTCACCTTCCTTTCAAAAAAATTTACTTGAAAAACGCCGGCAGGAACAAGCTCAAAGCCGGGATATAGGTCGTGAGCAGCAGCGTGATCAACATGGCGATCAGGAACGCGCCGATGAACTTGGATATCTTCCCCACCGTCGTGTTCGCGACCGCGGCGGCGACAAAGAGGTTGATACCATATGGCGGCGTGCAGAATCCTATAGCCAGGTTGACGGTCATGATGACGCCGAAATGAATGGGATCGAAGCCCATCTTTGTCACGATGGGAAGAAGTATCGGAGACAGGATGATACAGGCCGAAATGTTGTCGACAAAGCAGCCCACCATCAACAAAAAGACGTTGATGATCATCATAATGACGATCGGCGAGTTCGAGACGGACAAAAGATAGCTGCCAACCATGTTCGGGACCTGCTTCATCGTGATCAGCGACGCGAACGAGGTGGAGAACGCCAGCGTGAACACGGTCGCGCCGGTGATGAGTCCGGTATCCCTCAACGCGTCGTAAATTTCCTTCAGCCCGATCTCGCGGTAGATGAATACTCCGACGAACAGCGCGTAGACGCACCCCACCACCGCGGCCTCCGTCGGCGTAAAAATACCTCCGTAGATACCGCCCAAAATGATGACGGGCATAACGAGAGCCCAGAGGGAATCCACGAACGCCGTCCATTTGCCGGCTCCGTCGGACTCCCGTCCCTTGTAGCCGTATTTTCTGGCCATGAGATAGTTGACCGCCATCAGGGACACTCCCATGATGATTCCCGGAACGATCCCGGCCATGAACAAGTCCGCGATGGACGTCCCCGTGATGACGGCGTAGATGACGAAGGGAATGCTGGGGGGAATGATGACACCTATGGACCCGGCCGCGGCCGTTATCGCCGCGGCGTAGTTGACGTCGTATTTTTTCTCCTTCATGGCGGGAATGATGATGGTACCGATAGCGGAAACGGTCGCCGGTCCGGAACCGGATATCGCGGCGAAGAACATGCACGCCACCGTTGTGACCATGCCGAGTCCGCCCGTGATCTTTCCGACCATGACGTCCGCCAATTCAAGGAGTCGCCGGGAAATACCCCCGTAAAACATCAAGTTGCCGGCGAGAACGAAGAACGGAAGGGCCAGCAGAGGAAATGAATCCAGCCCCGCGACGGAATTTTGCGCGACGAGGATCACGTTGATATTCGTCATCCACGTGATGACGGCCGCAGTGGTGACGCCCAAGGCAATGCCTATCGGCAGCCCGATGGCGAGCAAAACGATAAAACAGCCCAGCAAGACGAGGAGAAACATCAAACAGTCCCCCTTTTATACGACCGCAGTTTGGATACCATTACCTGAACGAGCCGGAAAGACATGAGCCCGCAGCCGAACGGCACCGCGAGGTAAACCCAACCCATCCGAATCTGCATGGCGGCAGAAATCGTCTTCCTCAGAAATAGCATGTGAGTCAGATCTGCGGATTTCCTCGTCATGTAAAGCGCAAAGGAAAGCCACAGGATGTGCGCCACCCAGAAGAGAATTTTTTGGATCGCCGGAGGGCAAAGATTGACCACGACGTCGAGGTTGATGTGTTTGGAGCGCTTTGTGGCGAAGCTGGCCGCGATCCACGCCTGCCAGATGAACAGATACCGGGCGAGTTCCTCGCTCCAGTAAATCGAGTTGCTGAACGCATAGCGCATCACGACTTGCGTGAAAATCAAAGCCACGCTGAAAAACAGCGTCGAAACCAGAAAAATTTCCTCGAACTTGTCGTCGAGCAACAGGAGCAATTTCTTCATGAAACCGGTCCTCCTTTTATTGAAGCTCAGGAAAAATCGGGAGAATTGCAATACACCTGCGCGTCTTCGTTTTTTATTCGGCGGTATCAGACCCGAATACGGCAGTCCGCGATGACAAAACGCTTCCCGTCCCATATAACGGGGTTGAGGTCCAATTCTTTGATTGGCGGCATGTCCAGCAGGAGGCGTTCCAATTTGCCGACAATGCCGAGCAGCGCCTCCACGTCCGCGCCTTTTTGCCCTCGGTAGCCCTCCAAAAGAGGCCAGCACCTCAGAGATTTCAGCATATTCACGGCGCGGCCCCGTCCGAAGGGAACGTGGGCCGTGCTCACGTCTTTATGGATTTCGACCCCCGTTCCGCCTGCCCCGACAAGCAGGATATGCCCCAGCGCCGGGTCGGAATTCACGCCTAAAATCAACTCCAAGCCTGATCCTATCTGTTCCTGGACCAAAACGCCGTGCGCGCCCTCGAATTTTTTCATCAGCGCGTCGGCCGTTTCCTGAAGCTCCGCCTTGTTTTGCAGGTTGAGGACGACGCCGCCGACATCCGACTTGTGAATGATGCCGGGGTGCTCGATCTTCGCCACTACGGGGTAGGAAAACTCCAAGTTCGCGCAGTCCTTTCCCGAACGGACGATCCCCGACCGCGCGACGGGCAGTCCGTAAGCGGAAAGCAGGCTGCGGCACGATTCGGAGGAAAGATATCCCGTTCCCGAAGCGAATTTCCTGACTTCCGCCATAGAAGCGAGGTTCGGGCCTTCCGCCACGAAGGCGTTTACCTCGGTGTCGGGTTCGCCCGCCCTCATCAGCGCCAGAGCCTCCACCGTCTGTTCGGGGTAGTCGAGACAGGGAATCCCGCGCTTCAGCATAACGCGGCGTCCGCCTTCCCCTGCCGTCGGCCCGAAGAAACAGGATACGACGGGAAGCCCGGTGCCGATCAGGAGATCGGCCGCCGCGTCCGCCACCGCCCCGGTGTCCACCCCGACCGGAGGAACCACCATCAGAATCAGCGCGTCGTAAAGGCCGCTTTCGATCATTTTTTCCGAGGCGCGGGCGTAATGCTCCGGCAACGCCGTCGCCACCAAGTCCAACGGATTGCCGGTGGAGGCTTGAGGCAGCAGTTTCAGAGCCAGCTCGTCGCGCAGCGCCTGAGGCATCGAAGGCAATTCAAAGCCGGCCTCGCTCAGCGCGTCGGCGATAAGCGTTCCCGGTCCTCCGGCGTTGCTGATGACTCCGACGCGATTTCCCGAAAAGCGCGGCATCTTCGAGAGCGCGTCCGCGAGCAAAAACGCCTCCTCCAAAGTTTTCGCGCGTATCGCGCCCGATTTCGCGATCAGCGCCTCCGTGATGGCCGAATCCCCGGCGAGGCTGCCCGTGTGTGAGCTAGCGGCTTGAGCGCCCGCCGCCGTCCGCCCCGCTTTGACGATAATGACCGGTTTTTCGGACGAGGCTTTTTTTACCACCCGCACAAAACGCCCGGGGTCCGGGATCGTTTCCAGATAGGCAAGCACCACCGACGTATTTTTGTCTTCCGTCATGAAGGGGAGGATGTCGTTGATCGTCATGTCGGGCTGGTTCCCTGTGGAAACCACCATCGAGAATCCCACTCCCAGTTTGTCCGAAAAATCGATCAGCGCCGACCCGATCGCGCCGCTCTGAGTGATGAAACCCACCCCGCCCTTTTGGGGGACGACCTGCAGCATGTTCGCGTCCAGAGACACGGACTCGTCCGTGTTGACGAACCCCATGCAGTTGGGGCCCAAAAGCCGCATGTTGTAACGGCGGATCGTTTCCATCAGCCGCCGTTCCATTTCAACGCCTTCCCCTCCGATCTCGCGGAATCCCGCAGAGAGGACGACGGCGGCCCTGATTCCTTTTTCTCCGCATTGGCGGACGACGTCGAGAACCGCTTCGCCGGGGGTCGCGACGAGCGCCATATCCGGCGTCTCCGGCAATTCCGAGACGGAGGCATAGCCCTTCACGCCGCGGACGTCCTCGCCTTTGCGGTTGACGACCCAAATTTTGCCCTTGAACTTGTAATCCAGCACATTTTCGAGGACGGCATTGCCCAAGCCCGGACGGGCGGACGCTCCGACGACGACGACGCTCTCGGGGCTCAAGAGCCGCTTCGGCGAACATTCGTGCAGAGGACGGTGCTCATCCCACGTTTCGACCCGGATGCCATCGGGGAGCCGGACGCCCCGATGGAATAAACATCCCTCTTTGTCCAGGCCGAAATGCCCCAAAGCAATTTCCAGCACCGTCCGCGCACCGACGATTTGCCCCTGCTCGTTGACGAGGCCGAGATACCGGCGGGTTCTCTCCTTGCCCTCCAGTCCGTCGTTCGCGTCGACGGGAATCCCCGGAGAAATCATCAAGATGGGTCCCCCGTCGAGCACCGGCGTGGCGAGGTAAGTACTGGCGCGTATTTCTTTTTCCCCTCCCGCGAGCGTGCTTCCCACTCCGTCTGCCCCGGCGTAAGCTCTGCGGCCGTCCTTCATGATCGAAAGATCGGCTGGATGCATTCCGACTGTCAAAATACCCCCGGAAATGACATCGGTGGTTGCCCAAACGTACCCGGACAAAAAAATCATGTCGGGGTGCCAGGGATTCAGTTTTTCGAGAATCAGCCGGTCGTACTCGGCGCGCACCGCGCGATCTTTGAGCGGAACCCCTCGTTCGGAGTAGAAAGCCCGGATATCCGCCGATTCGCAGGGTATACCCAATTCATGGGCTGTTGCGGCGCATTTCGCGCCCGGCGAATCGGAGAAAATTGCCACAACCTCGAAAGGACTCCCCTCCCATGTCCTATCGAGTTCCCTTTGGAGTTCCAAAATTTTCCAAAGAGTACCGCCAGACCCCGAAGCCAGTCCGGCCACCCGCAGTTTCCCCCGAGTCGGATTCCAAATAGGTACGATCAAATTCACCACTCCTTTCAAAATGCAAAAAAAACATTTAAGTGCTTCTTTTCACTCTTTTTCAAAGACGCACAACAACCTTGCCAGCCGCGAGAATCCGCACCCTGGCCGGGAAAGCGATGTAAAGTATCTTGTCCTTAAGAAGGTTTTCTCAAAATAAAAGGGAAAGTCACGCTGACTTTCCCCGGGTATTTTGCGACAAGTGTTGATAAGCTCCGACTACGGACGCGAAATGATCTCTAGAAACTCGCGCGATGGCATCCGCGTCGCGGGATTTAAGTTTTTCGATGATATTCTGATGCTGAATAAAGGCATCTCCGGCGAGCTTCGGGAAAAGCGTTCTTTCCTGCTCGAAAAAGCGGACGCGCTGAAGGCGGATGAGGCTGTCGAGTTCCTCCAGGCGCCGCACCATTGCCTTGTTGGGATAAATGGAAAAGATCGTCATGTGAAAAAGGTCGTTTTGCTGGATGATCCGAAAATAATCCTGTCCCTCAAGCCGATGACGCATTTCCTTATTGATGGAGTCCAAGAGGGCGAAATCAAGGGTGTCGATGTGGGGCAAAAGATTGTCCGAAACAAAAAGGCGCAGGGCAAACTGAATTTCCAGGAAATCCGTGAATTCTTCGACGGTCAAGGCGCTGACGCTCCATCCGACGCGAGACTTGAACACGACGAGTCCTTCGCTTTCAAGGCGCCCAAGAGCTTCGCGCACAGGAGTTTTGCTCGTGTCCAGCACGCGCCCCAATTCGTCCACGTTGAGACGTTCGCCGGGAGCGTAGAACCCCTCAAGGATACGGCGCCTTATTTCATTGCAGATGACTTCCCCTACACTTTGAATTTCCATCCGGCCCTCTCCTGTTCTTCTTCTGCCGTTCTGCTCCTTCGCCGTGTCGTGTGTTTTTCGTCTGCTGAATTTTGCTCTTGAAAAAGATAACGTATATCGTATCCGATTCACGTCCGGCTGAGTGTATCGTATCCGACGGCGATTGTCAAATAAAATCTGGAAGATTGTCACTCGTCTGTGATAATGTCCGGGCGGGCGGCGGGAACGGCCTGACTGAAGACAGGAGGCTCCCCCTTTCGGAGGAACCTCCCGTCCATGGTTGTTTTCTTATTTTTCCCCTGTTATTTCCCCTATTTCAGCGCGTCTTTTTCGCCGCGCTTTTCCGCGCGGCCAGGCACGCCGCCAGAACCGCCAGTATTGTCACTCCCGCGCCGAAGCCCGCGTCGCAGCCGCCGCCTTTTTCCACCACCACCGGG
>JAISMH010000100.1 GCA_031276855.1 Synergistaceae bacterium
CCGTCTCCCGTTTCGTACATCTTCGCGGGCCGATGCCGCGGCATCGCCGTGCCTTGTTTCCCCGCCGGCGCTTTTGTACGGAAATACTTTATCACTTCCAACCCTTCTCCAATCCGGCGGGGCGGAAACCTTTCTCGGTTTGGGCGGCGGATTTCGGATTTTCTCGCTTGATCTTCTTGCGTGATTGGATTTTCTTGTTCGATTCTTGTTGGATGGCATTCTTGTTTGATTGGCGTGACAAATCGCGCGCGGTTTGCTAGAATGAAGGGCAGAAAAACAAACGCTTTTTTCGGCCCGGGGGGTGGAAATCATGGGTTTAGCTCTTGTATTCCGCAAAGAAATCAGCTATAATAGAGCGGCAGAGCGGCAGAGCGGCAGAGCGGCAGGCCTTAACTTGTAGTTTTTCCTTTCATCGCGTTTTTTCTTTGCGGACGGGAGCCTCCGGCGCGTCCGCGATTTTTCAGTCCCCATCCCAATCCCAAACTAAAACTCAAACGATCGTTCTCACCGGCTTCGCGGGACGCGGCGTTTTGCGCCCGGCGGGGCCGGTTTGCGCGTGTCCGGGGCCCCGCGGGCGTCCCCGTTCCCGGTAGCCTGCCCCGACATCCCCAGCAGACCCAAGGAGGAATTTTCTGTGCACGGCGACAAGCGTCTCAACTTTTTCGAGCATTACGCGCAAACGGACACGGCCCCCCACGAGAAGAACGTGCCGAGAACTCTGGCGATCCTTCTCGAAAACGACCCCCTGCTGCTCGACCGCTTCATCGACTGGGTCAACGAAAATCTGCGCGCGAGCCAAACGGACCCGAAGGACGCGGAATCCATTCCCAAGCCGACGGGGCTGGAGGGGCGGGAAATCGGCTTTCTGCAAAGCGCGGCGTCCCTCGCGGACCCCGAAAACGCCCCGATGCGCATCGTGGGCCTGACCCTGATGCCTTTCAAGCCGTCCGAACCGCCCCGGCCGGGCAAGGCGGCGCTCCCCGCGGCGGACATCGCCGTCCATTTCGGGGACGACCTTCTGCTCGTCGAGACGCAGACGGCCCCGGCCGCCGAGCGGGTGACGGAGCTGGCCCAAAGCGTCCGCGCGCTCCTCGAACAAAGCGGCGAAAAACATCCCCCCCGCGTCGTTTCGCCCCTCCGCGCGACCTGGGAAGACCTGCTCTGCGTCCTGGAGGACGTCCACCGCCTGGAGGGGGAAAGCGAACGCTCCGCTCTGGGGCATTGCCTCCGGTATCTGGACTCGCGCTACCCGCAGTGGCGGCGCGCCGACTCGTTCGACATCGCGCGCGCCCCGCTGGACAGCCTGAAAAGGGTCCCAAGGCTGGCGGCCGGCTGCGCCTATCTTCTGGCCCAGCAATACGGCCTCTCCTTCGTTCCGGTGAAAACGGTGAAATACGCCGGCGCTTTCGGCGGCCTCCTCTGGGTCGTTCCGCTGGAAAACTTCGGCTTCGCGCGCGAAGTCGAGCTGAGCGTGGAAGAGAAGAACGGGAAGTTCGGCGGGGTGAAGGCGACCCTGTGGGTGGCCAACAACAAGGAGCAGGGCTTCTATTTCTTCGGCGGCGAAAAGATTCGCGACGACCTCTCCTGGACGCGGAGCGTCGAGCTGAAGGCCCAAGGCGGCAGCGTCGGGCTCACGATCCGGCCGTATGTGAAATTTTCGCACATTCTGGGGCGTTACGTGACGCAGGCCTATTGCCCGCCGGAGAAGGTCGATCTGGACAGGCAGGTTGTCCGTAAAAAATTTTTCGAGCCCCTGGCCAGGAAATGGACGCGGGAGGAATGGCCGGAGCTGCGGCGCTTTCTGACGGAAACGCACCCCGGCCTGCTGGAGAACCCGGAGGGCTTGCAATACGAGTTCGAGCGCCTGTTCGAGAAGAGCGACCGGCAGTTCACCTACGTGAACTTCGGGTACGAGGCGATCCTCCGTTTCCCCGCCGCCGAACTCGCGAAGCTCGACGCCCAAAGCGTCGGCAAGGCGGACGGCAAACCGGACGACAAAGCGGCCGAGTGGATCGTGAACGCGATCGGGGCCCTGAAAGCCGAGATCGAGAAGGCCTAGAGAGAGATTGGGGGGGATTTTCGTGCGCGTCCATCACAACCTCGCGGCCCTCGTTGCCGGCAATGCCCTGACCGAAACCGAGGCGGCGCTGCAAAAGACCCTCCGGCGCCTTTCGACGGGCCTGCGCGTCCACGCCGCCGCGGACGACGCGGCGGGCCTGGCGATCTCGGAGAAGATGCGCTCGCAGATACGCGGGCTCGACCGGGCCGCGCGGAACGCGCAGGACGGGGTCTCCCTGATCCGGACCGCCGAGGGCGCTTTGAACGAAATCCACTCCATGCTCCAGCGGATGCGCGAGCTCTCCGTCCAGGCGGCGAACGACACGCTGACGATGGGGGACCGGGAGCACGCGCAGCACGAAATCGACCAGTTGAAAGACGAACTCGACCGTGTGGGGAACACGACCCAATTCAACCGGAAGAAGCTGCTGGACGGCAGCGCGTCCGTTTTGTGGTCAAGCGACCGGCTGTCCACGGAGGTGTTCGTCCGAGGGGGTCTGGCCGGAAAAGACGGGTTCGGTCAGGGTCAGGCGGCCGGGACGGAGGGGAACTACCGGATCGAACTCACGGCGGATCCCGGCGCCGGACAGGTGCAGAAGAGCCATCTCTTCGAGGTGAGCGAGAGCGGGATGCGGATCGAGGAAAGTTCGGATTCCACCGAGGCGCCCGAAATCGAATGGCAAAAATCATTCGCGGGGCGGGAACTCCACTCTATGCAGCAGACGGCCGACGGCGGCTACATCGCCGCCGGAAGATCCAACGGTTTCGACTACCAGATCGTCAAGCTGGACGCGAACGGCAACGTCGAGTGGGAAAAAACCTACGGCGGAAGCCGCGACGAGTCTGCCCAATCCATCCAGCAAACGGCGGACGGCGGCTACATCGTCGCGGGGAACTCAGACTCATCCGGCAACCCCAACGGTAACGTGTCGGGAAACCACGGCGGCGAGGATTACTGGATCGTCAAGCTGGATTCGGGCGGAGGGCTGACATGGCGATACTCCTTCGGCGGAAGCAGGGACGATGAGGCTAACTCCATCCAGCAAACGGCGGACGGCGGCTACATCGTCGCGGGGTATTCCAGTTCCAACGACGGCAACGTGACGGAACACCACGGCAGTATCTCTATCAAAGATTACTGGATCGTCAAGCTGGATTCGCTCGGAAACCTGACGTGGCAAAAATCCCTCGGCGGAAGCCGCGACGATGAAGCTTACTCCATCCAACAAACG
>JAISMH010000107.1 GCA_031276855.1 Synergistaceae bacterium
CCATTTTGATCTTGCGAATGCTTTCGATGTACTGTTCCCCTGTCATCAACGGCATAACTTTTTCCCCCTTAAAATAGTTCGTGAACTTGCGTATCTCTTCAGAAGCGCTTTTCCCCCAATTACGTCTGTCTTACTATATTTTTGCTCGTCAATTCATCGGCATTCATCCCTTCTGACCAGGTTATTCGTAAAATGCGGGAGCGGTTTTCAGTGTTTTGAAAAAAGGTTCATCGTGGGCAAATATAACTTTTGCATTGTATTTTTTCTCCAGTTTTCGCACTTTCTCCACTGATTTCAGGAAGGCGATACTGTCATACAGCAATCCGGACAATCTGGCGGGCGGCCCGTAAATTTCGCTGCTGTAAATGCAGTCCTGAGGAAGTATTATCACGCCGCTGGGAAGGTGAAGAACCAGCCCCAAAAGCCCGGGAGTATGTCCCGGCAGATTGATGAGTTCAATACCCGGCCTGAGTTCAAAGTCTTCCTCTACCATAACATACTGTTTTATGGGACGCTCCATGTCGCCTTTAACGTATCCGCCGTGGGTGTTGGGATCCGGGTTCAAATGAACCTGTGCCTGTGCCGCCATGAATTCGAGTTTCGGCACATAAACGGTAGCGTGCGGGAAAAGCTGAAGATTACCCGCGTGATCGAGGTGCATGTGAGAGAGAACGACCGTCTTTATATCTTCAGGTTTGACGCCGCACAATTTTAATTGATTCTCGAGACGCTCTTCGGGTTTTTGGTACAGCGGATATATCTGTTTCAGCGTCTCCTGCCAGTACCCGTTCATTGCCTCCGGGTTGCTGCCGGTGTCGTACAGAATGTATTCGCCTCCGCCCGCATCAATCAGAAACGCCATAACGGGCAGCTTAATCCACTCATTCGAGACGTGGGGCTTCGCGTAAGTGCCTATCGTCGCGCAAGCCACGACGTTGTTTTTGTCGGTCTCCAGGTAACCGGTGTTCAGAATATATAGCTTCATTTTATTTCCCCCTCATGTCTTAAAGATGCATACTGATAGATACTCAGCCTTTTGATTGTTACGAGCGCGGGTACACAACACGAACGTTGAATCTCCTTTTCCCCAGCCATGACCGCCTCCTAATCGAATCCTCGGAAAAGACAATAATTTCAGCTGCAATTTGCATAATCTTGTTTTGCGTGAAAATAGGATTGCGTCTTTGGTGGTTTTTTCCCCGTGCATGTTATCCGTCATCCGACAGAGCGGCAATGCTCATCATGTCACCCCCTCACCCCATTTGCAGGGAATCTTGGTTGTGATGATGCAGGAAAAGATTTTGTCTCAAACGAGTACGAAAAAACCGGTGAAAAGGGAATAAAACCCCTTAGGAAAGGAATTAAAGGACAGTTAATTGCTGATTGCTGATTGCTGATTGCTGATTGCTGATTGCTGATTGCTGATTGCTGATTGCTGATTGCTGATTGCTGATTGCTGATTGCTGATTGCTGATTGCTGATTTTATTATAACATACTATATCTGTATCCGCAAGAGCAAAAGGCACAATAACAGAGAAACTATAGTGATTCATCTCCATCACCTCTCGCCCCTCGCTTTCGCTTTTTATCTATCTAACTTTTTTCTCTTATTCGACTTCACATTATAAACGATATTGAGAGAACGTCAAGACATGCCGCAGCTTTCCTCGTCCGTGATAATGTCCTGGCTCAAATGCAAGTAACCGTTCAAACCCTGTATACCATGTCCAGTTAAGACAGGCATTTATCGCAGGGAGGGGGGCATACTCCGCGTAAACTGCCGCGCGGGTAAGCGACCGACACAATTCGCTTCGCTCATTGGTCGTTACAGTACAGTGGGGCAGAGTTAGAGTAAGGACAAAACCGAGGAGAGCAGGTTGCAAGAAGATTTTTTCAGGGTAGAACAGCATACGCCGCAGTTCTTCCCTGCCGAACTCTTTCTCGCACGTCTTTCCCAAAATCTCAAAACCGCGTTCCAACAGAAAAAATCGCTGATTCTCTGCAACGCAACTATACCCTCCATCGAGAGTACAATCGTCAGCCCTTTCAGCTTATCTCCGTACTCCACTCGCGGCGGAGGCACTGCCTCTCCTGCCGTAAACGGATAGCGGTGTTCCGTGTATGTTGTCACCACTTTGACATCCACTGTCCACACGGACTTGTAATGTTCCGCTCCGCCCGTACGGTCAACCATCAGCTTCCTGGCTCGTTCCTGTTGGATCAGTTCATCCAGGTTCTCGGGCAGTTTTATACCGGATCTCCGGTCTGACCTCGGCGGCATGTCGATACTCCGGCAAAAAAAGCGTCACAGGGCCGCGACGCGGACGGGGGCGGAGGACGGGGAAAGCGCGGAAAAAACGTCCTCCGCCAGCGAGGCGGCGGAGCGCCCCGTACCGGGGTGAATCCAATGGGGGAGAATTTGAGCCAGAGGAATCAGCACAAAGTCCCGCCGGTGCATGTCGGCGTGGGGAATATGCAGGTTCGGCGAGTCGCAGACCAGAGAATCCATCAACAAAATATCGATGTCGATGAGCCGCTCTCCCCAGCGCCGCGCCGCCGCGCGCCCCATCTTTTTTTCGATCGCCTTCACCTGTTCGAGCAGCGTCTCCGGCGGAGCCGCGCACTCCATCAGAACACAGGCGTTCAGAAAATAGGGCTGATCCGTCACGCCCCAGGGGGCGGTCTCGAAAACATCGCTCGTCCTGACGACCATGTACAATTCCCGCAGAAAATTCAGCGCGGCGCGCAAATTCCCCAGCCTGTTCCCCAGATTCGAGCCCAATCCCAGCGCCGTCATCGTCATCATCCATTAGTCCCCAGCCTATTCGCTCAGCCCTGTCATTTTATTGAAAGCATCGATTTTCGCGTCGATCGCGCCGGCCATCTTGTGGACGTTCTCCCAGTAATCGCGGTCGTACCACTGCGCGTTCAACTCTTCGGAGGTCTTCCCCTGCTGCTCCACCCACGTGTAGTATTTCAGGTTGTGGATGCGCTTGCGGTCGTAGTACGAGAGCTCCCGCATCCCGTCGATGCCCAGGCCCAGAACGTAACGGGCGTGCTCGACCGCGGCCTGGGTCTCCGTGTATCCGCCCTGCCCGCGGGCCCTCTGGGCCTCGTTCATCTCCGCCAGACGGGAGCCGTACAGTTCCATTGAGTCCGTGAAAACCGTCACGAGAATATCGTTTTCCGTGAGCTCGTAGTACTTGGCCATCTTGATCGCCATCGCCGCGTTGGCCGCGCCGGAGATCCCCATCAGCGAAAGTTTTTCGATATCCGAATCGGCCGTCCCGGCGCTCTTGAGATATTTTCTGCCCTCCGGCTCGTTGCAGAGGCGGATCATCGCCATGCAGACGCTGTCGTCGATCGCGAACACGAGGTCGGTGTTTTTGAGGTTGTGAATCCAGGGCACGTGCTTGTCGCCGATTCCCTCGATACGGTGTTCCCCGAATCCGTTCCAGAGCAGTGTCGGACATTGCAGCGCCTCCCCCACCCCGAATTTCGCGCGGGGGAATGCCTCCTTCAGATAGTCGCCCGCCGCCGCCGTCCCGGCGGACCCGGAGGTCACGACGGCGCCGGCGAAGCGGTCTTTCGGGCCCTTCACATCGTTGAAAAGCTCCTCTATCGCGCTGCCCGTGACCGTGTAGTGCCACAAATGGTTGCCCATTTCCTCGAATTGGTTGAATATCACGGCCTCCGGCCGCGCGGCGCGAATCTCCGCGACCTTGTCGTAGATTTCCTTGACGTTGCTCTCCGTTCCCGGCGTCGCGATGATTTCGCCGGCGACGGTTTTGAGCCATTCGAAGCGCTCTCGGCTCATGCCCTCCGGCAGGACGGCCACGGACTCGCAGCCCAGAAGCTGCGCGTTGTACGCGCCGCCGCGGCAGAAATTGCCTGTCGAAGGCCAGACGGCTTTGTGCTTCGTCGGGTCGAACTGCCCCGTCACGAGGCGCGGAACCAGACAGCCGAAGCTCGCCCCGACCTTGTGAGCGCCCGTCGGGAACCACTTGCCGCAGAGGGCGAAAATACGCGCCCTCACGCCCGTGAGCGGGCGGGGCAGTTCGAAGGCGTTGACGGAACCGAAGAGACCGCCCGACCTCCGCGGCTGATTTTTCCATGTGATGCGGAAGAGGTTCGCGGGGTCCACATCCCAGAGTCCGGTCTGTTTCAGTCTTTCTTTGACCTTTGCCGGGGTATGGGCGTCGGGGTCCTTCATCTGCCTGAACGTGGGGATCAGAATGCCGCGCCGCTTCGCCGACTCCACGGAGCGTTTCAGGTTGTCCTCGTTCACCGTCAGGTCTATCGGTGCCATCGGCGAACCCGCTGCCGAATCTTTTATCGAATTTTTTTTCGAACCATCCATTGGGCTTTCCATCGTCCCTTCTTTATGCCATTGCCGCACCGGAGGTCACGCGAGGTCCGCGTAGAGCGGGAACTTCGAGCAGAGCTCTTTGACCTCCACCTTGATCGCGCCGCGCAGGGACTCGTTTCCGGGGTCTTTGGAAATCCTGTCGATCCAGGCGGCGATCCGTTTCATCTCCGGTTCCCGGAAGCCGCGCGTCGTCACGGCGGGCGTCCCGAGCCGGATGCCGCTCGTGACCGTGGGCTTCTCCGTGTCGAAGGGCACGGTGTTCTTGTTGACGGTCAGCCCCGCCTCGTTCAGGGCGAACTCCATGACCTTGCCCGTCAGCCCCTTGTTGCGGAGGTCGATCAGCATCATGTGGTTGTCCGTCCCTTTGGAGACCAGGTCGAACCCGTACCCCATCAAGGCATCCGCCAGGGCCTTCGCGTTGACGAGAATCTGTTTCTGGTAGTCCCTGAAGGAGGGTTCGAGCGCCAGTTTGAACGCCACGGCCTTTGCCGCGATGATATGCATCAGGGGACCGCCCTGTATTCCGGGGAAAATGGCCTTGTCCAGAGCTTTCGCGTATTCGGCTCGGCACATGACCATGCCGCCGCGCGGACCGCGCAGGGTCTTGTGCGTCGTCGTCGTCACGAAATCGCACCACGGCACGGGGTCTTTGTGCAGTTTCGCGGCCACGAGCCCCGCGATGTGGGCGATGTCGAACATCAGAAGGGCGCCGACTTTGTCGGCGGCTTTGCGGAACGCCTCGGCGTCGATTTCCCTCGGATAGGCGCTGGCTCCGCAGACGATCATCCTGGGCTTGTGCTCCAGCGCCTTCTTTTCCACCTCGTCCATGTCGATGCGGCCGTCCTCTTTTCTCACGCCGTAGTGGACGAAATTGAAGAGCCGGCCGGAAAAATTGACGGCCGACCCGTGTGTCAGGTGGCCGCCGTGCGAGAGGTCCATCGCCAGAATCGTGTCGCCGGGCTGGAGCGCGGAGAGGTAGACGGCCATGTTGGCCTGCGAGCCGGCGTGGGGCTGAACGTTGACGTGTTCGCAGCCGAAAAGCCGCTTGGCCCGGTCGCGCGCAAGGTCCTCGGCGATGTCCGCGACCTCGCAGCCCCCGTAGTAGCGCGCGTACGGGTAACCCTCCGCGTATTTGTTGGTCAGAACCGAGCCCGCCGCCGCCAGAACGGCGGGGTGAACCACGTTTTCGGAGGCGATCAGCTCGATGCCCTCTTCCTGCCGCCTCCATTCCCCTGTACACGCGCTGTCGATTTCAGGATCCGTCTCCGCGAGAAACTGTTTTGCCGTTTTCATGGTCAATCTCCTCTCCGTGCTGAAAACCTTATGCCTTGGGACTCCGTCTAGGACTACTCCGGCCTTGGGTCTCCGATTTCTGCGATTCTTCGCTTCGGTCGGTCGTCCTGTAGCGCTGCTCCGGGTGGCCGACCTTGTCGGGGAACTCCATTTCGAGCAGGCCGTCCCGAACCATCGCCGAGATGTAGTGCCTCCGCAGCGAAATTTCCGAACGGGCCAGGGCCGACGCCAATTCCGGCAGACTCCTGTAGTCTTCGCAGAGCTCCAGAATGGCCTCTCGCACAACCGACGCCTGGAGGCGCGGCGTACTCCTCACCAATTCCTCCAGAGAGGCGAACTCCGGGATAAACCCCATTTCCTCGTCCTCGTCCTCAGCCTCGTCGAGATATTCTCCTTCACCTTCCTCTTCGTCCTTCGCGTATTCCCCGTCCGCGGCCCCTTCCGTTTCTTCGTTCGGCACCGTTTCTCCGTTCGGCGCCTCTTCGTCATCCGGTTCCTCGATTTCCGGTTTTTCAATTTCGGGTTTTTCGGCGTCCGGCTCTTCGGCGTCTTCCGGTGCAACGCCCTCTTCCTCCACGACGGGCAGCCAGCCGGGAGGGAAAATTTCGGGCTCGGCGGCTTCATGACTCCGCGCTTTCTCCAGGCGAAGCTCCGCGTGCGTGAAAAGCTCGAGGGTGTCCCACCTCAGGCGGAAATTTTTGTCGTAGGCCCGGACGATCTCGAGTCCGTCCGGCCTTCGTTCATTGAGCTTTCCGCCGAAATTCCCGCGCTGTGCGGGAGCCTCGCGGACAAGCCCGGCCAGCCTGAACATGCGCAGAAGGCGGTAGTTCCGCGTTCTTCCGGCTCCGCGCGCGCGGGGCAGCCCCGGGTTGGAGAAACGGATGAACTCTTCTTTCCCGTCCCCGCCCAATTCGATTTCGACGCGGCCCGCGTCGTAGTCGGCGTGAAGCAGGGCGTTCATAAAACACTCGCGAACCGCGTCCGCGCAGTTTTCAACGAGAGGGTCCAGCAGTTCCGGCAGGATGCCGCCGCAGGCCGACCAGAGGTTCGGGGCAAAACGCGCTTGCTCCCCCCGCTTCAGCCGAAGGGGAGCGTCTTTATTTTCCGATTTGTTTTCTGATTTGCTTTCTGCTTTTTTTTCTGATTTGCTTTCTGAAGGGTCCGGCGAATTTTTCCCCGAAAATTCCGGCGCCGCGCCCAGCAGGAGCTGACCCGCGCGCGTCACTTTTTCGTCGTCGTCCAGAACGAGGGCCCGCTTCAAAAAGTTGACCTCGGAAAGATTTGCCCAATGGGGATACCGATCCAGCACCGCCCTGCGAAAAGACACCGCGTTTTCGATAGCCAGATCCCGGACGGAGAGCCCCGGAACGGGGCGGTCGTCACGGGTCCGCTCCAGAGCGTCCCGCGCCATGCGGAAACGGACGCCGAATCCCGACAGAACGTCGTTGCCCTCGACGCGGCGGTACACCGCGGGGAAAGAAACGCTTCGGAACACGGAAAAAACGCCGGCTCCGCGCGAAAAATCGGCACCGATGCTGACGGGACGCAGAAACCAATCCGCCGTCTCGACCTTTACGGCCAGAAGCGTTTTGGACTCGCCCGAGGGGGAGCGGCCGGAAACGGGGTGGAACGAGGAGACGGGATCGGCGCTGATCCGGTCTTCGTCGCGCAGAAAAACGCGCAGTTCCCGTTCGAGCAGGGCGGCGTCCGCCACGCCCTCGACCGCGAACTGGTCTTTTCCGTTCTCCCGTCCCGTGTATTCCGCGCCGAAAACGATCCACCCGCCGTCCCCGTTCGCCATTCCGCAGCAGGCCGCCGCGAAACGCACCCGTTCCACGGCGTCGAGAAAAGCCCTCCCGCCGAGAAAAACGCGGTCTTCTTCCGCCGTGCGGGCCAGAAATGTCTCAAACGTCAAAAAAAGATCCTGCGCAGAAAAAGAATCCCGCTCCAACCGTCCCGTCAAAGGCGACACCGTCCTCACTCCCAACTTCACTCCCCAACTTCGGCCCTTTGCCCCCGATTCGGCGTCATACGTCCAGACAGCTGCCCCCGATGAATTCCCGGATGACCGAATTGTTCGGGATTCCCTCGGACTGAATCGAGGGAACGAATTTCAGGATATTGAGCAGCCGCACCGCCTCTCCGAAAACGGAGGAGTCCTCCCGGACGGTGAGCAGAACGGGCTCGGCATAAGCCTTCAGAACGCCCAGCTCGTAAGGCAGCGCGGAGTTGAAAATCGTGTTCGCCCTGCTTTGAAACGGAAAAATGTAGCGTCTCGCGCCGCGGACCACCTTCGGATAGATGCCGAGCGTGGTCTCGGCGGACTTGCCCCGTGTGCGGTAGTCGCGGACGATACGCCGCAGAAGGCGGTTGTCGCTGGTACTCGTCCGGTTGTGCGGGTCGATGCAGATGCCCGTCAGAGGCGAAACGAATATCGAGAACCGGTTCCCCTCGGGCAGCATGGAGAGTATCCGGTCGTTGAGCCCGTGAATGCCCTCCATGATCAGGATGTCCTCCGGCCCCAGCTTCACGGCTTTCCCCGGGTTTTTTTTCCCCTTCGAGAAGTCGTAGCGGGGCGTGACGACCTCCTCGCCCCGCAGGATGCGGGTGAGGTTGTCCTCCAGAAGGGCGAGGTCCAGGGCTTCCAGGATTTCGTAGTCCAGTTCGCCGTTCTCGTCCCGCGGCGTCTCCTCTTTTTCCAGAAAGTAGTTGTCCAGCGGCAGGGTCACGGGATTTTTGCCGCAGACGATCAGCTGGATCTTGAGACGCTCCGAGAAGGTGGTCTTTCCCGAGCCCGAGGGCCCGGCGATAGTCACCACCTTCACGGAGGGACGGGAGGCTATTTCCTCCGCGCAGCGGCTCAGGCGCTGCGAATGGAAGGCCTCGGAAATCAGGATCAGCTCCTGCGCCTTCCCCGCCGCGACGCGGCGGTGCAGGCTGCTGAGGTAGTTGAGGTCCATCACCTTGAGCCAGTGGGCGTAGTCGAAAAAAACGTCGCCCTGCGCCTTGCCGCCCCGGAAAGGCAGGACGCTGCCGGGAGAATCCTCGTTCGGAAACTGCAGCATCATGCCCTGGGCGAAGGGTACGATGTCGAAATATTTCAGGACTCCCGTGGAAGGGGCCAGAGTGCCGCAGAAGTACCCGTACTGCGTCCCGCAGCGGTACACCTCCACCGGGTCCAGGTTCGCCCGGACGAAGAGCTCCGCGATCTCCGGCTCTCCCTGTTCTTCGAAGATGCGCCGCGCCTTGTCCACGGGCAGAATCTTGCGGATGATCGGCGTGTCCTGACGGACCATGTCGCTGATGGCCGCGTGCAGCCTGTAGGCGTCGGAGGCGGTGACCTCTCCGCCGTCGAATTCCCAGTAGTGCCCCTCGCCGATGGAATGCCGCAGAATGGCCTTGCGGTCCAGCACTTTGCCGCAGGCGATGATGAAAAGAAAATCGAGGGAACGGCGGTAGATTTGCAGTCCCGCCAGGGAATGGGTGGTGATGAATTCCACGGAGGCGTCGTCTTCGACCACCCATTCCAGAGGGCGCACGTAATTGTTGACGTACCAGGCGACGATTCCCTCCGCCGGAAGCCCGGCCTCGGCCGCGACGTTGCGCCCGGAAAGCGGGGATTCGCTGGTCACGTATTTTCCGTCTTTGATTTTTATGGTAAAGGACATGAGTACCTCCCCGTCTGCCGCATGATTTGCCCTATTATACGGCATTGAGTTCAATATGTTGTATAATTTTCAGTGCGCGCGGAAAGTTTTTGCCAAAATCTGCATAAACGGAGGCCGAAAAGTGATCAAGTACGCGATAAACCTGCGGCGGCAGGGTAAAAAATTGACCTCGCGGATAACGGAGAGCGTGGTTTTTCTGAGGCGTTTCCTCGGCGCTCCCCGCCAGGTCGGAAGCGTCATGCCCAGCTCGCCCTACCTGACGAAGGCGATGATGGACAAAATCGACTGGAAGGAGACGCGGTATATCGCCGAACTGGGGGCGGGCACGGGCGTCTTCACGCGGAGCATCGTCCGCAAGCTGCGGGAAGACGGGAAGGTCCTCGTCTTTGAGATCGACCCGGCCCTGAAGACCCTGATCGAGACGGAGAATCCGGGATTCACCGTCTACGGTGACGCGCGGAACCTGCAGGAGGTCATGAGGAAACAGGAGATTCCCTTTTTGGACTGCATCGTCTCCAGCCTGCCGTTCGCGGTGCTGCCGCCGCGCGTGACCGCCTCCATTCTGGACGCCGCGAACAGGGGCCTGAAGCCCGGCGGCAAGCTGATCGCCTACCAGTATTCCAAACACATGAAGCCCTACTTCGAGAAGCGATTCGAGAGCGTGAAGATCTCCTTCGTCCTGCGCAACGTGCCGCCGGCTTTCGTCTACGAATGCCAAAAATCCCAATGAGCCGCAGGCGCGAAGGATCTTTTCGGCAGCGCGCGCGGCGGCGTCCGATATGCAACCGAGCTTCATGAAACCGAGTTCCATGAAGCTGAGCTTCTCGCCTCTCACGATAGAGCGCCGGAAGCGCGAAGAATATTCCTCCCTCTTTGCCCTCTGCGGCGAGAGGGCCTCGGATTACTCCTTCACCAATATATGGGGATGGTCGGAAGAACGGCGGTACGAGTGGGCTTTCCATGACGGCCTGTGCTGGCTGCGGCTGACCGGCGGCCCCGCGCCCGTCTGGTGGGCACCCGTCGGAAACTGGAACCGCCCCGACTGGGCGGAGCTCCTGAACGGGCTTTTCCCCTCCGGCGCCGTCTTCGAGCGTGTGCCGCAAACCCTCGCCGGCATCTGGAGAGAACAGCTGAGGGAGAGGCTCCGGCTGGAAGAGCAGCGCTCCGAGTGGGAATATCTCTACAGTTGCGAAAAAATGATCGCCCTCTCCGGCAACAGGCTGCACAAGAAGAAAAACCTGCTGAATCAGTTCAGGAAGTTTTACGACTACACCTACGCTCCGATCTGCGGCAAGCGGATCGAGGCGATCCGCGCCATGCAGGAGGAGTGGTTCCGATGGCGCGGCTGCGAGGAATCCCCGGGGCTGGCGGCCGAAAACACCGCCATCGCGCGTGTTCTGAACCATTGGGAGGAACTGCCCGGCATCCTGGGCGGCTCGCTTTCCGTCAGGGACGCCGGGGGCGGCGACAGGACAGTCGCCTACACCGTCGCCGAGGACCTGGGCGACGGCACGGTGGTGATCCATTTTGAAAAGGGGCTCGACAGCTGCAAAGGGGTCTATCAGGCCATCAACCAGATTTTCCTGGAACAGTCGCGGGAACGCGCGTTTACCTTCGTCAACCGGGAGCAGGACATGGGAATCGAGGGCATCCGGCAGGCCAAGGAATCCTACGGGCCCGTGGGATTTCTGAAAAAATACAAGGCCTTCTGGCTGGGCGGCACGATCTGAAAAAAATAAGACTCGAAAAAAATAAGATTTGAAAGACAAGCGGGTGAACCGATAAATGGCATCAGAGATTTTTCCGGGCGTATTCCAGCTGGATGTTCCCTTCGTCAAGCATCCCCTGCGGGGGATTCACGATTATCTGTTCAGGGGACGGGGAGAGGGTTCACGAAACCTTCTGATAGACACCGCGCTCAACCACGACGCCTGCGAGGCGTCTTTGCGGGGGCACCTGCAGGAGCTGGGCGCGCGGTTGGAGGAAACGGACATCTTCCTCACGCACATGCACGTGGACCACTGCGGTCTCATCTCGCGCCTGAAGCGCGGCGAAAACACGGTGTACGCCAGCGAAACGGACCGCGTTTACATCGACGGCTTTCAGTCGCCCTCCCATTGGGAATGGCTGACCCGGAGCAATGTCTGGTGCGGCGTCCCCGAAGAACACGCGCTGAAGCCGCACGAGCACGTGGCCCACTCCAACAGACCGTCCGGCGTCGTTCCCATCGAGACGGTGCGGCCGGGAGACAGCCTGACGTACGGCGGTTACACGCTTTCCGTCACGGACTTGGCGGGGCACACTCCGGGGCAGGTCGGTCTGTGGCACGCCCCGACGGGAAGCCTGTTCAGCGGAGATCACGTTCTGAACCGGATATCCCCGAACATCACCCTGTGGGATATGGACCACGACTACCTGGAAATGTTCTGCGAGAACTTGAGACGCGTGAAGGCCATGCCGCTTCGCAGCCTCTTCCCGGCGCACGGTACGCCTCTCACGGACATCAACGGCCGGATCGACGAACTGCTGGAACACCACGCCGCGCGGCTCGCCCTGATGGAAGGTCTCGTCAGGGCGGCCGGCCGGCCGGTGCCCGCTTTTTACGTCGCGAAGGACATCGAATGGTCGAAGGGAGACAAGTTCACGGATATTTCGATCCAGCAGAAGTGGTTCGCCTGCTCCGAGACTCTGGCCCACCTGTGCCATCTGGTGAACGAGGGAAGGCTTTGCAGCGAGCGGCGCGGGGAAACGCTGTATTTTTGCTATCAGGGCTAACCAACCGATGCGCTAAAGAAGCGGGGCCTTCCGTCCGAAACTGGTATTGGAGGGTTTATTGAGGGATTTGAGAGGGGCGAGGGTGGATGGATTTCACGTGGAAGGTTATGGAAAAAGACATGGAGGGCCTGGCGCAGCGTTTCAAGGCGACGTCGAGGAACCTGGCACACGCCAACACGCCCGGCTACGCGCGGCGCAGTGTTTCCTTCGAAGATGAGCTCCGGGACGTCGTCAACGCCGGCGGCAAGCTGAAAATGAGCACGACCGACCCGGGCCACATTCCCACGCGGCCCCATCTCGTCTCCGCGGTGACGCCCGCCGAGATACGAATCACGGACGAAGTCTACCGCCTCGACGGAAACAACGTGGATCCCGAACGCGAAATGGCCGTCCTCGCCGAGACCCGCATGATGTACGGCGCGATGAGCCGCTTCGCCGCGAAGAAACTGGCCGGCTACCGGATGGTCATAGCGGGAAGGTAGCGGATTTTTTAATGCAAAAAACGCAAAAAACGGGAAGACGGGGGAACGCTCATGAAGATTTTTGAAAGCATGGAAGTGACGGGCAGCGCCCTGACGGCGCACCGCCTGTGGATGGACACCATTTCCTCGAATTTGGCCAACATCAACACCACCCGGACGCTCGACGGCGGCCCCTACAAAAGGAAGGTGCCGCTTTTCGCCGAGATGCTGGACAAGACCGTCGGCGGCTACAAGGACATCGGCGGGGTGCGCGTCGCGGAGATCGCCGAGGACCCGACGGATCCGCGCCTGATGTACCAGCCGGAACACCCCGACGCCAACGGCGACGGTTACGTTGCCTATCCGAACGTCAATCTGGTGCGCGAAATGACGGACATGCTGGTGGCCGGCCGCGCTTACGAGGCCAATCTGGCCGTGGCGGACAGCGCGAAAACCATGTGGAACGGAGCGCTCGAAATCATCCGCGGCTGATAGGCAATTCGAGACGCCCTGTCACGGAAAAACCGAATATAAATGCTCAAGCTCAGGGGGGCGGACGAGCTTCGTCCCTCTGAGCTTGAATGTTTGCAGTGCTTTGAAATTTAAGGACGGAAACTATGGCGAACGATGACGTGAGAAGAGTCAAAGACCGGATCGACATCGTCGAAGTCGTGGGGGACAAGGTACGCCTGCGGCCCGCCGGTCCGGGAGGCGGCTATATCGGGCTTTGCCCTTTTCATGACGAAAAAACGCCCTCCTTCCGCGTCTCGCGGGAACGGCAGAACTTTCACTGCTTCGGCTGCGGCAAGGGCGGAGACGTCTTCACCTTCGTCATGGAGACGGAGGGGCTCGACTTCCGCGCCGCGCTGGAACTCCTGGCCGAGCGCGCGGGGGTCGAGCTGACGGATTTCGGCGGGGGGCGCGGCGAGAAAAAACGCTCCGCCGTCGGCCTCCACGAGGTCATGGAGATCGCCGGAAGATCCTTCCGCGCGCTCCTGTCCGCGCCGGAGGGGGAGGCGGCCCGCGCCTACCTCGCGCGCCGGAACGTCTCCCCCGAGGCGGCCGCGCGCTTCGAACTGGGCTGGAGCGGCTCTTCCTGGGACACGCTGTGGCGGATACTGAAAAGCGAGGGGGTTTCCCCCCGTGACGCCGTCGACGCGGGCCTCGCCCAGGAGGGGCAGCACGGCCTCTACGACCGTTTCCGCGGACGGGTGATGTTCCCGATCCGGGACGTGTCGGGGCGCCTCGTCGCGTTCGGCGGCCGCATCGTGGACGGAGAGGGCCCGAAGTACATCAACAGCCCGGAGAGCGCGCTCTACAGCAAACGCCGAAACCTCTACCTGCTGCACGCGGCCCGGAAAGCCATTCAGGAGCAATCCCGCGCGATTCTGACCGAGGGCTACATGGACGCCCTGCGCCTCCACATGCACGGGCACGGCGAGGCCGTCGCCTCCCTGGGCACGTCTCTGACCGAAGAGCAGGCAAAGCTGCTGAAACGTTTCAGCAGCCGCTGCTACATCTGCTACGACAGCGACGCCGCGGGGCAGGAGGCGACGATACGGGGAATGTACACCCTGCAGAACTTCGGGCTGGATGTCTGCGTCATCTCCCTGCCCGTCGGCAAGGATCCCGACGAACTGCTGAACTCCGAGGGCGGGGACGGGCTCTTCGACGAGGCCCTCGCGAAAGCGCGTCCTCTGGTCCTGCAGCACCTCCACACGGTGCGCCCGCGGCTGGAAGACCCCGCGGCGAGGCGCGGCGGCGTCGATTCGCTGTTCGACGGGCTGCTTCAGCTTCCGCCCACGGCGATCACGCCCTACGTCCCGCAGCTGGCCGCGGACATGGGCTTCTACCCCGACCAGTTCTGGCGCGAGCTCGAACAGCGCCGCAGGTTTTCCCGGGCGGAGCCGCGCAGGGCGCCGGAAGAAAAACCGGAGGGAAAAGGCAGGCCGAACGCGGAGCGCGTCACGTTCGACGCTCTGGAGGCGGCCCTCTGCTCGCTTCTCTGGCGGAACCCGGAGCTTCGCGCCGGAGGACGGGAGGAGGTGCTGGCCCTGCTCTCGGATTCGCGCGTCAAAGAGATCGCCCTCGCTATCATGATGGAGTCCCCGGAGGAACTGGAGACGCGCTGGCACTCGACGGGCGAACGGATGGCCCCGGCCTGCATCGCCTGCGGCGACTCGTTCTGCGACGAGCTGGAGTTTTCTCAGGCCCGCGCCCCGGACGCCGACCTCTGGAGCGCCGTCTGCGGCGCCCTGCGCCGCAAGCGCGCGGAGGAGCGAATGCGGCTTATCGACGCAAGAATGAAACGCCACGAGGCGACGCCCG
>JAISMH010000113.1 GCA_031276855.1 Synergistaceae bacterium
ACAGCAACAGCACCAGCAGTCCCATCTTCCGCGCGCTCTTCCTTGAAAACATCATAAACTTCAACATTGTCCAACTCCTTTCGTGTCCGAAAAAAACACCACTGCGCAGAAGGGTATACCCTCCTGCACATCCATCTGAAAAAATTTTTTCTAATTTGAATTCCAGATTTTTGAATCTCTACATCATTCGAGCGGCTTTGCGCAAGCCCCTCTGGGGCGGGGCGGAGACGCGTGTTGGCGGTTTTGAGATTGCGAGCCTCGCGGAACTTACGTCGGCAGATTCTCTCAGTGAGACAGCCGAGAGCTATTACTATCGAAAGGGGGAGCCTCCTGAATTTTTTCAGGCCGCCCGCCCCCGTCCCGTCCGGAAATTATCCCGGACGCGTGACATCTGAGGCTATACGAGTTTGAGGTTATAAGCGTTTGAGGTTATAATCGAAAGAGGCGCAAAGTTGGTCTTTCCCGGAATTTTTATCGAATCGTTTTTGCAAAATCGTTTTTACACAATCTGGAAAGGACGTGAATGGTGCAATGGCGGCAGCTGCGGCGAAGAAGAAAGGGCGTCTTGAGTTTCTTGAAATGAAGAAGAAGGGGGAAAAGGTGACCTGGATCACGGCATACGACTACCCCACGGCTTTGTTCGCGGAGGCGGCGGGGATGGACATGCTCCTCGTGGGTGACTCTCTGGGCATGGTCGTGCTGGGCTATTCGGGCACGATTCCCGTGACCATGGACGACTGTATCCGCCACTGCCAGGCCGTCCGCCGGGGCGCTCCCAACACCTTCGTCATGGGCGACATGCCCTTCGGGTCGTATCAGGTATCCGACGCCCAGGCGGTCGAAAACGCCGTCCGCTTCTTCAAGGAAGCCGGCATGGACGCGATCAAGCTGGAGGGCGGCGTGCGCGTGGAAAGCCGCATCAAGGCCATAGCCGAAAGCGGCGTGCTGGTCTGCGGACACATCGGCCTGACGCCCCAAAGCTCCGGCCCCATGGGGGGCTTCAAAGCGCAGGGCGTGACTCCGGAATCCGCGCGTTACGTCATCGAGGACGCCCTCGCGGTGGAGCGGGGCGGGGCCTACGCGATTCTGCTGGAGGGCATCCCCCCGGAGCTGACGGAGTTCATTACCCGGCGCCTCACGATTCCGGTGTACTCGATCGGGGCGGGCCTGCCGTGCGACGGACAGCTGATCATCTGCGGGGACATGCTGGGGCAGTTCCAGGCGTTCACGCCGAAGTTCGTCAAGAAGTACGCGAACCTCGCGGAGGTCGTGACGAACGCCTTCAAGGAGTACGCGGACGATGTCCGCAACGGTCGCTTCCCCGGCGAGGAGCACGTGTATCACATCCGAAAGGGCTGCGAGGAAGAGTACAAGGCGATGTTGAAGGAGTACGAGAAGAAGTAGCCGCCGAACGCGGCCGGCGGGGAGCCCGCGCGTCACATTTGTATAAATCGTAACCGTTCAACCCCCTTACGTCCGATGCCCGTCTGACAGTGGTTTTCATTCAGGGGGTCTCGGGGGGGCCAGTGAGCCCGCTTTCGGGCGAACGAGCTCCGCCCCCCTGAGCTTGAACGTTTACTATAAATCAATCCATAAAACGACTTGGAGTGAACGGCAATGGCTTTTGAACTTCCCGAGTACCGCGCGCCCTCGTTTCACGAGGCTCCGCTCCGGGACGCTCCCGAGGTGCGCGCGTCGCCCGCGGAGAGAGACGGAATTGCGCCTTCCGGCTATCACGCGACATCTGTTTTTCCCGAGTACTTCAAGGTCGGCGGGGCTTGGCTTCTCCCCGAGGAAAGCCGCATGGACTGCGTCGTCGTCGTGCGGAAAGAAGGGGGAGCGCCGAGTCTCGACGTCGTGGAGTTCCGCCGCCTGAAGCGCGGCGACGCGGTCGTTCTCGGCCGCACGGAGGACGGCAGGGAGGGGATATTCGTGGACTCCCGCGCTTTTCTCCCGGAGGAAGCCGGGGAGTCCCCCGACGCTTTCGCGTTCCGCTCCGGGCGCTCGCGGGAAACGTCGTACTCCCGGAACTACGACGAACTTTACGAACTGCTTCGTTACGAGCGGGAACACGGATACATCGCGTGGGTGCTGGGGCCCGCGGTGGCGTTCGACTACGACGCGCGCCTCGCGATGACGGCCCTGGTCGAAAACGGGTACGTCCACGCCCTTCTGGCCGGAAACGCCCTGGCGACGCACGACCTGGAGGCCGCCCTGCTGAAGACGGCGCTGGGGCAGGACATTTACACGCAAAAGAATCAGCCGAACGGTCACTACAACCATTTGGATCTGATCAACACGGCGCGCCGGCTCGGCTCGCTCGAAAAACTGGCCGGGAATGAAGAAATCAATGAAGAAATCAATGAAAAAATCGCGGACGGGATCGTCCGCGCCGTCCTGAAAAAGGGAATCCCTCTGATACTCGCGGGGTCGATTCGGGACGACGGCCCTCTGCCCGGCGTGATCGCCGACGCGTACGAGGCGCAGGACGCCATGCGGAGCGCCGCCCGGAAGGCGACGACCGTCGTCGCGCTGGCGACGCAGCTTCACACCATCGCCTTCGGCAACATGACGCCCTCGTACACCGTCCGGGACGGCCGGCCGCGGCCCGTCTACTTCTACTCGGTGGACGTCTCGGAGTTCGCCGTCAACAAGCTCCGCGACCGGGGAACGCTCTCGGCCATCCCCATCGTGGCGAACGTTCAGGATTTTCTGGTGCATTTGAAGAACAACCTCTGCTGAGCGAAGGCGGTTCGTAACCGTTCAAACCCTGTATATCATGTCCAGTTAAGACAGGCGTTTATCACAAGGGGGTCTCGGGGGGGCCAGTGAGCCCGCTTTTGGGCGAATGAGCTCCGCCCCCCTGGCTTGAATGTTTATGGCGGTTCCAAGACACGAAAGCGACGCCGGACGCGTTCTTCTGAATCTGAATATCAGCTTGAATATTTTGCGAAAAACAAAGAGAGGACGGAAAAAGTCCTCTCTTTGCCTGTCAAATGAGATGTGAACCGGCCTCAAGCCCGGACATTCAACTGCCCGCCCACCCCGAGGGATTCCAGAAGTATGGCGAGACTTTCCTGCTGAACATCCATTACGTTTTTGAGCATTGCCGCCTGCACCCCGGCAGTGACCCGTTCCGAGGCCATCTCCATGGAGAGTTTCGCAATGCCGCTCGTGATATCCATGGCCAATCACCTCCTTCGCATCTCATTGTTATATTCGGCTGTCGGCGGGCCGTTCTGGAATGGAAAAACGCCGAATATATTATTTTCCGGTAAACGTTCGAGCTCAGACGGGAATTTCGGACATCTATGATATAGTCTATCGAAACGCTGGCACTTCCCTCGGCAGGCAGGAGTTGATGAAGTGAGTAAAGATGACTGGACAGTGAAAGTGCTTCAAATGGCGCACGGCATACGCCGCAGGGTTTTGGCTCACACGCTCGCGCGGAACGGAGGCTACCTGAGCCAGGCGTGTTCGTCGGCGGAAATATTTGCGGCATTGTACGGCAAAATCCTGAAATTGAAGCGTTTGGACACGCCCTTGCCGGCCGGCAGTTTCAACGGAACGCCGGGCCCCGGGTGCCCCGCCTCGACGGGAGCGGTATTCAACGGCGGCGGCGGTTCCGATTGCGACAACTTCATCCTCTCTCCCGCTCAATACGCTCTTGTCCTGTACGCGGCTCTCGCCGAAGCCGGAAGGCTGGATGAACGCAGCATGGAAACATACGATATCGACGGCAGCACCGTTGAAATGATTGGAGCGGAACACTCCCCGGGCATGGAGGTCACAAGCGGCTCTTTGGGGCAGGGGATAAGTCAGGCCTCGGGGATCGCCTTCGCCAGGCGCGTCAAAGGAGAAACGGGGCGAGTCGTACTGCTTCTGAGCGACGGGGAATGTCAGACGGGCGAATTTTGGGAGGCGCTTCAGGCGGCCTGCTATCACAAGCTGGGAAATCTGCTGGTCTACGTGGACATGAATGGCTGTCAATGTGACGGTCCGACATCGACCGTCATGAACCTCGAACCCTTCGATAAGCGCCTCAAATCCTTCGGAGCCCGCGTGCGGCGCATAGACGGGCACGACGTGAGCGCGCTCGCCAGGTGCGGGAGTCTGCCGGGCGGCGATGTGCCGACGTTTATCGTGTGCGACACCGATCCTTGCAGGGATATGGACATCTTGCAGGGATTCCGCCCTAAATTGCACTATATCCGGTTTTCGAGCCGGAAGGAAAAGCGCGCCTGCCAAAAATTTTACGACGCGATGTCCGCGGCGCGATCTCCCGCAGAGGGAAAGGTTTAATAATATGGATATAATCTCAATATGGAAACAATGACGAAAGTTCACGCGCGTCACCTCGTCGAATGGGGGAAACATCACCCTGACGCTTATGTCCTGTCGGCGGATCTTACCGCCTCCTGCGAAGCCGACGGTTTCCGCGGCGCGTATCCGGAGCGTTTCCTGTCGATGGGCATCGCGGAACAGAATATGCTGGCTTTCGCGGGAGGCATGGCGCGGGAAGGTCTCGTCCCTCTCGTGCATACTTTTGCGGTATTCATATATCGCCGCGCCCTGGATCAGGTGGCGATGTCCGTGGCCTATCCCAACTTACCCGTGAAGATGTTCGGCTTTCTGCCGGGAATTTTGACGCCCGGAGGCGCCACGCATCAGGCCATTGAGGACACGGCCGTGATGCGCGCTTTGCCGAATATGACCGTGATCGAGCCGGGCGACGCCACCGAAACGGAAACCGCGCTCGACGTCGCGTGGGAAACGCCGGGGCCGGTTTACGTGCGTCAACTGCGCGGAGAAGTCCCGGTCCTGTTCGACAGAGACGAACCTATGAAGCTGGGCTGCCCCCGCGGGATTTTCTGTGATTTGCGAGGCGGCGGCCCGGATTTCGTGCTGATATCGAGCGGCATATGCACCGAAGAAGGGATGCGCGCGTCCGCGGTCTTGAGAGAGAAAGGCGTGTCGATTTTCCACTATCATGTTTCGACGCTGAAACCCTTCGACTGCCCAGAGATAATCGACGCGATAGCGTCGAGCAGACGGGGCGCGATAACATTCGAAAACCACAGCATAGTGGGAGGGCTCGGTTCGGCGGTGGCGGAATGCATGGCAGAGGCCGGACTTTCCAAACCGCTTCGGCGCCTGGGTATCCGCGACACGTTCATGCACGGCGCGAGCCGCCGTTACCTGGCGCATGAATACGGTTTGGACGCCATGGCTCTGGTGTCCGCCGTAGAGAAGGCAACAGGCGAAGATTTTTCTATCCGCGAAGAGAATTTTCGGGAAACCTGCACCCCGGCGATGCACAGCGACGCGAAAGCCGAGGCTTTGTAAAGCCGTGAGCGGCTGCGGCATATTCGAGAAGTACGATGACTTCCGCACGAAAAACTTGATACGCGGAGGGCGTTTCTCCGTGATTTATCGTCTGTTCGGAGATGAAGCGGCCGCGAGACGCGCAGCTGAGGACATCCGCGTCGAGCAGACCGTGGAATTCCCTTACCGTGCCCTGCCCGACGGCACCATACGCGATGAAGTGACCGGACGAATCGAGAGCTTCGACGAGGAAAAAGAGGGAACTTATCTGGCCGAGATAAGTTTTGCGGACGAGACGGCCGCTGGAGAGCTCACTCAATTCCTGAACGTCGCCTTCGGCAACATCAGTATCAAACGGGGGATACAGATAGCCGGTTTCATTCCTGGCGAAGGGATACTTTCGCTTTGCCCAGGCCCGCGGTTCGGCGTATCCGGGATACGAAAACTGACGGGAGTTGCGGAACGCCCCATGATTTTCTCCGCGCTGAAACCGATGGGTCTTTCCTCCGCCGACCTGGCGGGTCTCGCGTGGAAATTGGCCGAGGGCGGCGTCGACGTCATTAAAGACGACCATGGCCTGACGAATCAGGTATTCGCTCCCTTTGAAGAAAGGGTCGCCTGCTGCGCGGAAGCGGTACGCGAAGCGAACGCCAGGTTCGGACGCAGCGCGATATACGTTCCCAATGTCACGGCTCCCGCCGGACTTGTCATGAAACGCGCCAGAAAAGCTCTGGAGTGCGGTGCCGGGGGATTGCTCATAGCGCCCGGCATCGCGGGATTCGGCGCAATGCTGGAATTGGCGGCATCCGATATGGATCTGCCTGTTTTCGCCCATCCGGCGCTCATGGGAAGTTACGCAATAAACAGGGACGGGATTGAACCGGCCGCGCTTTTCGGCACATTGATGCGCATATTCGGCGCAGATGTCACGATTTTCCCCAATCATGGAGGACGTTTCCCGTTGACGAAAGAGGAATGCCTCGGCATCGCGCGGGCGTGCCGCGAAAAATTGGGAAACTTGGGCTCTATTTTCCCCAGTCCGGCCGGAGGGATAGAGTTCTCGAACATTGCGGAGCTGGTCGGCAATTACGGCAACGACTTCCTCCTGCTGGCAGGCGGAGGGTTGTTCACCTGCGGCGAGGATCTGGTCTCAAACTGCAATAAATTTCACGATGAGGTTCTGAAGGCAAGCTCGAATCTGATTTAACGCTGTTCCCATAAGATGTAAGACGTTCCTCGTTTTTCCAAATCCGCCCGCATTGATCGAGCCATCCAAATTTCGGAGTCCATAATACTTTCGAGCATAACACTTTCTACTTAAACGAAAGTTTCAATGTTTATGCACGGTGTGGTATAATACGCATAAATAGGTCATGTGTCCCATTTTGAACGACAACTGAATTTTTATGATTTCGAGTACAATGCAGGATTTCAGGTGATAATCGATGGATTCCGTGAAGCGTATTGTGGCTCTGATGGAAACTTTGCTGGGGAACGAGGGCGATATCGGGATACGGGAGATCGCCAGACTCACGGGTATTCCCAAGAGCACGGTACAGCGGTTGTTGAGCGAGCTCTGCGAAAACGACTGGGTCATTCAGGACGTCAGGACGCAGAACTATCGCGTCGCTTTGCATCTGTTGAGTTTTGCCAACGCCTGGCGGTTGAAATTGGAGTTGACCCGCCGCGCGCGGGACGTCATGGACGAACTCTGCGGAGAAAGCCGCCAGACGATCCTGCTTTTGGTGCAGGACGGAACGAAAGGAATATGTCTGCACAAGGTCGAGCCGGAACGCACAATCAAGCTGGTCGCGGATGTGGGCAAGACTTTTCCTCTTCACGCCGCCGCCTGCGGAAAGATTCTGCTGGCTTTCACTTCTCCTTCGCTTCAGGAAAAAATTTTCGCGCTGCCCTTCGAGCAGTACACAAAAGCGACGATAACGGAGCCAAGCCTCCTGAAAAAAGAAATAGAACAGATTCGGCGGGACGGCTACGCGATCAGTTTTGAGGAAATGACCCCCGGCGCGGCGGAAATCGCGGTGCCCCTGCTGGACGCGCAAAAGAACCTCGTCGCCGCTCTCAGCATTGCGGGACCCCGTTTCGACATGGAAGAGCATTTGAAGCGTTTTGAAGAGCTTTTGAAAAAAGCGTCGAATCATATCTTAAAGAGGCAATACCAATAATTTTAAGAGGCGATACCAATCATTTTGAGAGGGGGTAGAACATGTTACAGGCGAAGAACCTGTCTGTGCGCTTCGGAGGTTTGAAGGCCGTGGAAAATGTCTCTCTCGGCGTTGCGAAAGGCGAAATCATGTCTCTGATCGGACCCAACGGCGCGGGGAAGACCACCTTTTTCAACCTCGTCAGCGGTTTTTTGAAGCCGACGGCGGGAACGGTCCACTTTATGGACTCGGATATCACCGGATTGCCTCCCAACAAAATCGCGGGCATGGGACTGGTGAGGACATTTCAGAAAACGAACATTTTCGCGGATGTCACCGTCGCGGAGAGTATCAAGATCGGTTTTCACCTGCGCCGCAAAGCCGGTTTTTTCGACATTTTGACGGCCGGAAAAGTCTCGCGGCAGGAAAACAGGGACATCGGAAAATGGTCGGAGGACATTCTCTCGTTCACGGGCCTTTTCTCGTGGAAAAATTATCTTGTCAAAAACATTCCCTACGGGAAGCAGCGGATGCTTGCCATCGCGCTCGCGCTTGCGGCGGAGCCGAAGCTGCTGCTTCTGGACGAGCCCGCGACGGGATTGAACCCCGTCGAAACGCAGGAATTGATGGATATTATCCTGAAAATCCGGGACGAGAAAAAAATGACGGTCTTCCTGATCGAACATAACATGAATCTTGTGGTCTCCATCTCCGATCGGCTCGCCGTCCTGTGTTACGGGGAGAAACTGACGGAAGGGAAACCGGCGGAAGTTTCGCAAGACCCCCGCGTCATAGAGGCTTACCTGGGAAGGGGGTTCAGTTATGCCGCATCTTAAAGTCGAAAACTTGAGCGCGCACTACGGAAAGACTCAGGTTCTGGACGGCGTGTCCATGACGGCCGAGAAAGGTTCCATCGTGACCCTGATCGGCGCGAACGGCGCGGGAAAGAGCACTTTTATGATGTGTCTGTCGGGCGTCATGCATCCGTCGGGAGGCACGATCGAGTTCGAGGGCAAAAGACTGGAAAACGCGCATCCCGAGCAAATCGTTTCCTGGGGGCTTTCCCAATGTCCCGAGGGCCGGCGGGTCTGGCCCAGGATGACCGTGCTGGAAAACCTCGAGATGGGCGCGATTTCAATGCAAAACAAGACGGAAGTACAGGAACGGCTGGATTGGTCTTTCAATATGTTTCCGATTTTGGCGGAACGGCGCCGGCAAATGGCGGGAAGCCTCAGCGGGGGCGAACAGCAGATGCTGGCCATTGCCCGCGCGCTCATGCCCGGCCCCAAACTGCTGATGCTGGACGAACCTTCTTTGGGACTCGCCCCCATTGTCATCGAAAAGGTCGTAGAAATTATCAAAACCGTGCGCAACGAGGGAACAACCGTTTTTTTGGTGGAACAGAACGCGTTTATGGCTCTTTCTCTGGCGGACTACGCCTATGTCCTGGAGACGGGAAAAATCCGGTTATCCGGTTCTGCCGCGCTGCTCAGAGAAAACGACGAAGTCCGCAAATCCTATCTTGGGATCTAAAATAACAGGAGGTGTTGGTGTTGAGAAAGTTGTCAGCAGTCGTTGTGTTTGTGTTGTGTGCTTTGGCTTCTTCCGCGGCGGCGGAGATTCCGAAGGCTCCGGTCAAGGTGGGGGTCGTTCTGCCGACTTCCGGGCCTATCGCCTATGACGGAGGCTTGGCGCTGAACGGAATCAAAATGGCCGTGGAGGAAATCAACGCGGCGGGAGGAATCAAGGGAAACCGGATTGAGATTTACATCGAAGACAGCGCCGGAGTGCCGGCCACGGCCGTAGCCGCAATGGAAAAATTGGTGGGGATGGAAAAGGTCGTCGCCGTGATCGGCGACTTCGGCAGTTCCTGTACCCTCGCCATGATGGACGTTGCCCGGCGCGCCGAAGTGCCGCTGATCACCCCCGTGTCGCTGGCTCCGAAGATCACGGAAATGGGCAATATTTGGATGTTCCGCGGCTGCGACAACTCCGGCATGATCGCCAGGGCTTTCACGAAATGGGCCGTACAGGAAAAGAAGATCGACAAATGGGCCTATATTGCCATCAATACGGACTACGGACGCGGGTCCGTAGAGGCGTTCAACGAGGATTTGAAAAAATTGGGAGCCTCCGTGGTGTTTACGGAGTATTTCAATCAGGGGGAGACGGATTATTATCCCATCGTCACCAAACTGTCCGCCAGCGACGCCAACGGGCTCTGCCTGTTCGGGGAAACCGTGGACCTCTCCCGCGTCGTCGCGCAGTATTATGAAATGGGACTCGAAGGCAAAATGCTGATCATGGATCCCACGAGCGGAACTTTCAATGAAAAGTTCATCGAACTCGCAAAAGAAAGCGCGAACGGCATCGTGGGAGCCAGCCGTTTTGTGGCCTCCATTCCGACTCCCGCGGCACAAAAATTCGCCGCCGACTATAAGGGCCGCTATAACCTCGATCCGGAAAAGTACGCTCAGGCCGGCTACGACTGCGCCCGGATGATTGCCTTCGCCATCGAAAAAGCGGATTCTCTCGATACGGAAGCGATTCGTTCCGCTCTTGCCGGACTTCGGTACGAAGGGCCTCAGGGAAAAGCCTACTTTGACGAAAAAAATCAGCTGATCATCGACGAATATATCGTCGCGGTCAAAGAAGGGAAGCTGGAAGTCGTCGCAGGGCCGATTTCCGCGCATTGATTTTTCGTAAACACTCAAGTTCAACGTTCAAGCTCAACGTTTAAGCTCAGGGGGGACGCGGTTCCGTCTCTTCCGGAAACGGAACCGCGCCTGCCTTCTGTCTTTTCCTTGGGGAGATGAAGGACAGGAGATGAATGACAAGTGATGTGGACCGTTTTTTTTCAGCAGACACTGAACGGCGTGATCCTCGGCTGTATCTATGCCCTCATCGCCCTCGGGCTTTCTTTGATTTTCGGAATCCTGGAAATGGCCAATTTCGCCCACGGAGAATTTTACATGCTGGGGGCGTTTATGGCGCTTTTTTCCATGACTCTGCTGAACGTTCCTTTTTTGGTGGCTCTCGTTATCGCCATGGCGGGCATGGCTTTGTTCAGCGCGCTGATCGAACATTTCATTTTCAAACCGATTATCGGAAAGCCCATGATAAACAGCATGCTGCTGTCGTTCGGGCTTTCCACGGCGCTGGCGAATCTCGCCCTTTATTTTTTCAAGGCGGACCCCCGCAAAATAACGTCCGGGCTGGCTCGAATCCGCTTCAATTTCTGGGGCCTTTTCCTGACGGGCGAGCGGCTGAGCATATTGGTTCTGAGCGTCATTCTGGTTCTTGGATTGTCGTGGTTCATTCGCTATACGGTCACCGGCAAGTCGATGCGCGCCGTCGCGCAGGACAGGACAGCCGCCCAGCTCGCAGGCATCAATGTCCGGCGTATCTACGCCGTCACCTTCGGCATCAGCGGCGCTCTCGCCGCCGCCGCGGGAACGATGGTCGGGGCGATGTTTTTCGTCTCGCCGGAAATGGGCTTTACGGTCGTTCTGAAGTCCTTCGTCATCGTCATTCTCGGAGGATTCGGAGAAATACGAGGCGTCATTCTGGCGGCAATCCTTATCGGTCTCGTCGAAAGCCTCGGCGGCGGCTTTATCAGCTACGCTTACAAGGACGCGTATCCGTTCATTCTGCTTATTCTTCTGTTCATTTTCAAACCCGAGGGGCTGACGGGAGGGAATCGGGCATGAATCGTTTCCTGCGAGGTTTATTCGCCGTTCTCATCGCGGCGGCGCTGTACGGACTGCCTCGGCTGTTCACAATGGATTATTATCTGCACATTTTCGTCATGTCCGAAATTTACGCGGTTTTGGCCCTGTCGTTGGGCTTGATTGTCGGATTCGCGGGGCAAGTCTCCATGGGGCACGCCGCTTTTTACGGCATGGGCGCTTACGTCTCCGCTATTCTCGGCACGCGCTGGGGTTGGCCTTTCTGGATCACTTTCTGGATCGGCGGAATTTTTTCCGGAGTCGTCTCGTACGGCATCGGCCGCCTGGTTCTTCGCCTGAGGGGGCATGTTCTGGCGATCACGACGGCGTTTTTCGGCGTACTGGTGATGGTCGTCATGAACAATTGGATTTCTCTGACGAACGGCCCCATGGGCATTACGGGAATTCCCCGTCCGACGCCGATCGAGGCGGGCTCCGTCCGTCTCGTTTTCGAGTCTCGCATCCATTACTACTATCTTGGGCTTTTCTTCGTCGCGGGAGTGCTGTACGTGCTTTACCGCTTGACGAACTCCCGGCTCGGCGACGCGATGGTCGCGGTTCGGGAGAACGAGGAACTGGCGAAGTCTCTGGGTGTGAACGCCATGAAGAGCAAGGTGTTCGCCTTTACCGCGGGCGGCTTCATCGCGGGGCTGGCCGGCTCGTTTTACGCCCATTACATCCTCTTCATCAGTCCCGTGACCTTCACGATGAACGAGTCCATCAACATGCTCGTGATGGTCATATTCGGGGGGATGAGCACTCTGTTCGGGCCGATTCTGGGCGCGGTATCCCTGACGATACTCCCGGAGTTTCTCCGTATGGCCGGCGAAATGCGTCTTGTCATCTATGGTTTTGCGTTGATCCTGTTCATCGTGTGGCTGCCCATGGGCGTTTGGGGTACGCTGAAAAATCGCCTGTTCTCGGGCAAAGCCTGAATCCGTCCCGAGAAATGCGAAAATCCGAGCGCACACTTCGGTGCGCGCTCGGATTTTGTGCGCTGTAAACGTCCATTCGGCTTCTTGTAATGACTTCTTCTTGTAATAGCCTTACTTGCCACCTGGACTTGAATTATCCTCTAAAATTCAATGCTAGAAATACTTTACTATCAAAATCAAAAACATAAATATACTGTTAAATATACGGCACCCAAAATTCGCCACAGGTTCAATTCCTCATCCCCTCTGCCCCCTTCACCGCCTCTTCGCTCTTATGAACTCCCCGTAACTGAAATCCGGCTCATCCGCCAGCCAGCGTCCTCGCGCGCCCTCTCGTCCGCGCCCTCAATAAGGGACAGCCGCCGCCGGGATTCGAGAAAGAAGTGTCCCATCTCGTGAAGAAACGAAGACCGATCCGCCGCCTTGAACAGGGTGATGACCGTCTGGCTGTCCATGAATGTCGTGGC
>JAISMH010000119.1 GCA_031276855.1 Synergistaceae bacterium
TCATGTTCGAGTCGATCCCGGAAGAGAACCGCCGCATGTACAACGAGCCGCCGGAGCCTGTGGTGGTGGAAAAAGGCGGCGGCTGCGACGCGGGCTTCGGCGCGGGGCTGACAACGCTGGCGGTTCTGGCGGCGTGCCTGGCCGCGCGGAAAAGCGCGGCGAAAAAGACGCGCTGAAATAGAGGAAAATAACAGGGGAAAATTAAGAAGACGGCCATCAACGGGAGGTTCCTCCGAAAGGGGGAGCCTCCTGTGCCGTACACCCCGGTTGACGCGGAGGCTTTTTTGCGCGCTTCGCGCGTGCCTCCCGCGCCGGAATTGCTATAATGAGTCGGGTGCTCGAATTTTTTCGAATTTCAGGGGAGTGCTGCGGATGTCTTTGCCCGAACTGCGTGAAATTCCCGCCGCCCGGCGGTGTCTCCTGCACGTCTGCTGTGCGCCGGACGCCGTCGTTCCGTTTCGGGACATGAAGGCCGAGGGGTGGGAAATCATCGGATATTTCTACGGTTCGAACATCCACCCGGAGGACGAGTTCTGCCGCCGTGCCGCCGCGTTGGGGTTTCTGGCGCGCAGCGAGGGCATCGAAGTTTTCGCGCGCCCTTACAACCCCGAGGAGTGGTTCGCGCGCGCCTCCGTTTTGGCCGCCGAGCCGGAGCGCGGCGCGCGCTGTACCCTGTGTTTCGAGATGCAGCTTCGCGCCGCCGCGGAAGAGGGAAGGCGGCGCGGCGCAACCCACTTGGGCACGACGCTTTCCATCAGCCCCCGCAAAGACGCGGCGCTGATCTCGCGCCTGGGACGGGAAATCGGCGCCGCGTACGGCCTGACGTGGGACGATCGCGTCTGGCGCAAAAATGACGGTTTCCTCCGCTCTCTGCGGATCGGCAGGGAACTGGGGCTTTACCGGCAAAACTACTGCGGCTGTCTCTACTCCAAGCCCGAGCAAAAAACCGGGCCGGTGAGCCGGAATCAGAAAATCAAAGGTGAGTGCTTGTCATGTCCGAATATCATACCGTCGGGAAACTGCCTCCCGACATTCTCGAAAGCGAAATTCTGAGCCTCCGCGGGGCCTTGCGGCCCGAAGTCCTGATCGGCCCGGGCCCGGGCGAGGACGCGGCTCTGATCCGCTGGGGCGGGGAGCCGTACCTCGCCGCGGCCTCCGACCCCGTCGTCGGGGCTAGCGAGGGGGCGGGGCGCCTTCTGGTGCACGTCAACGCCAACGACATCGCCTGCAAGGGCGGCGACCCCGCGTGGTTCGTCGTCACGCTGATCGTCCCCGCGCGCGACGGATCGAAGGGCGTCCGGCGCATTATGGAGGAAATCCACGCGGCCTGCGAAGACTTGGGCATCGCCGTGGTGGGCGGGCACACGGAACTGACGGAGCGGTACGATCGCGCCGTCCTCGCGGGGACGATGATGGGGCCCTCCCGCCGCGAGCTCCGCGCGGAGAATATCCGGGCGGACGACGTGATCCTGATGACCCGGCACGCCGGACTGGAAGGCATGTCGATCGTCGCTCACGACCGGCCGGATCTTCTGTCCTTCCTGAGCGGGGAGGAACTGGCCGAGGTACGCTCCTGGCAGAACGACCTTTCGGTTCTGAGGGAGGCGCGCCTTCTTCGGGACGCGGCCCGTTACATGCACGACCCCACGGAGGGCGGGCTCGCCGGGGGCCTTCTGGAGGTGCGCAGAGCCTGCGGACTGGGTATCGTTCTGGACGCTGACCGCGTTCCCGTCTCTCCGCTGACGGCGAAGGCGTCCGAAAAACTCGGCTTCGACCCCTTCCACCTGATCTCGTCCGGCGTACTGCTGGCCGTTCTCGGCCGGCACGAGGCCGGCGGCGCTCTGTCGAGGCTCTCCCGCGAGGGAATTCCCGCGAGCGTCATCGGCCGCTTCGTCGAATCGGCGGGCGAATGCGAGTCCGACGCCCACGAGGAGCTGTGGGGTCTTCTGGACAGGCCGGCGCGTTGAAAAATAAAGATAATGAAAAAACGAAGAAATGAAAAACAAAAAAGCGCAAGCGCCTTCCGCGTCAGATTCCGGGCCGGAATCCGGCCCGAATTCTGGTTTTTAACTTCATCATTGGAGTGAATTCCATGCGAAACCGAAACCAATTTGCGCTCTTTCGCTCGCGCCGCTTCCTGCCGCTCTTTCTGACGCAGTTTTTGGGAGCGTTCAACGACAATTTTTTCAAAAGCGCCCTGGTGATGCTGATCACCTACCGCCTGGCCGAGAGGGGAGGGTACGACCCCCGCATTCTGGTCAACATCGCGGGCGGCGTATTCATTCTGCCTTTCTTTCTCTTCTCCGCCACGGCGGGGCAGCTGGCCGACAAGTACGAGCGATCCTTTCTGGTGCAGATCGTCAAGATCGCGGAGATTTTGGTGATGGGCGGGGCCGCTCTGGGCTTTTACCTCGAGCACGTCCGCCTGCTGATGGTCGTTTTGTTCCTGATGGGGGCGCAATCCACCTTTTTCGGCCCGCTCAAGTACAGCATCCTTCCCCAGCATCTGGACGAAAGCGAATTGATCTCCGGCAACGGGCTGATTCAGATGGGGACGTTCCTCTCCATCCTGACGGGCACGATCTTCGGCGGGCTCTTCATTCTGCGGGGGGGAGGCGTTTATCTGGTCAGCGTTCTGGTCGTCGGCATCGCCGCGGCCGGCTGGTGGGCCAGCCGCTACATTCCCGAGACGCGCCCCGTCTTTCCCGACAGGAAGCTCTCGGCCAACATCGTCAAAGACACCCTCAAAATCGTGACCGACGTCGTTCCTCACAAGGACATCTTTCTTTCCGTTTTAGGCATCTCCTGGTTCTGGCTGGTGGGCGCGACATTTCTCGCGCAGTTCCCCACCTACGCCAGACTGGTCATCGGCGCGGACGAACAGGTCGCGACCCTGTTTCTGGCCGTGTTTTCCGTGGGTATCGGGCTCGGCTCCATGGCCTGCAACAGTCTGCTGAAGGGCGAGGTCTCCGGGCGTCACGTTCCTCTGGCCGCGATCGCCATGTCCGCGGCCAGCGTCCTTCTGTACTTCGCGAGCAAGCGGCCGCCGCTGGCTCCGGGGGTTCCCGAGATGGGGATTTGGGCCTTTTTCGTCTCCTGGCGGAACACGGCGGTGCTGGTGTGCCTCTTCGCGATCTCCTTCTCGGGGGGGCTCTACATCGTGCCGCTCTACGCCATCATCCAGAGCCGCACCGACGAGGCCCGCATGGCGGGGGTCATCGCCTGTACGAACGTCACGGACTCGCTTTTCATCGTCCTCTCTGCGGTCGGAAGCAGCCTTTTGCTGGCCCTGGGGTTCTCTATTCCCCAGATTTTTCTGTCCATGGCCGTTCTGACCGTCGCCGCGGCCTTTTTCATTCGTTCGGCCGTCCGCGGACAGCTGAAACGAAGAAACGCGCTTTAGATACAGGAGACATCATTTTATTCAGGATATCATGAGGCGGGATTGAGATGCGAAAACACATCGACTTTCATATCCACCTGTACCCGCCGGAGGTCATCCGCGGCGCGGAGGGGATAGCGGAACGGGAGCCTTATTTCGGAGCCCTCTTCCGCGGCAAGGTGCATAAATGGGCCACGGCGGAGGATCTTTTGCCGCGCATGGAGCGTGACGGGGTGGAGCGCGCGGTGGTCGGGGGATTCGCCTTCCGGGATCTGGGGCTCTGCAGGGTCTGCAACGATTACATCCTCGAATGTGTCGGGAAGTATCCGGGCAAACTGGAAGGGCTGTGCCTCGTGCCCCCGCTGGCGCGGGGCTTCGACGCGGAGATCCTCCGCTGCGCGGAGGCGGGTGTCGTCGGGGTAGGGGAGTTGTTCCCCGAAGGTCAGGGCATCGACATCTCGGACATCTCCCAGACCTGGCGGCTGGCGGGGGTTCTGCACGAGGCGGGGCTGTTCGTTCTGTGGCACACGGCCGAACCCGTGGGGCACCTGTACGCCGGGAAGGGTAACGTCGGCCCGAAGGAGGCGGCCTCTTTCTGCATGAATCACCCGGAGGTCAGGACCGTTTTCGCGCACCTCGGCGGCGGGTTGTGGCTCTACGAGATGATGCCGGAAATGAGGCTTTACCTGTCGAACGCCCTGTACGACCTGGCGGCTCTGCCGTGGCTCTACGAGCCCCGAATCCTGAAGGCGATAGAGTCCGCCGGACTCGCCGGCAAGTTTCTGATGGGAACGGACTATCCGATCCTCGACTCCGCCCGCTACGAAAAAATCCTGCTGGAATCCGGCATCGGCGAAGAAACCCTGGAACGCATCCTCCGCTCCAACGCGGCGTCTTTACTTGGGTTTATGAGTTCCTGATAAATTATCTGAAATTTATGGAGGTGTCGTTTTTTGGGTAAAGTCGAAAGGATCGCCGTGCTGATCAAGCAGGTCCCCGCGACGGAAAACGTCAGGATCGACCCGGAGACGGGGGTTATGATCCGCGAGGGACTGGCCGTCGAGGTCAATCCGCTGGATCTGCACGCCATCGAAGAGGCGGTGCGGTTCAAGGAGAAATTTCCGGACGCGCGCGTGACCGCCGTCACAATGGGGCCGCCCGCCGCCGCCAAAGCCGTGCGGTACGCTGTCGCCATGGGCTGCGACGAGGGAGTCGTCGTGACGGATCGCGCCTTCGCCGGCTCCGACACGCTCGCGACGTCGAGAGTTCTGGCCGAAGCCCTGCGCAAGCTGGGCTCGGAAGGCGGAAAAGGGTTCGACCTGATCCTGGCGGGCGAGCGCGCCACGGACGGGGAGACGGGGCAGGTCGGGCCCTCGGTCGGAACGCTTCTCGGCGTCCCGGTCCTGACCTACGTCAGCAAGCTGGAGGTCCGGGACGGCGGATTCGAGGCCGAACGTGCCGTGGAGGGCGGACACGAGCGCGTTTCGGCCCCCATGCCGGCCCTTGCCGTTGTGATCAAGGAAATCAACGTGCCGCGCCTCTGCACGCTCTCCGGAAAGCTCAGGGGGCGGAAAGCGGAGGTCCGCACCCTTTCGTTCGCGGATCTGGGACTTCCCCGGGAGAGCGTGGGGCTCGCGGGTTCGCCGACGAAGGTCGTCAAGGTCGGATATCCGCAGGTGACGCGCAAGGGCCGCAAGGTCTCGGCCTTCGAGGACTTCGGCGGAGCCCTCGGCGCCCTCGAAAAGTTTTTGCGCGCGGGGGACTTCGTTCCCGCGGGCCGGAGCCAGGGGGTGAACGGATAATGGCGGGCGAAAAAACGGCAAAAGGCGAGGTCTGGACCCTCGCGGAAGTGCGCGAGGGGAAACTCCACTCCGTCTCCTACGAACTGCTCGCGTGGGGACGGACCCTCGCGGACGGACTCGGCGTGCCTCTCGCCAGCGTCGTTCTGAGCGGCAGTGAAAGTCCGCCGCCGGAGTCCCTCTTCGAGAGGGGCGCGGACAGGGTTTACCTGACGGCGGCCCCGGAGCTGAAAAACGGCCTCTCCGACGCCTGCGCCGGCGTCCTGTCGGACATGGCCGAAGAATACAAGCCGCAGATCCTCATCGCGTCCGCGACGACCTGGGGCAGAAGCACGATGTCCATACTTTACGCGAAACGGGGATGCGGACTGACGGCCGACTGCACGGGGCTCTCCATCAAAGACGGCGCTTTGCTCCAGACGCGGCCCGCGATCGGCGGAAACGTCATGGCGGACATCATGACGCCGGACCGCCGCCCGCAGATGTGCACGGTGCGCCCGAAGTCGAAAGGCCCCCTTCCGCCCGACTCCTCGCGCAAAGGCGAGGTCGTCCGGTACTCTCCCAGGAAGTCCGCGCTGGCTTCCGCCCTGACGTACCTGGGGTTTGCGCCGGAAGCGCGCGTCGGCCTGCCCATTCAGGACGCCGAGGTCGTCGTCTCCGGGGGCAAGGGGATGAAAGGGGCCAAAAACTTCGCGCTGCTGGACGAATTGGCCCGCCTTCTGGGCGGGTCCGTGGGCGCGTCGCGGAGCGCCGTGGACCTGGGCTGGGCGCCCCACTCCTCTCAGGTGGGATTGAGCGGCAAATCGGTCACGCCGCGCCTCTACATCGCCTGCGGAATCTCCGGCGCGGTGCAGCACCTGGCGGGAATGAGCGGTGCGGACTCCGTCATCGCGATCAACACCGATCCGGAGGCCCCGATTTTCGGGGTGGCGGATTTCGGCGTGGTCGGCAGCGTCCTCGAAATTCTGCCCCGTCTGATCGAGGATATGAAAAAGGGGGAATCGCGATGAGCGGGTACGGCAAAATCACGCCCGAGATTGCCGCCGAGCTGAGGTCGGCGATCGGGGCGAAAAACGTCGTTTACGAGGACCGGGACGTTCTGGAGAACTACGCCTGCGACACGGCGGGAAAAATTTTCGCCCGCGACCCGGAGGCGGTCGTCCGGCCGGAGAACACGGAGCAGGTCAGCGCCGTCATGCGAATTGCCGGCAAGTACCGCCTCCCCGTCACTCCCCGCGCTGCGGGAAGCGGGCTCGCGGGCGCGGCGATACCGGTCTTCGGGGGAATCGTCCTCTCCATTGAGAAGATGAACCGCATTCTCGAAATCGACCCCGTGAACCGCGCGGCGATCGTCGAGCCGGGCGTCGTCACGAACGACCTCTGCAAAGCCGCCGCGGAAAAGGGATTTCTCTACGCCGGATACCCCATGAGCACGGAGACGAGCTTCATCGGGGGCAACGTCGCGACCAACGCGGGCGGCGGCAAGGTCGTCCGCTACGGCAGCACGCGCCGCCACGTGCTGGGGCTGGAGGTGGTTCTTCCATCCGGTTCGGTCGTCCGGCTGGGCGGGAAGTTCCGCAAGGACACCTGGGGCTACAGCCTGCTGCAGCTGATGGTGGGCTCGGAGGGAACCCTCGGCATCGTCACGAAGATCATCGTGAACCTGGAGCCCCTGCCGGGGAAAACCGTCAACCTGCTGGCGGCCTACTCCGACCTGGACGCCATGGTGCTGTCCGTCGCCGAGGTGGTGAAGTCCGGGGCGAAGATGATCTCCTGCGAGTTTTTCGACCGTTTTTCGGCGAAGGTCACGACGGATTACCTGGGAACCCGGCTGCCCTGTCAGGACAGGGCGGAGGCCTACCTGCTGATTCAGCTCGAGGGAGAGCGCGAGGAAGAATTGGAGGCCGCCTACGAAAAAGTCGGCACGCTCTGCATGAACCTGGGCGCGATGGAGGTCTTCGTGGCGGAGAACCGCATCGATTCCGCCGCGCTCTGGAACGTGCGCCAGAACCTCGCGGAGGGGATGCGGGTGTACGACCCCTATTGCTCGCTGTCCGGCGACCTCGTCGTGCCGCTTTCCGCCGTGCCCCGGATGATGAAGATAATCGATGAGGTCTCGAAAAAGCGGAACGTCCGGGTGGGGAACATGGGACATATCGCCGACGGGAACCTGCACCCTCTGGCGGTCAAGCCCAACGGAATGACGCCCGAAGAGTGGGGAACATACGCGGAAGAGTATTTTCAGGAGTTGATCACGGAGTCGGTGAAGCTCGGCGGCGTCGGAAGCGGGGAGCACGGGGTCGGGTTTCTGAAACTGCCCGCGCTCCTGTCCACAAAGACGCCCGAGGAACAGGAAATTCACCGCGCCGTCAAACTGGCGTTCGACCCGCAGGAAATTCTGAACCCCGGCAAGCTGATCCGCCGGCCGCGGGGCGCGGATATGCCCTGAAACCCGGATAACCGCTGAAACCCGGAGCTCCGCCCAAACCCGGCAAGTGCCGCGGGTTCTGAGCTCCGGTTTTTTATTTTTCTATTTCCCAATCATTCAGGTTCGCTGCACCCATGTCAGCTGATGGACCTGTTTTATCCGCGCTCCGGTTCTGTCCCGCTGTACTTGCGAAGGAACCAAAATTTACTATAAGCCCAACCACCTTTTCCAAAGCACGTACTTCAAGAACCACTTGACTCTCCGTGTGAAAGGCAGAGACAGCCCCAATGTTCGCAGATCATTTTCTTTCTCTTTGAATTCTCTTATGGAAATCTCGCGTTTGGCTAATTTGATGATGTAAGGGGATAATTTTTCGACTGCCAGAGCAGCCGCGAAGCGTTTCCGCAACCCTTGGAAATCAAAGCCCAAATTCAAATCCGCTATGAAATTCACTGCCTTTTCATGAGAACGCAGCCATTGTTCCGCATCGGTCACGCTGGTCCAAGCAGTGTCATGCGATCTGTATTCAAGCAACGGATAGTCCAGTAAATACAGAGACAAGCCCAAGCTGTTTGCCTCCAGCCAAAAATAAAAATCAAGCGCAGGTCCCACCTCGCGAAAAAACAGATTCTTCTTTTTAACTGAGCCAAGCCGCAGCATTATGGAAGGCGCAACAACAGAGTTCATTCCCTTTTCACAGACAGCCTTG
>JAISMH010000020.1 GCA_031276855.1 Synergistaceae bacterium
AAAAATTTTTTCTAATTCGAATTCCAGATTTTTGAATTGTACATCATTCAAGCGGCTTTGCGCAAGCCCTCGGGGAGGAATCGGGCGGGCGATATGGTAGGATAAATGCGCTACAATAGAAGCATTTCGAATTCAAAGATAAAAACGATAAAAACGCCGCAAATGAAAAAGGAGGAACAAGTTTGAAACGGGGGACGATGAATGGCATGGCGGCGGAGGAGGGAGAGGGGATGACGGATTTCCAGTTCAAATCATTGATCAAGATGATCTTCGGCTATGTCGAGGAAGCCGGGGACATAGAGAAGATCAAAAAATATCTGCGCGGCTTGCTGAACGAGGACGAGAAAAGCGGCAAAGACAAATAGGAAGGGAAAAACTGAGAAATTGCGACCGTTCAAACCCCCTATGTCCGATTGAGGGGGTACCGCACGTCCATTTTATTCCGAAAGGGGGCCTCATTATGAGTACGGAACCGTGGGACGATTATGCTTACACTGCGCTGATCGTTTTTTGCTTCCTGATTCGGGACGGGAAGATTCTGCTGATTCGGCGGGCCAACGAGCCCTACAAGGGGCAGATCACCGTGCCCGGCGGACGCAAAAAGAGGGGCGAGACTCTGAAGCAGGCCTGTGCCCGCGAAATGCTGGAAGAGACCGGCTATATCCTGAAAGACATGCAGTTTGCCGGCCTTCTCCACGCCTACCGCGAGGGCGATCGGATGGAGTACCTCTCCAACTACTTCATCTGCCGCAGCTTCGACGGGACGCTGCGGGCGTCGGACGAGGGGGAGCTTCTGTGGGTCGATATCGACGCGAGCCTCTTCCTGTCGGACATTCATCCCTTTTACGTCCGCCTGCTCCCCGACATCGTCAGAGGAAACCTCCCCGTCGAGGTCTCGGTCATCACGGAATAGGCAAGGGCGGGAAAAGGTGCCGGAATGAGCGTGAACCTGCTGATCGTGGAAGACGAGCCGGCCATCGTGGACGTCCTGGCGGCGTATGCCGAGCGCGAAGGGTACTCCACCCGCTGGGCACGGGACGGAGAAGAGGCGGTCGAGGCCTGGAGCGAAGCGGGCGAGGGGGTCTTCGACCTCGTGCTTCTGGATCTGATGCTGCCCCGGCGCTCCGGCGACGAGGTGTGCCGGTACATCCGCGCGCGCTCCAGCGTTCCCATCGTGATGCTGACCGCCAAGGGGAGCGAGGCCGACGTCGTCTCCGGCCTCGACGCCGGGGCGGACGACTACGTCGCGAAACCCTTCAGCCCGCGGGTTCTGATGGCGCGTATCCGCGCGCACCTGCGCAAGAACGCCGCGCCTCAGCTCGGGCTGAAAAACGTCCTCAAACTGGGTTCGCGCGTCGAAATCGACCCCAACCGGGTGGAAATCCGCAAGGACGGGCAGCCGATTCCCGTCACGCGCAACGAATTTTTGATTTTCTCGACGCTCGCCGCGCCTCCCATACGCACCTGGTCGCGGGACGACATCATCCGAACGGCCCTGGGCGACGAGTACGACGGTTTCGACCGCACCGTGGACACCTACGTGAAGAACCTGCGCAAAAAACTGGCCGAGCCGGGGCACGAGAACGGCTGGATACAGACCGTCCATGGATTCGGTTACAAAATCGACGACTCGGACCCGGCAAAACCGTGACCCCGCCGAAAACCGGAATCAAAAGAGCCGGAGCTTAAACAAAATGAAGTTCAAACGTTCCCTTCGGACGCACCTTCTGTTGCTTTACGTGATGCTGGCCGTGCTTTCCGGCATCATCGTGCCGCTGGCCGGTGTGCGCTGGACTCTCTCGGAGTTCCGGGGCTATCTTCAGGAGCGGAAAAAATACGACGTGGACGAGCTTGCCGGATCTCTGCTCTCCCTCTATCGGGAGGAGGGAGTCTGGAGCGGAACGCGGGCCGCGGACGTTCTGCGCCAGGCCTCGAAGGTTCCCATGGCGGAGCTTTACGACGCGGAGGGGCGCAGGGTCTTCCCCGCGAAGAGCGCGAAACACGGCGCCGTCTACGACCTCCGGTCGATCGAGGTGCGGGGGGCGGCCGGGCTTCCCGGCGCTCCCGCGAACAGGGAACTCAAGAGCGGCGTCAACCGGATCGACCTGTACTCCGACGGGCGCCTCGTCGGGTCGATGCTTCTCACCCTGCCCTCTCTTTCCGGGAAAACCGAGATCATGTTCGCGAAGCGTCTGGGGCAGATCACCATGACGGGCGCGGTGCTGATGATCGTGCTGGCCTGCGCGCTCGGCTTTTTTGTGGCGGGAGGGCTCAGCCGCCCCATTCTGAAAGCCGCCGGACAGGCGCGCCGCATCAGCAGGGGCGATTACGGGACGCCCCCCGACGGAACCCGTTCCGAGGGCCATACCGGCATACGGGAGATAGACGCGCTCTCCGAGAGCGTCGCGGAGCTGGGGCGGTCGCTTGCGGGGCAGGAGAACCTGCGCAAGCGTCTCATGGTCGATATCGCGCACGAGCTTCGCACGCCCCTGACCGTGGTGAAGTCGCAGGTCGAGGCGTTCGTCGACGGCGTGTGGGAGGCCACGCCGGAGCGTCTGAACGCCTGCGTGGCGGAGATCGACCGGCTGAGCGACCTGATCGAGGAGGTCGAACAGCTCACCCGCCTCGAAGGGGAGGCGCTGATTCTCCAGACGGAGCCCACGGATTTGGGCGTGTTCCTCGAAAAGATGCTCTCGTCTTTCAAGCCGCTTTTCGCGCGCTCGGATATCGATTTGAGCTGGACGCTGGAGGAGAACGTGACGGCCGGCATCGACGCCGGGCGCTTCCGGCACGTGATCGAGAACCTGATGTCGAACGCCCGGCGGTACACGGAGCCCGGCGGCCGGGTGCAGGTTCGTCTGGGGACGTCGGACGGGCGGGCCGTGATCGTCGTCGAGGACTCCGGCGCGGGCATCCGGCCCGCGGATCTTCCGCACGTTTTCGACCGTTTTTACCGCGCAGACGCGTCGCGCTCCCGGGGCACCGGCGGGCGCGGCGTGGGGCTCGCCATCGCCAGGGCCGCCGCCGAGGCGCACGGCGGAACGATCGCGGTCGAAAGCGCCCCCGGCGAAGGCACGCGCTTCACCGTGACCCTGCCGCTGGACTGCCCCTGATCTGATTTTGAATATGGGGGTCCGGGGCCTCAGACCCCGGCGGGTTTGGGCGGAGCCCAAGGTCTTTGTTTTTTCGCTTCGTCATTATGGTATAGTGAATCAAGATAAAAACAAGGAGTCTTTTTCTTTGGAAAAAATAGAATTTTACAAGTGGCAGTTGGACGCGTATTCCCGAATAAAGGGCCAAAACGCCGTTTTGTCCGCTCCGACCGGCGCGGGGAAGACCCTGGTGGCGTATCTCTGGGCGAACATGCTGGACGAGGACGGGCAGACGCGCCTTCCGGCGGCTCGCCGCGTCATCTTCACGGCGCCCATCAAGGCCCTGAGCAACGAGCGGTACATGGACCTGAGGCGGATGGGCTTCGACGTCGGCATCGAGACCGGCGACTTCAAGCGCAACGAGACGGCGCAGATCATCTGCTGCACCCAGGAAATCTACACCATGAAGTACACGGAGCAGCCGGGTCAGATGCTGGTCGTGGACGAATTTCACTACATCTTCGGCGACTCCGACCGCGCGCGGACGTACATCGACGGAATCCGAAACACGCACCCGGATACCTTCATCCTCGTGATGTCCGCGACGCTCGGGGGAGTGAAGGCCGTGGGGCGCTACCTGTCGGAGCTGCAACCTCCCCGGGAGGGCGGCGCGGGCCGCCGCTTCGCCGTCTACGAGAGCCGCGAGCGGATGACCCGCCTGATCTTCACGCCGGACAAGCCCGCGGCGCTCAACAGCGTTCACGACGCCTTGATTTTCCTGTTCTCGCAGAAGGGGGCGTTCGATCTGGCCTTCCAGATCGCCCACACCCGCAAAAAGCTCTCCGAAGAGCGATTGAAGCGCCTGAACGAACTGGCGGCCATTCTGGAGGTTCAAAAAATTCAGGCCCCGCTCTCCTGCGGCGTCGGAATTTACCACGGGGGGATGTTCCCCAAGGAGAAGCTGCTGGTGGAGTCCGCGTTCCGGGAGCGTATCCTCGACGTGGTCTGCGGCACCAACGCTCTGGCGCTGGGGGTGAACCTTCCCGCGCAGTACGCGGTGTTCGCCCAGCTTGTCCAGTACCACCACGACGAGCCGATCACCAAAAATGAATTTTTGCAGATGGCCGGGCGTGCCGGCCGCAAGGGGCTGTTCGACCCCGGCTTCGTGACGTGGCTCGCGGAGTCCTCGTTCGAACGCCGCGGCTTCCAGACGGGGAAGGTCTTCCGCGCCCTGATGGACTGCCCGCCCGAGCCCGCCGCCGTCACGCTGCGGCCCTCTTACGGGAAGCTCCTGCGCAGGCAGGTGCTTCTCGAGGACGAGGCCGAGTATATCGCGCGGTACTCCATGCCCCGGGCCGACGTTTCCATCGTGACGGGGCAGCTGCACGCGGGGCTGCGGAAGATCGACCGCGTGGTGCGGAAGCTGATGCGCGGCGGCGACCGAAACCGCTACCGCTCCATACTGGCCGCGATATGGTACGACGAGATGGAAATAGACGAAAATCTGGAGATGGCGATGCTTTTCTTCGAGGAGCCGACGCCCTCCGCCCTGATGGCCGCCCAGATGATCCTGCCCTACGAGCGCAACTACCTTCAGGCCCTCCTGAAGATCAAGCGTTTCTCCAACCGCCTGCCCAAGGGATACCGCTTCCGGGCGCTGGACGACCTCAACAGCACGGTGGACGAGATCGACCCCACGATTTACGGCTTCGAGGAAAAGCTGGGCGAGATCGACCAGGGCGCGGCCAAGTAAAACGCCTCCCCCACCGGGAGAGGCGCTGCCTCAGCGGTTACCCTAAGCGCTCTGAACTTCGCGGGTAACGATGATCTCCGTTTCCGTGCCCGAGGGGTTCCTCAAGATCGTCTGGCCGATGTGAAGGGGCGCGTCCAGACTCAGCTTCCGTATCTCGCCCATCACGTCCCGAACCTTTGCCAGAGGAATGGGGGTCTTCGTCCGCACGCTGGCGAGCAGGAAATCCCCGCCCCGCACGGGGACGCTCGTCGCTATCGTGCGCATGGGGGCCGAGAGTTCCTGGGACACCCACGCCTCGCCCCTCTGGCATCGGTTGCCTGTCAGGGACAGGAGCTTCGCTTCTCCGCCCGGACTTTTCCCGTCCTCGTACTCCGCTTCAATGAAGCAGCCGTTCGGGCAGACGACGCAGACAAATTCGCCCTTGACCGCCTTTCCGCTCATGACGCGCTCACCTCCAGGGGTTTTCCGATCGTTCTCAGCTCGCCCAGTTCCGCGCCCGACAGCTTCATCCAGACCATCTCGGCCGGGTGCAGGCGCGGGTGTTTTTCTTCCTTCAGGACTTTGCCGCCCGCGGACAGCCGTGTGACCCCGTCGCGGCTCGGCGCGGCCACGCGGAAGGCCAGGGTAAGGGAGTTCAAGGAGTTAAGGGAGTCCTTTTCCGCCGGCGCGTCCGGGATGACGACGCGGTCGGGCATGACGTAGCGCACGCCCGCGCCCGGGCGGATCGCGGCGGCCGTTCCTCCCGCGGACAGCTTGCCCGCGGCACAGGCCGCGGCGGAACGGCCCGCGCGTTCGGCTTCCTCGGAGACGTTGTCCACCAGATCGTGGACGTGCAGCGCGTTCCCGCAGGAAAATATCCCCGGAACGTTCGTCATGCAGTCCGAATCGACCAGCGGCCCGCCCGTCACCGGGCTCAGGGAAATCCCCGCCTCGCGCGCCAGTTCGTTCTCCGGAATCAGCCCCACGGAAAGCAGCAGGGTGTCGCAGGGAACGAACCGTTCCGTACCCGCGACGGGGCGGCGTTCCCCGTCCACCTCCGCGACCCTCACGCCCTCCAGACGCCCCATGCCCACGATATCCACGACCGTCGTGCCGAGGAAGAGCGGAATGCCGTAGTCCACAAGGCACTGGCGGATGTTGCGCGGCAGGCCGCTGGACCAGGGCAGAAGCTCGAACACGGCCTCGACCTTCGCCCCTTCCAGCGTCATGCGGCGGGCCATGATCAGGCCGATGTCGCCGGAGCCCAGAATGCAGACGTTCCTGCCGGGCATGATGTTTTCCAGGTTGACGAAGTTCTGCGCCGCGCCGGCGGTCCAGACGCCGCTCGGCCGGTGCCCGGGGATGGAGAGCGCCCCGCGCGTCCGCTCCCGGCAGCCCATCGCCAGAACGACGGCCTTCGCCCGGATCTCGGATATTTCTCCCAGCCGCGAGACCAGAAGCCTCCGGTCCCCCGAAAGGCTCAAAACGATCGTGTTCCGCATGACGGGAATGTCGAGCTCCTCCAGACGGGCGATGAAGCGCCCCGCGTACTCCGGCCCCGACAGAGCCTCGCCGAAGCGGTGCAGGCCGAAGCCGTCGTGAATGCACTGGTTCAGGATGCCCCCCAGAACGCGGTCGCGCTCGATCAAAAGGGGTTCGCAACCCGCTTCTTTGGCCGCGATCGCGGCGGCCAGCCCGGCCGGTCCGCCCCCGATCACGACGAGGTCGCGCTCAATCACGGTACTCACAGGGCCTCGCCTCCTTTCAGGCCGTCCCTGACGTTTCCGAAAAACATCGGGGCTCCGCCTCTGACGAAAAAGTCCTCCGGCCTGAAGCCGTACTCGTCGCGCAGCATTCGGACGATGCGGGGCGTGCAGAACCCTCCCTGACAGCGGCCCATCTGCGCCCGCGCGCGGTACTTGATGCTCGCCATCGTGCGCGCGCCCAACGGATTTTCGATGGCCTGCCGGATTTCCTTTTTGGTGATCTGCTCGCAGCGGCAGACGATTTCGCCGTACTCCGGATCGGTCTTGATCAGGTCCATCCTCTGCTCCTTCGGAAGCTCGGAGAAGGAGCCCGCGAATCCGGGCCGTTCGGCGATGAAGTCGTCCCGCTCCGCGAGCGGAACGTGCTTTTCGACCATCTCCCGAACCATGCCGGCGATGGCCGGCGAGCTGGTCAGCCCCGGGCTCTCGATGCCCAGGAGATGAATGAACCCCGCGCTCGTCCCGATTTCGGCGGATACGTCCTCGATAATGAAGTCCGCGTTGCCTCCTTTTTCGGGCGGGGTCTGCTTGGGCCGGTTGCCGGAGAAGCTGCGGATGAAATCGGACGCGGCGAGGTCCGGCAGGAGGCGCAGGCCCTCCCGGCGCAGGTCGGCCATGATGGCGGACGTGGCGCGGTAGTCCTCCCGATTCTCCTCGGGAATGTAGGCCGCGCTGGGCCCGATCAGGATGTTGCCGTCCACGGTGGGGGTCAGGTGGATACCCAGGCCCGGATCGTTCGGCCCCGGAACGGGGTAGATCAGGGTCTTGAGCGTGCCGTCGAGGCGCTTGTCCAGAACGTAGTACTCGCCCCGGCAGGCCCATATCTTCGCCCCCGCGAAGCCCGCCATGGCGCTGACCTCGTCGCAGTGCAGACCCGCCGCGTTGATCACCACGCGGGCGGTGAATTTTTTCCCCCCCGCGGTCACGGTCAGCGTCCCCTCTCCGCGATCGATGGCCGTCACCTCGCTGTTCAGGTGGAAGCGCGCCCCGTTGGCGAGGGCGTTCTCCGCCAGGGCGATCGTCAGGCCGAAGGAGGAGATGATCGCCGACGTCGGAGTCCACAGGCCCAGTATCCCCTCGATACCGGGTTGGATTGTCCGCATCTTCGCGTTGTCCATCAGTTCCATGCCCGGCACGCCGTTGGCTTCGCCCTGATTTCTCTGCTTGTGGAGCCCCGGCAGGTCGCTCTCCGTCAGGGCCACGGTCAGCTTGCCGATGCGCTTGATCGGCACCTTCAGCTGCGCGCAAAGTTCGTCCATCATCGCGTTGCCGCGGACGTTCACCTTCGCCCTCAGCGTCCCCGGCGCGTAGTTGATGCCGGAGTGAACCACGGCGCTGTTGCGGCTGCTCGTCCCCAGCGACACGTCGGGCTCCTTCTCCAGAACCCCGATTTTCAGCGGGCCGCCGTCCGCCCGCCTGTGGCGGGAGAGCTCCCGGGCGATGGCGCAGCCGACGACTCCCGCCCCGATAACCAACACATCGTAATCCATCTTTACACTCCTTCTCTACACTCCCTTTACGCAAGGAAGAACGATTCCGCCCTGGGGAATAATCCAAGCCGTAAAGTTCTCCCCAAAGCGTTTTTGCAGCGCCGGCACGATGTCGGCCGGGCCGCCGAACTTCTCACAGAACATCAGGCGGCTCTCCCGCTCGCCCATCGCCGAGCGGAGGTACATGTCGAAATCCCGCGCGTGGGCCGCCATGTAGTAGAGCTTGTGCGCTCCGAAACGGAACTCCGCCTCGAATTCGCTCATCACGCGCTCCTTCGTCCAGCCGCGCTCGGCCCACTCCGCGAACACCTTGTGTCCGTAGCCTTCCTCCAGCTCCGCGAAGAAGAACATGGCCCCTCCCTCGCGCACGGCGCGGGAGGCCATGTAAATTGCCTTGTGGGCCTGGTACATGTTGATGTCCTTGGGGAATCCCCCCGCCGAGACGATGACGGCGTCGGCCGGGCGGTCTATCGCGACGAAGTTCATCTCCCGGAAGGTCTTCACGCCCTCCAGCCACGCGTCGCGGAAGTGCCCTCCGACGACGCGGACGACGTTCTTGTGGCTGTCGGAAACGAGGTTCACGATGAAGTCGAGCCGGCAGAACTTCTCGACCGCCTCGTCCGTCTCCTCGTAGAGGCGGTTGCCCTCCAGCAGGCCGATTCCCACGCCCGGCTCGGTCATCATCTTATGGTTGCGCATGACGGTGTCGCGCCCGGATACGCCGGGAAAGACGCTCTTCCGCCCCCCGGCGAAACCGGCGTAGTAGTGGAGCAGCACCTCGCCCACGGCCAGGCGCAGTTCCGCCCGCGCGACGGTTCCGTTGACCAGCAGTTTGTTGCCCGTCGAGAGCGTCCCCATGTCCACGAGGTCCGGTCCGTCGCAAAGGTGGTTTTCGACCCTGTAAGCGCCCGTGATTTCCTTTCCGAGGAGCTTGTCGATTTCCTCGTCCGTCATGGCGCGGTGGGTCCCGTTCGCGATGACGATCGTGACCGCGCCGCGCGGCACTCCCAGGCGCTCCAGCTCCGCGAGCATGGGGGGCAGAACCTTGTCCGACGGAGTGGAGCGCGTCATGTCGTTGACGATAACGGCCGCGCTCCGCGGCTTCTTCTCCCGGACCAGCGTCTCCAGGGAAGGGCCGGCGGTCGGGTTCGAGAGGACGCCCCTGACCGCTTCCCCAAGGTCGCGGATCGGCTCCGCGCCGGACGAAGGTTCGAGAACTCCCAGGACGTTGCGGTCGGGCACCGAAATTTCGACCTCCCCCCGGCCGTATTTGAATAGGGTTTTCACGTCTGCCCGGCCTCCCTTACGAAGCGTTTTCCCCGAGAGTGTTTTTCTTGAGCGCGTTTTTCCTGAGGAGAAAATATTGACCTCCCCCGATGCCCAAAACAATCGCCAGGCCGGCGAGGTCGGTGGCAAGGCCGGGGAAAATCAGGAGACACGCCCCCGCCAGGAGCAGAAGGCGGAAGAAGAGGTTGAGCTTCGCGAGCAGGTAGCTCTGCATGGCGGCCGCCGCCGCGACGACTCCGAGGAAGGCCGTCACCGTCGCCAGAATGATTTCCGGGACCGTGCTGTTCAGGAAGAGCAGCGCCGGAGCGTAGATGAACGTGAACGGAATGACGAACCCGGGAAGGGCGATGCGGAAGCCCGCCCAGCCCACCTCGGACGGGTTCTGGCCCGAAAGCCCGGCGGCCCCGTAGGAGGCGATGGCGACCGGCGGGGTCAGGTTCGACAGGCACGCGAAATAGTAGGAAAACATGTGCGCCGCCAGCGGAGGAACCCCCATTTTCGTCAGGGCCGGGGCCGCGATGGTGGCCGTGATGATGTAGCACGCCGTCGTCGGCAGACCCATGCCGAGGATGATGCAGACGACCATCGTGAGGAAAGCCGTGAGGATGACGCTCCCCTGCGCCAGCGAGACGATGCTGTTGCCGAGGACGAGGCCCAGGCCGCTCATGTTGGTGATCCCGTTGATGATCCCGACCACGGCGCAGGCCACCCCGACGCTGACGCTCTGGCGCGCGCCCTGCTCCATCGCCCGCAGGTACCACTTCAGGGAGGCGAAGAAGGTTCCCTGAAAGATTCCGAAGCCCGACGTGACGAGGACGGAACTCAGAATACCGTAAAACGCCGCGTAAAGGGGAGTGCGCCCCTTGAGCAGGAGCCAGACGATGACGACGACCGGGACGATCATATACCCCTGGCGCCTCATCACCGTGACGATCGGGGTGATTTGGGCGCTGGGCACTTTCTGCATTCCGAGCTTCCTGGCCTCGATGTGGACGTAGGCGTACTGGGAAATGTAGTAGAGGATCGCGGGAATGGCCGCCGCCAGCATGATCTTGGAGTAGTCCATGCGCAGATACTCCGCCATGATGAAGGAGGCCGCCCCCATGACCGGGGGCATGATCATGCCGCCGGTCCCGGCCGCCGCGACCAGGGCGGCGGAGAACACAGGCTTGAACCCGGCGCTCCGCATCAGGGGTATGGTGAAGGTCCCCGTCGCCGCCACGTTGCCGACGGCGCTGCCGTTGATCATTCCCATCAGGCCGCAGGTGACGATGGCGACCTTCGCCTCGCCGCCGATGGTGCGTCCCGCCAGGCACATGGCGAAGTCCTTGATGAACCCGCCCATGCCCGTCTCGGCCAGGAACGCGCCGAAAAGGATAAAGAGAAAGATATAGGTGGCCGAAACGCCCAGCGCCACGCCGAAGATCCCCTCCGACGAAAGGTAGGTCTGGTAGATGATCCTGCGGAGCGAGAAGCCCGTGTGCCCCAAAATGCCGGGGATGTACTCCCCCCAGAAGCCGTAGGCCAGAAAAACGAGGGAGAGGATCATCAACTCTTTGCCCACGGAGCGCCGCGTCGCCTCCAGAACGCAGACGATGACGATCGCCCCCATGATGTAGTCGCGCGTGACCGCCGTGCCCCGGATGCTGAATTCGTCGAAGTAGAAAAGGATGTAAAGGCTTGAAATGACGGAGAAAGCAAGCCAGACCAAGTCGAACGGCGACGGAGCGGAACCTTTTGCCTTCTTTCCGAACGCGGGGTAGAGCAGAAACGTCAACGTCAGCAGAAACGCCAGATGCACGCTGCGGTGCTGCATTGCCGGCAATACCCACACGCCGGAAGACGTGACGAGATGGTACGTGGACATCAGTATCGTAAGCGCCGAAACGAGCATGGCCCATTTCCCGGCGTATTTGCGGAAGCTCGATTCCTTGTCGATCTTTTCGAGCACTTCTTCCGCCTTGGCTTGCGAAATTTCCTCCCTCGCGCCGCCCGCGAGGGTCGTGTCATCAGGCATCGTTGTGGCCTCCAACCATAAAATTTTTCAGAAATTTAAGCTCAGGGGGGCGGAGCGCGTTCAGTCGCCGCGCCCCTTCACTGCCCCCCCGATACCCCCTCAATAAAAAAGCAATCCAGACTCCTGCGAAAGATTAAGGGAGTCTGGATTGCTCGAACAACCTCGTCAGAGGTTATTCAGACACTTTCAGGTTTGCGGGAACGGAAATTCCTTTTTCCTCGAAATATTTGATGGAGCCGGGGTGCAGGGGAATCGTCATGCCGTTGAAGGCGTTTTCGATGACGGTGTACTCCGTGGCCTTGTGTCCGAGCACCATGTCGTCGTGAAAGTCGTAAGTCGCCTTGGTCAGCATGTAGATGAGGTCGTCCGGCTGCTTCGCGTCGGTGAAAAGGATGTTGGCGAGGGCTATCGTATGAACGTCCTTATCCTGTTTGGGATAGGTCCCCGCCTTGATGGTGAACGGGAAGTACCAGGGATATTTCTCACAAATGACCTTGATCTTTTCCGGATCCATGGACATCAGCTCCCCCGCGTTGGAGGAGAGGATATCGATGACGGCTGCCGTCGGAACGCCGCCCGCGATGTGCGTGGCGTCGATCTGCTCGTTTTTCATCTGATCGGCGGCCTCGTTGTAGCCCAGGTACTCGGCCGTGACGTTGACCTCGCCCTGATCCTTCATGTAGTTGAGCCCGTAGGCGGCGAGCATCTCGCGGCTGTTGATCTCCGTCGCGCTGGCGACCTGACCCGGAACGATGCGCTTGCCCTTCAGGTCGGCCACGCTGTTGATGTCGAGCCCCTTGCGGACGACCCAGTGCATGATGTTGGGGTAGAGGGAGAACATCCCGCGCTCGCTCTTGTAGGGGAATCCGGGCTTGCCTTTGTAGATGTCGGTTCCGTAGAAGGCGTAGTAACAAATACCGTTCTGCCCGATGGCAACCTGCACCTCGTCGTTCATCATCAGCTCGATATTCTGCGGGGTTCCCGCCGTGGCCTGCGCGGAAGCGCGCACCTGACCCTCCAGATGCGTCGTCCAAATCTGCCCCATCGCGTTGCCGATCGGATAATACGCGCCCCCCGTCGTGGCCGTGGCGATATTGACGCGATAAGGCGCGGCGGCGGCCTCTCCCGCCAGCAAAGCAAAAACCGCCAATAACGCAAACACCATCAGTAAAACACTGCGTTTCCTCATTCCTCAAATCCCCTTTCTTTCTGTTTTAGTTTCAAACGCGGGGTTCAGCCGCGTAAAACCCATTTCAGCGATCAAGGCAAACAGAACGGGAAATCGTAACTGTTACGGGAAATCTTCCGAAAAAATATTATATTCCTTTCAGGAAACACGCAGTGTTATTATATCACCTCGGCGAAGAAGTCAAGAGTCCGTGCGCTGATTTTGCCGCCGGACGGCGATAATGCCCCAGGGCGTGGTTATTCTATGACATTGTCATTGTCCGGCGGCAGGTTCCTCCCCAGAGGGTTGCGCAAGTCCTTGGGGAGGAAACGCCAATCCGACGGCCGCGCCGTTCCCCATATCCGGCCATCAGACATTCGTCGGCATATACGCCGCCGCGGACGGCATATTGCGGCACTCCCCCCTTGCGGGGGCGTAAAACTCTCTGCTATAATCTGCGGCAGGAAATACCCGTCTGGGACAGGTCAGACGGTTGTTTCGGGGTTGCCAGTGAGGGTCTCGGAAACCCCCACCGGACTTACGCCCTGGCGAAGTTAACCGAATAGTGTTTTGATGAGCCGCAGAAGTTCGGCAAAGGCTCGTAGAAGTGTTGCTGACGCTTCTACGAGTTTTATTATTTTCTCCACACTATCACCCCCTTTCGGGGGGATACCCCTTAGCAGCTGCACGGTCGCCCGCGCCCTGTCCTGCGCGTTATTATATCAGCGGGAAACGTGTCCTCAGGGGGTTGTTACAGGCTGATGGGCTATCCCGCCAGTTCTTTCAGAAACGGGGGAAGGACGAACGCGGCCTTGTGGATTTCGCCGGTGTAATAGCGGGTTCCCTCCACGGTTCTCAGCGGCGCGGCCGGGTCCGGCGACAGGGAGGCCGCGCCGTAGGTCCACATTCCGCTGGGGTAGGTCGGCACCGTTCCCCAGTACATTTTCACGATGGGAAAGACCGCCCTCATCTGCTCCATGGCCTGCTTCATCAGGGCGGTGTCGGAGAAGGGCGACTCCGTCAGCTCCGCCATGAGGCCCGCGGGGTTCAGAACCCTTTTTATATCCGCGTAAAACGGCGACTGAAAGAGCCCCGCCGCGAAGTCCACGGGGTCCGTGCTGTCCACGATGGCGACGTCGAAGCGATCGCCGGTCGTTCGGATGTATTCGAGCGCGTCCATGCAGCGCACGTCCGCCCGCGCGTCCCCGAGCCCGCAACCCACCGTCGGCAGGTATTTCTTGGAGGCCTCCGTCACCTCGCGGTCGATGTCGATCAACGTGCAGACCTCCACGTTCGGGTGCCTAAGGACCTCGCGCAGAATCGCCCCGTCGCCCCCTCCCACGATCAGAACCCTCCGGGGGTCGGGGTGGGCGCAGAGCGGCACGTGCGCCATCATCTCCGAATAACAGAACTCGTCCCGCTCCGTCAGCTGAATGGCGCCGTCCAGAACGAGGACGCGCCCGTACTCCGGGGTATCGACGATAAGAATATCCTGATAGGGCGTCTTCTTTTGAAAGAGGATCGCGCCGACCTTCAGGGACAGCCGCATCCCGTCCGTCTGCTCTTCCGTCAGCCACAGGCTGTTCTCGCGTTTTTCGCGCACCACGGGCGTTTCCATCGTCCGTCCCTTTTATTCCGCCTGACGGCTGCAGGGCCTGCGGCCCCAGGGCCCGCGGCCCTGCAGCGCGTCTTGCAAAGCAATGGAGAACTGCTCCCCGCTTTGCAGGTTCTTCACCGTGACGGCGCCCTGCGCCAGCTCGCTCGGCCCGAGGACGCAGAGCCAGCCCGCGCCCGACCCGCTCGCGCTTTTCATCTGCGCTTTGAACGCGCGGGCGCCCTTGAGAGAGTCTCCCGCGTCCTGTTCCGCGGCGATGCCGGCCATGCGGAGGCTGTGGGTCAGAACCTGCGCGGCGGAGCGCGCCTCGGGACAGCGCCCGGAATCGTCCTGCGCGGCGACGTAGATTTCGGCGCCGGGACGCTTGCCGAACGCGCTTCCCTGCTGCTCCATGACCAGCACGATGCGGTCGATGCCCGCGGCGAAGCCCACGCCGGGCAGATGGGGCCCTCCGACGGACTCCGAGAGGTTGTCGTAACGCCCGCCGCCGCAAACGGCGTTCTGCGCGCCCAGATCTCCCGAAAGTATTTCGTACGCCGTTTTGGTGTAGTAATCCAGGCCGCGGACCAGCCGCTTGTCCGTTTTGTAGGAGAAGTTCAGGCGCGTCAGGCCGGCCTTGACCTCTTCAAAATGCGCCGCGCACTCCTCGCACAGGCTTTCGTAGATGGGCGGGGCCGCGTCGGCGATGGCGCCGCACTCCGGTTTTTTGCAGTCGAGCAGGCGCAGGGGATTGCGCTCCAGCCGCCCGAGACAGGTCTCGCACAGCTCGCCCTTTCTCGCGGAGAAGTGGTCGATGAGCTTCTGACGGTAGAGAGGCCGGCAATTGGGACAACCGACGGAGTTCAGCACGACCTCCAGGTTTTTGAGCCCCAGACGCCGGAATATCTCCGCCGACAGCGCGATGATTTCGACGTCCGCGACCGGGCCGGCAAGGCCCAGAGACTCCGCGTCGATCTGGAAGAACTGGCGGTAGCGCCCCTTCTGCGGGCGCTCGTAGCGGAACATCGGTCCCCAGCACCACAGTTTGGCGGAGGCGTTCTGCTCGCAGAGGCCGTGTTCGATGGCCGCGCGCACCATGCCGGCCGTGGCCTCGGGGCGGAGGGTGATGCTCCGGTCTCCGCGGTCGACGAACGTGTACATTTCTTTTTCCACGATGTCCGTGGTATCGCCCACCCCGCGGGAGAAAAGCTCCGTCTGCTCGAAAATGGGCAGATGTATCTCCGAATGCCCGAAGTCCGCCATCGTCTTCGCCACCGCGTCCAGAACATAGGCCCATTTCCACGATTCGTCGGGCAGAATGTCCCGCACGCCTCTGGGCGCCTTAATATCCATCTTCGCATCCATTCTCTTTCCAGCCCTTCCCGGCGTTTATACCGTTGTAATGCCGGAGACACTATGGCTCCACGTTCCTATTCTACATCAAATTTCGGCCAAAAAAAACTCCGCGCGGTGGGAGGCGTCCGCATCGATTTTCAGGGGGTCTTCTGCCATAATACTCTGGTATCTTGCAACCGCTTTCCCAAACAGTCTGTGCGGGATATACTCAATCGACTGAAGAAATATAGCGCTGGATGCTGCTGCATTAACATGAAGTGCTTGTTTCGAGCTATTCTGACTTTGAATTTTTTATTTTATTTTATTCACTATATTCTTTTTCCAACTCAAAAGGCGGGCTTTCTTTATGGAACAAGTACTCTCGCTTGACCACAAACAGGTGCTTTCGTCGCGTATGCAGCTTTCGGCGCAGATTCTTCAGATGGATGCGCTGGATCTAAGCCAGTTTATACAAGAGTGTGCCTTAGAAAACCCGCTGATAGAATTGGACGCGCCCGTCACAACGGAAGACGCCTTTCTCACCCGGCTGAATAAACTGGAATGGCTGGACGCGGTGGACGAGAGCAGCTTCTGCCAATATGCCGAAGATGCGGAAGAAGACGAGTACGACAGGCTTTTGTCCGGCAGGCAGAGATTGAATTCCCTCAGCGGGGAGTTGCTCGCGCAGCTGCCGGGCTTCAAACTGCCGGAAGAAGTCGAGAAAAGGGTGCGTTATATTATCGCCGGCCTGGATGACAACGGCTATTTGTCCGCATCTAAAAAACAGCTGTCGTCCGAGATGGAGTGCAATATGAAGCAGCTCGAAGAAGCACTGCGCGTTCTTCATTGCATGACCCCGCTCGGCGTGGGTGCCGAGAATCTGCGCGAATGTCTCTTGATACAAGCGCGCGGGCTGGAAGAGAGAGATCCCGTCCTGATAGCGCTGATTGACAGATATCTCGATTTGCTGGGCCGAAACCAGCTGGCTAAAATCGCGCAGGCCTTGAGGGTTTCTGTCGACGACGTGAAGAAAGCCCGCCGCATTTTGCTCGCCCTCAATCCCAAACCGGGCAACGGGTTTTCTTCCGATGAACCGGTTCCCTATATTCACCCGGATCTGTTTATCCTTCAGTCCGAAAACCATTTTCAGGCCGTTCTCAATAACTTTAGCCAGCCCAGAATCAGAATCAGCCGCTATTATCGCGACTTGGCAAAAGCAGCGGGCTCGGAAATCGCCGCTTACGTGAACGACAGATTGAACAAAGCCGATTGGCTGATATCCTGCATTCAAAAACGAGAAAATACGATTTTGAAAAGCGCTGAGTGTATTTTGCGCAGACAGACCGATTTTTTCAAACGCGGCCCGGGAAATCTAATTCCCATGACACTCGCGGACATCGCGGATGACCTGGGTATGCACCCTTCCACGATCAGCAGAGCCGTCGGAGGAAAATATCTGAAATGCCGATGGGGAATATTCGGCCTGCCGGATTTGTTCTCGCATACGGCCGGCGCAAACAGTCAGGATCGCTCCCATGATATGGTGCTGAGCCGAATCCGCCGCATCCTTGCCAGGGAAAATCCGGCGCACCCTTTTTCGGATCAGGAAATAGCGGACAAACTGCGGCAAAAGGATGTCCGCATTGCCCGGCGCACAGTGACCAAGTATCGCGAGCAGTTGAAAATACCGCCCGCGGGCAGACGGAAGCAATATTGATTTTTGGAGGGACATCGTGAAGATTTCGGAGACCATGGCCACAATTTTCAATGCGATGAGCGAGGGAATAAACATCATTGATGTCGAGGCGAAAATCGTCTTTTGCAATAAGGCTTACTGCGAATTCCTCAACATGGACTTTTCCAAATTGAAAGGACAGCTTTTGCGCAGCGTGCGCCCCGGGGCGAGACTGCCGGAAGTGCTGCGCACCGGGAAGCCCATTCTGTACGCCCCCCGCCAGGAGGCGGACGATATCTATTTTGTCAACATGTACCCCATCTGCGTCGGCGGACAAATTGCCGGGGGCCTGTCGGTGGTCACCTTTATACAGCAGGTGTATCAATTTCAGAGTGTTTTGGAGGAGATCAAACAGCACTCCAAGCAGATACTGAAACACATATCCAAAGCGAGCAACGCCCGCTACACCTTTGACGATATTGTGGCGGAGTCGCCTCTCTCCAAGCAGACCATATCCCTGGCGCAGAAGGCGGCGGCTACCGAAGCCACCATCTTCCTGCAAGGGGAGAGCGGCACGGGAAAGGAACTGTATGCCCAGGCCATTCACAACGCCAGCGCCCGGAGCAGCATTATTTTTCTGCCCCTCAACTGCGCCAATTTTAACGCCAATACTCTGGAGTCGGAGCTCTTTGGCTATATGGAGGGGGCTTTTACCGGCGCTAAAAAAGGCGGAAAAATCGGCCTGTTCGAAGCCGCCTCAGGGGGAACCCTGTTTCTGGACGAAGTGTCCGAGATCAGTTTGCCTCTGCAGACAAAGCTGCTGCGGGCTCTGCAGGAGCGCTTGGTTCGGCCGCTGGGGGGCATCGAAGAGAAGGCCGTCGATGTCCGGCTTATCGCCGCCTGCAACGCAGACATCGAAAGCTATGTCCAAGACGGGCGCTTTCGCGCGGATCTGTATTATCGCCTGAACAATTTCCCCATTCGCGTTCCGCCGCTGCGCGAGCGGAGGGACGATATCGACAGGCTGGTCGCGCATGTCCTGGACGATATGTCTCGCAAGATGAAAAAGAGCATCTCCATCTCAAACGAGGCGCTGTATCATCTTCAGCTCTACGGTTGGCCGGGCAATGTGCGGGAGCTGCGCAACATCATCGAGTTTTTGTCCTACCTCACCGACGACGGAGTGATCGGCGAAGACATCTTGCCCGAAGCCCTGAAACAGCCGGGAGAGGAAAAGACCTCGACTTTGTCCCAGCGAGTGAAGCAATTCGAGCGCAGCGAGATCAACAAACTGCTGCGCATAAACGGGAGCAATTTGGAAGGAAAACGTAAAACAGCCTGTCAATTGGGTATTTCACTAGCCAACCTGTACAGCAAGATCGGCAGACAATAATTCCAAATTACTGGAATTATATTCCAATATTTTAGAATCAAACAGAACAAAACTGTGCCGCTCACGTTTTTGTGACGAATTCGCCGTACTCCGCATTATCAGTTCCTGAAATGTGGAATCATTTTGTGAAGAATGGTCACGGGGTGCTGCTGCTTATCCATATCAATTTTCTTAGCCAATTCAAAGCCCGGAGGATTTTGAAGCCTGCTCGAAAACATCCTGGCACGATATTTGCTCTTGCTTATCAATGGCAATGCCATTCTATTTCGAGGAGGTATCTGTATGTTAGCGTTTCTTGGATTTCTAACGGTAATCGGCATGTTGGCGTTGATTATGACCAAAAAGGCGTCGCCCATTGTCGCGCTGATCGCCGTCCCCTCGCTTACCGGTATTATCGCATCTTTCTTCTTTACCAACAAAGAGGGTGCGGTCAACGTACTGGCCAATGTGATCAGCTTGGGCGGCATGATCTCCGGCGGAATCGGCACGGTTGCGGCAACTGGTGTCATGTTCATCTTTTCCATTCTGTTTTTTGGCGTACTCACCGATGCCGGAACCTTCCGGCCCATCATCAGGAAAGTTCTGCATATCGTCGGGGTAGATCCCGTCAAAGTAGCCGTCGGTACGGCCATCCTGGCCATGCTTGTACACTTGGACGGCTCAGGCGCGGTAACTTTTCTCATCTGTATCCCGGCCCTGCTCCCCGTCTACGACGCCATCGGCATGAAGCGGTCAACGCTGGCTACCATCGCAGCGCTCTCTGCCGGCACTATGAACATCGTGCCCTGGGGCGGCCCCACCATCCGCGCGGCTACCGCTATGGAGATGAACGTGATGGAATTGTTTTCTCCAGTAATTCCGGCTCTGCTCTGCGGCTTGCTCACAGTGTTGGCTTTTGCCTTCTTGCTGGGCCGCGCGGAGAAATCCCGCATCGGCGCGCTGGTCCTGTCCGGCGTCGCCCGGCGGGAGGAGACCCTTACCGAAGAGCAGCAAGCACTGCTGCGGCCGAAACTGTTCGGCGTCAATGTACTGTTGATTATCCTCGCCATTGTCGGCCTCATCGGTGGCGGTCATCTTAAAATTGGGCCTGCAGTCATTTTCATGCTGTGCTTTGTGCTGGCTATCACCGTCAATTACCCCTCCCCGAAGATTCAGAGGGAGCGGGTGGACGCTCATGCAAAATCCGCGCTCATGATGGCATCGGTCTTGTTTGCGGCCGGTGCGTTCACCGGCATTGTGAGGAATACCGGCATGATCACCGAGATGGCCGGCACTCTGGTCAGCTTCATCCCGGCCAGTTTGGGACGCTTCTTCCCCATCATCACAGGCATTATCGCCATGCCGGCTTCACTGTTGTTTGACCCTGACTCCTTCTATTTCGGGGTTCTTCCCGTCCTGGGCAATACGGCGGCCGGTCTTGGCGTGGAAGGCATCAATGTTGCCCGCGCCGCCATATTGGGTCAGATGACCACCGGCTTTCCGGTGTCTCCTCTGACCCCGGCCACCTTCCTGCTGGTGGGCCTTTCCGGCGTGGATTTCGGCGAACATCAGAAGAAGACAATACCCCTGGCCTTTGCGGTGACCATTGTCATGCTGATCGTCTGTTTGATTACCGGCGTAATTCACGTATAGTGAATTAAAATAAAAAGCCTGAAATCAGAATATCTGAAAACAAGCGCTTCGCGTTATTTTATATTGCTTGACTATAATCTGCAGGGAGAAAAAATCATATGAAAACTATTCGCATCGGAAGCGGAGCCGGCTACGCCGGCGACCGCCTGGAGCCTGCGCTGGAGCTGATCGAAAAAGGCGGGATCGGCTACATCGCTTTTGAATGCCTTGCCGAAAGAACTATTGCCATTGCGCAGATGGCAAAGCTCAGGGATCCCCTCAAAGGCTACAACGACCTGCTGTCTTATCGCATGGAACAGGTGATTCCGCTGGCATGGAAGCATAAAGTCAAGGTAATCACCAACATGGGCGCCGCCAATCCCCGGGCAGCGGTGGAGGTATGCTGTGAAATCGCCCGGCAAAAAGGCATTCAGGGTATCAGGATTGCGGCTGTGGAGGGCGACGACATCCTGGCAAAGCTGGACAGGTATCAAGACGCCCAAGTCTGGGAAACCGAAAAGCCGCTGCGAGAATTGGACGGCCAAGTGGTTTCGGCCAACGTCTACCTCGGTGCGGCCGGCATTGTGGAGGCGCTGCGGCAGGGGGCGGACATCGTCATCACCGGCCGGGTGGCCGACCCTTCCATTTTTATGGCCCCTCTCATTCATGAGTTCGGCTGGAAGATGGACGATTGGGCCATGCTGGGGAAAGGCACGTCTGTCGGTCATCTGTTGGAATGCGCCGGTCAGGTCACCGGAGGCTACTATGCGGAACCGGGGAAAAAAGACGTGCCGGACTATCATCTTCTGGGTTTCCCGATTGCGGAGGTGTCGGAGGACGGCTCTTTCTTCGTGACCAAGCCAGCCGGATCCGGCGGGCTGGTTACTCCCCATACCTGCACCGAGCAGCTGCTTTACGAGTTGCACGACCCCACAAATTACCTTACCCCGGACGTGGTCGCGGATTTTTCCGGCATCACCTTTACCCAGGTCGGAAAGGATGTGGTTCATGTGAAGGGCGCCGCCGGCAGAGAACAGCCCCGAACCTTGAAAGTCTCCATCGGGTACAAGGACTGCTTCATCGGGGACGGCGAGATCAGTTACGGCGGTCCGGGCTGTCTGGACCGGGCAAAACTTGCCGGCGAGGTTGCAGTGAAACGCCTCGAGCTGCGGGGGATTCCCATGGATGAATTGAAGGTGGACTTTATCGGCATGAACTCCCTGTTCTGGAATACCCGGCGCCGGTACCGCACGCCGGAGGAGGTGCGGCTGAGGGTGTCGGCCCGCACCAGGGATCGTCTCTCCGCGGCCCGGATCGGGGAAGAGGTGGAGGCGCTCTACACAAACGGCCCCGCCGGTGGCTGCGGCGCTGCCAAGACAGTGCGGGAAATCATCTCGGTAGCGTCGATTCTTGTCGATCGCGATGACATCGAGGCGGCGGTCTCGCTCAAGGAGGTCAAGTAGATGAAGCTCTGGGAGATTGCACACAGCAGAACCGGAGACAAGGGAAATATCGCCAACATCTCTTTGATTGCCTACGATATCAAAGATTATGAGTTGCTCCGGGAAAAGGTGACATCCCAAAAGGTCAAAGAATGGTTCGGTGAGATGGTCAAGGGAGAGGTTGTACGCTACGAGCTGCCTCAATTGGGTGCCATGAATTTCGTCATGCGGGACGCTCTGGGCGGCGGCGTGACCCGCACCCTCTCGCTGGACATGCACGGCAAGGGAATGAGTTCCTACCTTCTGGACATGGAGATTTAGATCACAGGGGAAACCTTATCAACCGCATTATCCCCGAAAAAAAAGTGCCTAACATGGACGGACAAGGATTTATTGCAAACGTTCAAGCTCAGGGGGGCGGAGCTCGTTCAGTCGCTGCGCTCCTTCACTTAAGCAGACGACCAATGAGCGAAGCGAATTGTGTCGGTCGCTTATCCGCGCGGCAGTTTGCGCGGAGCATACCCCCCCCCGAGACCCCCCTGTGACAGACGCCTGTCTTCACTGAACATGGTATATGGGGTTTGAACGGTTACGTGCACGATTACGCGATCCGCTATACATCAAATTTCGGCCAAAAAAAACTCCGCGCGGCGGGAGGCGTCCGCAAAAAGACGTGAACGCGCGGCCAAAGCGTCCCAGTCCGCGAAGGCGCCGGGCGCTTTCGCGGCGGCGACCTCGCGCAAAAGGCCGAGGTCCGCTTCGGGCACGCCGGAAAATTCGGACAGGTCGGGAGCCAGCCCCCAACTCTTCAGCCACCGCCAGAGAAAACGCCACTCCGCGGCCGCGGCGGGGAAACCTCCGTCCAAAAGTTTCATGTTCCAGTAGAAGTTCGCCAGCAGATCGTCCGACGGGTGTTCCGGCGGAAGGCGGCGCATCAGAAGTTTCGCCCAGCGAACGGCCGCGAAAAGCGCCTCGGGACGGCTTCGCAGTTTCAGCATGTCGTCGGCGGTGTCCGCGCTCCTGAGGTGCCGACGGCCCCCTCTGCCCTCGTAAAGCGAGAAGGTTCCCCACATCAGGGGCTCCGTTCCTCCGCCGAAGCGCACCTTTCCCGCGCCGCCGCCGCGGGCGGAGACGAAAACCATGCCCGATCCCCTCAGGAAAAGGGTCAGAAGCAGGTCTCCCTCCCCCGCGACGCGCCGATTCAGCACCGCACCGGACGCGGATTGGAAGCTCATAACTGAATGCTCACGATCCTTTACCGAAACACGCTGAGGCTCTGCCTCAGGCTCCGCCAAAGGGCCGCAGGCCCTTTGGAATCCCTTTATATAGGCGATGTCTGGTCAATCCGCCGTGTAGCCGAGCCGTCTCAGAACCAGAGGAGACTCTCTCCATTTGGGGGAGACCTTGACCCACAGCTCCAGATACGCGGGGTGACCGGTGAGCTTTTCCAGGTCGAGCCGCGCCGCGCGCCCTATCTTCTTGAGCATCGCTCCCGAAGCGCCTATCAGGATTCTCTTCTGCCCGGCGGTCTCCGCGATAAGAGAGGCCCGGACGTACAGCTTGTCGCGGCCGGGATACTCGTCCGGGCTCTTGTACTCCTCGATTTCCACGGCGACGCAGTGGGGCACCTCGTCGCGCAGCATGGCCAGCACCTGCCCCCGGATAGCCTCGCCCGCCATGAATCGCTCCGTGCCGTCCATCAGAATGTCGGGATCGAACCACGGGTCCCCCTCCGGCAGAAACGGCAGCAACAGGGCAACGAGAGCGGAAAGCCCCTTCCCGCTCCTTGCCGAGAGCGCGGCGCGCCCCTCGAAGGCACGCGCGCCGCCGTACAGCTCGAAGGCCCGATCCGGGCCGCGTTTGTCGCATTTGTTCACGGCCAGAACGACGGGGCGGGGAAACGCCGCGAGGCGGCGCAGAATCTCCCTGTCCTCGGGGCCGATCTCCCGGTCGTTCGCCTCCACCAGATAACACACCGCGTCGGCGTTCTCCAGAGCGCCCGCGACGGACGCTTCCAGAAAGCGATCCAGCCTGTTTTTGGGGGTATGGACGCCCGGGGTGTCCGTGAACACGATCTGAGCCCCGTCGTCGTTGTAGACGCAGCGCACCGCGTTGCGGGTCGTCTGCGGTTTCGGAGAGACGATGACCGCTTCGCTCCGCAAAAGCGCGTTGATCAGCGACGACTTGCCCACGTTGGGCCGCCCCACAAGGGCGACGGCGCCGCAGCGTTTTTTGCCGTCTTTTTCCTTCACTCCCGATTCCCTTTCAGAGAAAAGCTGAGGGGCAGAAGCTCATGGGCCTTCATCACGATGATTCGGTTCGGAGACTCCAGAATCACGTACATGTCGGGGTTGAATTCTACCAATACCTGGCGGCACGCACCGCACGGGGGGCAGGGAGTGCCCGAGACTCCCCCCACTACGGCGATGGCGACGGGGTCGAGGTGCCCCATGGCGACCATGCTGGCGATGGCGTTGCGCTCGGCGCAAAGCGTCATTCCATAGGAGGCGTTCTCGACGTTGCAGCCCATGACGACGCTTCCGTCCGACGTCAGGAGCGCCGCTCCCACCTTGAAGGACGAATAAGGCGCGTAAGCGCGCTCCGCGGCCGTCCGCGCCCTCTGCAAAAGCGTATCGACCGGCGTGTCGGGCCAAGGCCAATGAAATTCCCGTTTCGCGTCCGTCACAGGAGATTCCCCTTTCGGATTTATTTTCTGACTTCGCTCGGCAGCTTCTTTTGCCGGGTGAGGCGAAGCAGTTTTATGCGATGGTCCTCCAAGTCCACGACCTTGATGACCCAGTCGCCGTACTCGAACTCGTCGTTGTCCTCGGGAAACTTGCCGGCCAGGGACAGGACGAGCCCGGCGATGCTCTCGGCGTCCTCGGACTCGAAGGGACACTGAAGGGCCTCGCTCAGGTCCGCGAGGTTCATGTTGCCCTGAACGAGGTAGGTTCCGTTCCCCTCCTCCAGAATATCGGGGGCCTCCTGGTCGTACTCGTCCTGAATCTCCCCGACGATTTCCTCCAGAAGATCTTCCATCGTAACGACGCCGGCGATGCCTCCGTACTCGTCGACAACGATGGCGATATGCACGTGGTCGCGGCGCATCGCCTCCAGAAGCTCCACCGTTCGGATGCTGTCGGGGACGAACATGGGTTCGCGCACCAACCCCCCGACGGGGAGGGTGAGGTTTCCCGCGAGCAGATGTTTCAGCGTGTCCTTGACGTACAGAATGCCCACGATGTCGTCGGGGCTTTCGTCGTAAACGGGAAGGCGCGAGTGTCCGTGCTCAATGAAGACCTCCGTCGCCGAGCCGATGGTGTCCGTGGCCTCGAGCGTCACCATGTCCACCCGGGGAACCATGATTTCGCGGACGCGGGTTTCCTCGAAGTCGATGACTCCGTGAATCATCCGCCGCTCCGCGGCTTCGAGGGCGCCGCTCTGCTCTCCGATGTTGACGACCTGCTCGATCTCTTCGCGCGTCACGAAAGGGTTCTGCCGCTTCAGGTCGATATGGAAGAACCAACCCAGAGCGCGGACGCTGGCCTGCATCAGCCGCGTGACGGGGTAGAGCAGAAAGTCGAGTACGCGCAGGATGGGGGTACAGAACAGGAGAATACGCTCGGTGTGCGTCATGGCGACGCTTTTGGGCAGAATCTCCCCGAAAATGACGATCATCGCCGTCATGACGGGCACGACGAAAATCAGCGCCCCGTCCCCGAAAATCCGTATCGCGACCGCCGTCGCCAGGGTGCTGGCCCCGATGTTGACGATGTTGTTGGAGATCAGGCAGAGGGTCAGAACGCGCTGAATATCGCCCAGAAGCCACTGGAAAAGAGACTTGTAAAACTGCTTCGTCTCCTGCAGGGCCAGGAGCCTGGTTCGCCCCACCGTGGTGATGGCCGTTTCGGAGGCGCTGCAGAAGGCCGACAGCAAAAGCAGGACGGCCAATCCCAAAAGGCTCCACAAGAGGGACACGACGGTGTCGGTGAACGCGGCCAGCATCAGCGGGCCTCCGGCAAGGAAGAGGAAAGAGATGAGGATGAGGAAAGAGACGCGCCCAAGGCCGCCCGCAGCTTTGCCGCGAGGGCGTCCTGACGCGCCCACATCGTTTTTTCTTTTTCGGGGGTGTCGTGATCCCAGGCCAGAAGGTGCAGAAAACCGTGAGCCAGCATCAGGCAAAGGGCTTCCTCGCGAGGCAGGGAAGAGTGAATCTCTTCCATCTGCTCCGGGCAGATCAGAATATCCCCCAGCGGCAGGAGCCCGGGCACGGCGCTTTCGGGCGAAAAAATTCCCCCGTCAGCCCAAAGAGGAAAAGAGAGCACGTCGGTGGGTTCGTCGACGCCCCTGTATTTTTCGTTGAGTTTCCGCATTTCCGCGCTGTCCACGAAGGCGACGGAAAGCTCCGCCCGCCCGCAGCCGCCGGCCTCCGGGGGAAGAAGCGCCGGTGCTTCTTTTAGTGCTTCTTCCAGCGCTTCTCCCAGGGCTTCTTCAAAAACGCGGTCGAACGTCCCGCCCGCGGCCGAAAGCAAAAAAGCGTGCAAGGGACTTTGAGGGTCTCCTTCTTCCGACGCATCGACGTCGATATGCAGTTTCAAAACCTGTATCCCTCCCAAAATGTTTATTTTATTTCTTTTACAATTCTTGTATGATACATGGATTGGAAGGCTTTGAGAAGCGCCGCTTTAATAAGCGTCATTTCCTTGTACGTGAAATCCACGCCGTCGAGCTGCTTTTCCCTGATTTTTACCGCGACGACGCGCTCGATGACCTCCCCGATGTCGTTTACGGTCAGTATTTTCGCGCTTTCCGCCCTCATGGCCGCCTCCGCGGAGTCGAGCAGCATCAGGAGGGCCGTCTCGCGGGACCGAGGCTTGGGCCCGGGGTAGCAGAACTGCCCCATATCGACATTTTCCCCGTTCGCGAGGGCCTTTTTATAGAAATACCCGAGGCAGGTCGTTCCGTGGTGCTCGGAAATGAACTGCTTCACCTTCTTCGGCAAGCCGAACTCGTTCGCCAGCTCCAAGCCCTCCCGGACGTGCGCGATGATCGCGACGGCCGACAGGGTGGGGGACATCGTGTCGTGAATGTTCTCCCCGCCCATCTGGTTTTCGACGAAAAAACGGGGGCGGCGCAGCTTCCCGATGTCGTGATAGTAAGCGCCCATTTTCATCACGTTCTCGTCCATCCCCAGCTCTCCGGCGACGGCCTCCGCCAGGGTTCCGATCATCAGGCAGTGGTGGTAGGTCCCCGGCACGTCGGCCTGCATCTTGCGGAGCAGCGGGCTCGACGGATGGCTCAGTTCCCTTGCCTTCAGAACGGAGAGGGCGCCGATGTATTTTTCGATCATCGGCAGAAGGGTCGTCACAAAGAGCGTCGCCGCAAGGTCGAAAAACAGGAAACGTATAATTTCCCGCCACGTTTCCCCCAAAGGCCATCTCAGGGCAACAGACTCCCATGTGATGGGAAAACCCTGATACGCGCGGACGATCACCTTCAAAACCGCCAGGAACACGGCCAGAGCGAGCACCTTGTACCCGAGGTCCTCTCTCGAGTCGATCCTGCGCAGGACGCAGAAACCGACCAGGGAGGCCACGGAGCCGGAGATCAGCAAAAAGAGCGTATTGTAGAGGGTCAGGCCCATGATCAGGAAGACGCCCTGAGTGATCCCCCCGAGGGAGACGATGAAGGCGAAGCGGCGCGGCATACAGAGGTAGGCCATCGTCACCGCGGGAAGAATCCCCGCGCCGACGACATTCAGGTGCGCCGCCGCCGTCTCGCAGAGCCAGCCGGTGACGACGACGAACACGACGCAGCTCCAGGTGACCTCGCCGTATCCGCTCGGGCGGGCGCCGGGTTCCCCGCTCGAAACCTCGAACCACAGGGGAAGCAGCAGTATCAGAAGACAGGCGACGAGCAGCTGATTCAGGGGAAACGCGCGCTCCGTGTAGCCCTGAAACCTCAGAACGCGCGCGAGGGACGGAGTGACGGTGTTTCCCTGCTCGACGATGACGTCTCCCACGTTCAGCTTCCGCTCTACCGTGGGGATGGAGCGCCTCGCGAAATCGCGGGCGGCCGTCGTCAGCTGCGCGTCCGTCTTGTAGCCGGGGTCGAGGATCTCCGACAAAAGCTGGTACAGAAGGTTCTGCTCCCCGACGGGCAACTCCAGCTTGCCGATCTCCTGCCAGAGAAGGGCCCTGTCGTTCCCGTCCGTTTCGTGCGAGCCGGCCTTTACCGCCTCGAAATAGGCGTCGCCGACCTGTTCGGCCAGAAGGAACAGATTTTCTCTGCCGCTTTCGCCGAGGTTTTTGAAGGCGTCCGTGAGTTCCGGGGGAAAGGGGGCCGCGCCGCCGTCTCGCGCCGCGCCCCGGTTCTCCAGAAGACGAAATTCGCTCAAACGGGTTCTCATACGGTCAGACGCGCTGACGTCCCGCACGACGACGCCGACGACAGATTCTCCGGCGATGGTCCTCAGCCGGTTCGTCGCCGAGGAATCCGTGAATTTGAGCGGGGAGAGCGCGTAATAGGTGAGCGGCGAGGGCGAACCCTCCGTAAAGCTGGTCGAGCTTGCGATGTAGCGCCACTGCAGAACGACGATCAGGACGGCCGCCCCCAGCAACGCGAGCACGGGAAAAACGTAATGAGTGAGAAATTCGCCGGAAAGCCGAACCGCCGGAATCCCCCGCCTGTATTTGCCGGAATTACTGTTTTTGCTGTTCATAGCGTTCGTAAGCCTGCACGACCTTCTGGACAATCTCGTGGCGCACGATGTCCGCGTGGGTCAGGTCGAAAAAGTCGATTCCCCGGATGTCCTTCAGAATGGCCCGGACGTGATTCAGCCCGGACATCCTTCCGTTCGGGAGATCGATCTGCGTCACGTCGCCCGTGACCACGGCCTTCGAGCCGAAGCCCAAACGGGTCAGGAACATCTTCATCTGCTCGGGCGTCGTGTTCTGGGCCTCGTCCAGAATGATGAAGCTCTCGTTGAGGGTGCGCCCCCTCATGTAGGCCAGAGGCGCGATTTCGATGACGCCCTTGTCGATGTATCGCGCGAAGCGCTCGGGCGACAGCAGGTCATAGAAGGCGTCGTAAAGAGGCCGCACGTAGGGCTCCACCTTTTCCCTCAGGTCGCCGGGAAGAAATCCGAGGCTTTCCCCCGCCTCCACCGCCGGGCGCACCAGAACGACGCGGCCGACTTCGCCCGATTTGAGCATCGAAACCGCCTGACAGACCGCCAGGTACGTTTTCCCCGTTCCGGCGGGACCCACGGCGAAAAGGATGAAGTTGTCCCTTATCGCCTTGACGTAGGCGCGCTGCCCGACGGTTTTCGCCCGTATCGGCTTGCCCTTGGCCGTGGTGCAGATGACATCCGAGTAGAGGGCTTCCAGTTTGGGCTCGTGTCCTTCCGCCAGAGCGTCCATCGCGTACCTCACGTCCGCGGCGTGAACGTCGTACCCCTTGTCGGCCACGGAAGAAAGCTGGTGTATCAGATTCCGCACGATTTTCACCGGTTCCTCGTCGGGTCCGTTGATCTGTATGCTGCAGCCCCGGACAACCAGGTTGACGGGGTAGCGCGCCTCTATCGCCTCCAGATTTTCGTCGTTGACCCCGGAGAGGCGCGACATCGCGCTCTCTCCCGAAACCTCGACCCCCTCCGACCAGAAGCGCGGAGAACGTTTCCCGGTTGTTCCTTCGTCCGATTCCATCCTTAAATTTCCATACCTTAATTTTCCCTACACGGCGTAGGCGGCGGCGTCCACGAACTCTCCCAGTCCGATGTCCCGCTTCACGGAACGCGCGTATTTTTTCGGCAAAAAGTCCTTCGCCACCTGAGGGAACATGATCCACGTCAGGGCGTCCTCCGGCTGAAGTCCCCACGTGGCGGAGGCTTTTCGGGCGTCCTCCATTTCCGGGGCGATCTTCTCGCCGGGGCGGCAGGTGATGGGCGCCTCGTCGCCGATGGCGAGCTTTTGGACCTCGGGGTCGAGCGGGGCGGGGGCCGTGCCGTAATAGCCCAGGAAGTACTGCTTCACTTCCTTCGGAATGACCTTCCAGCGCTGTCCCGTCAGCACGTTCAGCGTGGCCTGGGTTCCCACGATCTGGCTGGTCGGCGTCACGAGCGGGGGGTACCCCATGGCCTTGCGCACGACGGGGATTTCGTTCATGACGTCCTCCAGCTTGTCCAGAGATTTCTGCTCCCTGAGCTGGTTCACGAGGTTCGAGTACATGCCCCCCGGGATCTGATAGCGGAGAATGTTGATGTCGACCCCGCCGATGTCCGCAATCAGATGGCTGTAGCGCTCGCGGACATTCTTGAAGTACTCCGCCACGGGAACCAGGTTTTCGAGCCTGATGCCCGTGTCCAGTTCCCCTCCGGCGAGGGCCGCGACGAGGGACTCCGTGGGCGGCTGGCTCGTTCCCATGGAAAGCGGCGAAATGGCGGTATCCACGATGTCCGCGCCCGCCTCGAGGCCGGCGTAGTAGGTCATGGAGGCCAAGCCGCTGGTGTAGTGCGAGTGAAGCTGGATGGGAAGGCCGGTTTTCTCCTTGACGGCCATCACGAGGCTCTTGCAGTCCACGGGGTTCAGAAGACCCGCCATGTCCTTGACGGCGATGGAGTCCGCGCCCATCTGCGCCATCCGGCGGGCCAGCTCCGAGAAGGCGTCCAGGGTGTGGACGGGAGACAGCGTGTAGGAAATGCACATTTGCAGGTGCGCGCCCTCTTTTTTCACCTGATCCGCGGCGATTTCCATGTTGCGCAGGTCGTTCAGCGCGTCGAAGACCCGGACGATGTCGATGCCGTTCCCGACGGCCCTCTTGACGAACTCGCGCACGACGTCGTCCGCGTAGTGGCGGTAGCCGACCAGATTCTGCCCCCGCAGGAGCATCTGGAGCTTCGCTTTTTTGATGTGCCTGCGGACGGTCCGCAGCCGCTCCCAGGGATCCTCGTCGAGGAAGCGCATACAGCTGTCGAAGGTCGCCCCTCCCCACATTTCGAGGGAGTGATACCCCACCTCGTCCATTTTTTCGAGGATCGGAATCATGTCCGACGTGCGCATACGGGTCGCAAACAGGGACTGGTGCGCGTCGCGAAGCGCCGTCTCCATGATCTTGGCTTTGCGCCGCGGCTGTGCATCCGCATACGGCTTCCCCTCGGCATACGGTTCTCTTCCGGCCTGAGGAGTCTTGTCCTGAGCGGCGTTTTCCGCCGTTTTTTCCTTTGTCATCGTCACGTATTCCTCCCGTACATTATTTATGCCATGCATTGATTTATGCCACACTGTCAAGGAGCCGCCGGAGAGGCGGCCGGCATTTCCCTGCGCTTCGCATTCTCCCAAAACGCGTTCAATTCCGAAAGCGTACAACTGTCCAATCGCCGTCCCGCCGCCGCGGCGCTTCGCTCCACGTCCCGGAAACGGGACGAGAATTTGTCGCAGGCCCGGGAAAGCGCGGCGTCCGGGTCGACGTCCAGGTGACGCGCCAGGTTCACGGTCATGAAGAGCAGATCTCCCAACTCCTCTTCGACATGCGCTTCCGTCTTCGCGGCGCCGCGGGCGGCGGCCTGACGCAGTTCGTCCGCTTCTTCGTACAGCTTGTCGAAAAGGGGAGCCGGGTCGCCCCTGGGCCAGTCGAATCCGACATGGGCCGCCTTTCCCTGTATCCGGTGCGCTTTCAAAAGCGGCGGCAGCCCCTTGGGAATCCCCGCCAGCACGGACGAAGGCTCTTTTTTATTCTTGCGCTCCTCCTCTTTGATCCGCTCCCAGTTGCGCATCACCTGAGCGCTGCCGTCGACCTCCGTGTCACCGAAAACGTGGGGATGACGCCGAATCAGCTTGTCGCAGATCGTCCGGACGACGTCCCGCATACCGAACCTTTCCGCCTCGTTTTCGGAAGCGGATGCGATGGAAGCGAGAAAAACGATTTGAAGCAGCAGGTCCCCGGATTCCTCCCGGACGCCCGCGGCGTCGCCGCGCGTGATGGCGTCCGTCAGCTCGTAGGCCTCCTCGACGATATACGGACGCAGATCCGTCATGGTCTGCTCCCTGTCCCAGGGACAGCCACCGGGCCCTCTCAGCCGTTCCAGAATCGCGGTCAGCTCGTCGAAAAAATGCGGTCCGGTATCTTCGCTCACCATAATCCTCCAACCTCTTCCGTCTCTGCCCGCCCCCCGCGCCGCGCGAGGTACGGCCATCTCACTTTTGATGAACAATCATAACACACCGTTCCCTGAGCTTGCGCATTTGCGCATGAATCGCGGCAGATCGGCAAAGACGCGCGGGTAAGTTTCGGCTTGCGGGAACGGAAGTCTGAACGTACAATGAATGTACAATATAAATGACGCAGCATTGACGGAAAAGGAGAGGGAACCATGAATCCGACGGTGATCGACCATATTGGGATAGCGGTGAAGAGCATCGAGGGGGCGCTGAAGTTTTGGGAAGGGTCGCTCGGGATCAAGTGCACGGGCGTCGAGGAAGTGGCGGAGCAGAAGGTCAAAACGGCTTTTCTTCCCGTGAAGGACACGGAGGTGGAACTGCTGGAGCCGACGGCGGACGACAGTCCCGTGGCGAAATTTATCGAAAAGAAGGGCGAGGGGATTCATCACCTGGCGATCCGCGTCCCCGACCTTCAGAAGGCCCTTTCCGAACTGAAGGAACAGGGGGTTCGCCTGATCGACGAGAAGCCGCGCAAAGGAGCCGGCGGGGCGACGATTGCCTTCGTCCATCCCGCGGCGACGGGGGGAATTCTCCTCGAATTGTCGGAAAGATAATTGATAGTATTTATTGATGTATTAAAGAAGACAGGGCTCCGAAAGTCCGGCTTCGCGGAAAAGATCCTTCTGTCTTTTGCCGTCCGTCTTTTTGACGTTTTGCCGCACCGGGCCGCGTTGACGCTGGGGGCGCTGCTGGGGGCGCTCCTCCGGGTTTTCGCCAGGCGCAAAGTGGACAGGGCCGAAGCCCGGTGCGTGGCGGCCCTGGGAGTGGGGGTCACGCCGGCAAGGGCGATCGTCAGGGCGTCTTTCGTCAACATGGGGAAGTCCGCCGCGGAGTTCGCCCGTTTCGGACGGCTGGCTCCGCGGCTGAAGTCTTTGTTTTCGATAGAGGGGAAGGAACGGCTCGACGAAGTTCTGGCGCGGGGGAAGGGAGCGATCTTCATGGCGGCGCACTTCGACAACTGGGAACTGGCGGGGGCCCGCATGGCGGCCGAGGGATACTCCGTCATGCCCATTTACACCCCTCAGCGCAACGGAAGCGGGCTGAACGACCTGATCTCCGCCCGGCGCGCCGCGATGGGAATGAAGATGATCCCGAGCGAGGGGTTCGGTTTGCGCGAGCTTCTCCGCGCGCTGCGCGGAGGGAGCATCGTGATTTTCATGCAGGACCTCGACGCGAGAAAGGAAGGGGTTGTCGTTCCCTTTCTGGGGCTGCCGGCAAGCACGGCGACGGGGTTGGTCAAGATGCACCGGAAATTCGGGACTCCGGTCGTCGCTGTTTTCCCCACGCGCAATCCCGACGGCGTTCATCACACGGTCCATATCGGAAAGGTCGTCAGCGACCTCCTCGACGAAGACGGCAGCCCTTTCGGGACGAATATGGAAAAGTCGCTGAAAATGTGCAATAATATCTTGGGTGAATGGGTGAAGAGCTATCCTGAACAATGGATGTGGCTGCTTGATAAATGGGAATTCACGAGGCCTTTTTGAAATCCGCGCGAAGACACGCGCGAGTTGTTTTTATGCATAAACATTGAGCGGCGATGATATTGGGTGTCGATCCGGGACGGGACAAAACGGGATGGGCTTTGGTCCGCGGAGGAGGAGAGCTTGTCCTTTCGGGGATAGTTCCCGCGCCGGAGGCGGAGCTTTTTTGGGATGTCTGGCCTCTTGCCGTCGGCAAATGGGAAGAAGCCCTTGCCGTTTGGACGTACGAGCGAAGGTTTCCCGTCTCCTGCTCGGAAGACGTTCCGGGGCTGGAGTATATCGCCCTGGGCAACGGCACGGGAAGCCGCGAAACGGCCCGGCGGCTTTGCGGATTGAGCGTGAAATTGAACGTGAGGACAGTGCTGGTAGATGAGAAAGGAACCACTTTAGAGGCGCGCGAGCGTTATTGGGCTCTTCATCGGCCGGCTTTATGGCAAAATTGTCTGCCCCGGCGCCTCAGAGTTCCGTCCAGGGCGGTGGATGACCTGGCCGCATGGGTGATTGCGCTGAGAAGCCTTTCGGCGCAGACTTGCGGCTCGGATGCCGGCGGCGCGGGAGGACGGTCTTGACGATATATTATAAATTAAGATAATTTTACAGACTCCGGATTCAGAGGGTTGGAAGGGAGTAGTCGGGTATTATGGCCAATGAGAAACTTGCGGTTCTTGTCAATACATTCGGTTCGTCTGTGATTTCCGTGGGGCGTGAGGTGGGGCTTGAGGTTGTATTGAACAAGGCGCAGGTCTCCCAGGGAGTGAAAGTCACCGATATATGCGCCGCTTCCCTGATCGGCGTAGTGGGCAGCGGCATTCAGGGAACGGCGGTCATCATGCTGGACAAGAGCGGCTTCAGCTCCGTTGTCAACGCCATGTCCGGCGGAATGATCGCGCCCAACAAGCAGGATCCCGTCGCCATGAGCGTCATCGGGGAGCTTTCCAACATGGTCAGCGGGCGCTCCCTGACCCAGGCGGCTCTTCCGGGGATGGACGTCACCCCTCCTCAGCTTATCGCGGGGGAGAGCATCCAGAACGTCCCGAACCAGTCCGCGGGGATCAAGTCTTTCACCCTGCCCTTTACCGTGAATCCGGCCGGCACGCTTTATCTGGTGCTTTCCTTCAATGCTTCCTGATTCAATGCTTCCTGATTCAATGCTTCTTGATTCAGTGTCTTCTGATTCAAGGCTTCCTGACGCGGCGGCGCGTTTCCTTCTTGCTTGCCCCGGATCTTGTCGTTCTTGACCGAACGATGTTTTTTTGTTCGAGGGTGTTTTTTTGTTTGCTTCAGATGATTCCTCGGCGGGGTGGCGGCTTTTGCGGGCTGCTGCCTTTTTTATCGGCTGTGATCGGGGGGAATGCATGATGAAAAAGACTTTGTGCGCAATCCTTATGGCCGTTTTTTCGGTCTTTTCCGCTTCCGCCGCGGAGGCGGCGGGAGTCGTGCTGGTTCTGTCCGGCGGCGGAACGCGGGGATTCGCGCATATCGGCGTCATCGAAGTCCTGGAAGAGCATGGAATTCCCGTCGTGGGAATCGTGGGAACCAGCATCGGCTCGCTCATCGGAGCCCTGTACGCCAGCGGCTACAACGCCGGCGAGCTTCGGGAGGTCATCGCGGCGCTGGATTTGCCCGCCCTTCTGTCTGAAAATACGGGCCCTCTGTTTGTCTTCACCGGAGACGACCGCGAGGCCCAAATGGGCACCATTTCGGCGCTCACCTATAAAAAAATGGGCAAGCACAGCGGCCCTCTGGGGCTGCTGACGGGGGACAAGCTGTTTCAGTATTACACGCAGCTGATGCGGCACGTGGACGTCACGGATTTCAATGAGCTTCCCATCCCCTACGCGGCTGTCGCCACGGATCTGCAAACCGGGGAGAAGGTCGTTTTGCGGTCGGGGAGCCTGCCGTCGGCGATGCGGGCCTCCATGTCGATACCGGCGCTTTTCGAGCCCTGGGAAATCGACGGCCGGCTTCTGATCGACGGGGGGCTGGTTTCGAACATGCCGATCGACACGGCGAAGGAGCTGTTCCCCGGCCTTCCGGTCATCGGGGTGGACGTTTCGGACATTCCCTCCAAAGAACATGCCATTCACTCGTTTCTCGACGTCATCGACCAGTCTTTGACGATCGTGATGCGGCGGGCCATGCTGGAGGAAGCGCGGAACGCCGATTGCGTCGTGACGCCGCGGGTGCAGGAGTTTTCTTTTCTGGACAGCAGAGCCGCGGACGAAATCATCCGGCGGGGACGGGAAGCCGCGCTCGACAAGATCGATAAAATCAAGGCCCTTTCGGCTCTCGCGCCTGAGCGCGCAGCCAGGGAGAGCCCGCCCTCCAAAAGCAGAATCGTGAGCGACGTGGTCATCCGCGGACTGCCGGAATCCGTCGCCGTCCGCCTGCGCAAGCAGTTTCTGCGCTGGGTGGGAAAGCCCCTCGACACGAAAGACGTGGAAAATGCCGTGGGGAACATGATGAGCGCCCCGGACATCGCCACGGTGGACTATACGCTCGAGCGCGCGAAGGACGGCACGGTGGTTCTCGCGCTCGATGTCCGTCAGCAGACGGGCCTGGAAGTGGGTCTTTCGGGATACACGACCAATCTGGATCCCTATCGCTGGCTTTACCTGAAAGGAACGGCGCGGAGGCTCTTCAGCGAGACGGACTCCCTGCGGGGAATCGTCCGTCTGGGGGAGCAGTGGGGTGTCGACCTGTCCTACCTGACGGCGCCGGAGCCTCTGCCTTCCTGGGAGTTTACCCTGGCCGCGCAGAAGTGGGAGATGAACACGTCGGGCGGGCATCGGAGGTGGGATCGCTTCTCCTTCGGGGGCCAGCGCCTTTTCCAGGTCGGGACGGTGCGCATGGGGCTCGGCCTGGCCTATGAGTATGTGGATAACGCAAACTATGCCGATTTTCTGGGCCCGACTTTCTTCGCGGCCTACGACACGCTGGACATTCCGGCCGATCCCACCAGGGGACAGGCGTGGCGCCTGAACGTCTGGTGGCCGAATACGGAGGAAGTTCTCTACCGCTTCACCTATTTCAAACCGATTCGCGTCGGCAAAATGTGGCGGACCTATCTGCGTTTCGGGTACCTGGAGGGCAATTTGGAGGAGGAGGGGCACGCCTCTTACCTCGGGGCGGCGGAGGAACTCTACTCCGTCGCGAGTCGGCCCGTCGAAGCGGAGCGCATGGCGTGGATCAACGTCGCGTTCCGCCGCGTCCTGAAAAAAACCGTTTTGGGCATCGTCGCGGCCGATTTGTTCGGCAGCTACGGCTACGCCATGGACGAGGAATACCGAAAGATCGCCTCTCCGTGGGAGATCGGCCTGGCTTTCAGCGTCCCGAACGACATCGTCAACGTCAAGCTGGCGGCCATGTACGGCAGCGAGGAGTTCAAAATAGGGTTCTTCCTGGGCGTTCCCCTGTGGGAGCACTATCCTCTGCCCTGAAGGGGCCCCGGCGGGCCGAATTGACGCGGCGGCGCACACATTTCAGAAAGGTGGAGTCGTTTTATGGCTCGTAACATTACCCCGCGCGACGCGGATTATTCCCAGTGGTACCTCGACGTCATCAAAGCGGCGGAGCTGGCGGACTACGCGCCGGTTCGCGGTTGCATGGTGATCCGTCCGACCGGTTACGCGATATGGGAGTCGGTGCAGCGGCATTTCGACGACGCGTTCAAACGAACCGGGCACGTCAACGCTTATTTTCCGCTTTTGATTCCCCAGTCCTTCCTCGAAAAAGAGGCCGAGCACGTGGAGGGCTTCGCGCCGGAGTGCGCCATGGTCACGCACGCGGGCGGGGAAAAGCTGGAGGAGCCTTTCGCCATCCGCCCCACGTCGGAGACCGTCATCGGGCACATGTACAGCAAATGGATTCAGTCTTGGAGGGATCTGCCGGTTCTGATCAACCAATGGTGCAACGTCATGCGCTGGGAAAAGCGCACGCGCCTTTTTCTGCGTACGTCCGAATTTCTCTGGCAGGAGGGGCACACCGCGCACGCCGCCGCCGAAGAGGCCGCCGAGGAAACGCTGCGTATGCTGGACGTCTACCGGCAGGTGATGGAGGACATTCTGGCCCTGCCGGTCGTCTGGGGAGAAAAAACGATCGGGGAACGCTTCCCGGGCGCGGTCAATACGTACTCCTGCGAGGCGATGATGAGCGACAAAAAGGCTCTTCAGGCCGGGACGAGCCACTTTTTGGGGCAGAATTTCGCGCGCGCCTTCGAGATCCGCTTCCAAAACAAGGCGGGCGATCTGGAGGAATGCTGGACGACCAGCTGGGGCGTCTCCACCCGGCTGATTGGCGCCGTCATCATGACTCACTCGGACGAGGACGGCCTCGTCCTGCCGCCCCGCGTCGCGCCGACGAAAGCGGTGATCCTGCCCATCGGCACGGACGAGCGGCTTCTCGACGAAGCACTCCTGCCGAGGGCGAAAGATTTCGCAAGCCGGCTGAACGGCGTATTGGGAGGGCTTCACGTCGAAGCGGACTCCCGTTTTTACATGCGGCCGGCGGATCGTTTCTTTTTCCATCTGCAAAGGGGAGTGCCTCTGAGGCTGGAGCTGGGCGAGAAGGATATGAAAGCCGGAACGGTTCGGGCCGTGCGGCGGGACACCGGGGAAAAATTCGACATCGCGCAGGATGCCCTCGTCTCTTCGGTGCCGAAGATTCTGGAGGACATTCAGAGTTCGCTTTACGCGAAGGCCAAAACCTTCCGCGAGGCGAACACGTTTTCCGCGTCCACTTACGACGAACTGAAGGCGATTCTGGACGAGAAGGGCGGCTTCGTCGAGGCGTACTTCGCGGGGACCCCGGAGGACGAGCGCCGGATCAAAGAAGAAACCGGAGGGGCGACCCCGCGCTGTATTCCCCTGTCCGACGACTCGCGCGGCAAGTGTATCCTCACGGGCAAAGAAGGACGAAAGACGATTTTCGCGAAAGCGTATTGAGCCCGGGCCGGAAGGTTTCTCCGGTAAAACAGGGGGCATCCGGTAAAATCCTGTTTTGCGTAAGGCGAACGGCTTTCTTTTGCCGGATTTCTTTTACCGGATTTAAGGTATAATGCACTCGAAATGAATAAGTTTGCGTTTCGGTGAACGGGAATCCGGTGCGAATCCGGGACGGCCCCGCCACTGTAATCGGGACGAAACCGCGGGCAGTCACTGTCGCATACGGACGGGAAGGCGCGGGAGTAGGACGAACGAGAGTCAGGAGACCGGCTGAAACGAGAGATTTCATTGCGCGCGGGCGCTGGAAATCCTCCGGCCGCGGACACGCGATCAAGAGAGAAACCGGAAGGAGAAACCAGCCCACGGTTTCTCCTTTTTTTATGTTTTCATTTAATGGAATGTTTTTATGCCTTGGGAGTGATTTTCATGCGCGTCGGACGCTTCACGCTTTTTTTCGTTCTGCTGCTGGCCGGGTGGGCCGGTTCGCCCCGCGCCGAGGCTGCGCCCCCCGAGGCTGCGCCTTCCGAGCCGGCGCGTGCCGTCGAGCGCGTCGTTTCCCTGTCCCCGGCCGCGACGGAGATTCTTTTTTCCCTTTCGGTGGGCGGCCGCCTCGTCGGCGTCACGCGCTTCTGCGACTACCCGCCCGAGGCGGAAAAAATTCCCCGCGTCGCCGACATGCTGGACATCAGCTTGGAGACCCTTCTGGATCTGGCCCCCGATCTGGTGGTTCTGATCGATTTGAACGCCCCGCTGCGGGAGCGTATCGAACGGCTGGGAATAAGAACGTTCGTCCTGCGTCAGGAGACGCTGGACGAGCTGTGCGGCTCCATCGAGGCGCTGGGTGAGGTGTGTTCCGTTCCCGAAAGAGGCAGGGCTTTGGCCGATTCGATACGCGGGGCCCTGGCCGAGGCGGGCAGGCTGACGGCCGGGCTTCCCCGGCCGCGCGTCGCCGCCGCCGTGGATCGCGACATCACGGATTCCGTCATTCGCTCGCTTTACATCGCGGGCAGGGATTCGTTTTACGACGAAATGATCCGCCTCGCGGGGGGGCGGAACGCTTTCGAGACGGGAGGCGTCACCTACCCGAAGTTGTCGGCGGAGGGCCTGATCGCGCTCGACCCCGACGTCATCATCGACCTCGTGGGGGATCACCGGCTCGGGGAGGGCGTGACGCGGGAAGACCTCGAAGCGCAGTGGCGGAGCGTCCCGGAGCTGAAGGCCCTCCGAGAGGGGCGCATCCATCTGCTCACGGGAAACTACGCGCTTCGCCCCGGCCCGCGCGTCGTCCGGGCGCTTTTTGAGTTCATGGGCATCATACACCCCGAACTTCTGCCCGAAATCCGCGCCAGGCTCGAAGAACTCCGAGGAACGCCCTGAATGCTGGAGGTCGAGGGCCTCTGCCTTTCGATCGGGGGCAGGGAGATCGTGAAGGACGTGAGTTTCAGGGTAGAGCGGGGGGAGTTCCTCGCGGTCGTCGGGCCCAATGGCGCCGGCAAGAGCAGTCTGCTCAAATGCCTCAACCGCGTTCACCCCCGCTGGAAGGGCGAGGTTCGGCTGAACTCCCTGCCGGCGCGGAGGCTTTCCCAAAAGGCGTTGGCGCGGCAGATGTCTTACGTGCCGCAGTCCGCCGGGGACATCGCGGGGTTCACCGTCCGGCAATTCGTGGAGCAGGGGCGCTATCCCTGGAAAGGGGCGTTCGAGGCGGAAAGCGCGGAAGACGCCCGTATCGTGGAAGAGGCCCTGCGCCTCGCGAAGGCGGAGGATCTCTCCGGGCGTTTCGTCGAGTCGCTGAGCGGCGGGGAACGGCAGAAGGTCTTGATCGCGACGGCTCTGGCCCAGGACGCCCCTCTGCTTCTGCTGGACGAGCCCACGGCGTACCTCGATTACCGCTCTCAGGCCGAGGTGCTGGAGCTGATTCGCTCGATTCACGGCGCGGAGGCTCCGGGCGGGAGCGCCGGGCGCAGGACGGTTCTGGCCGTGACGCATGACCTCAACTTTGCCTTGCAGGCGGCCGGACGTTTGATCGTTCTCTCGGAGGGGAGGGCTGTATGGACGGGAAAGCCCGGAGAATTGGTCGAGCCGGGGCTTTTGGAACGGTTGTTCCGCACGGATTTTCTGCGCTTTGAAGACGCGGGGTCCGACGTTCCGTTTGTCGTGCCGGCGGAATTTCGGAATACAAAAGCGTCCGGGCTCCGCCCGGGCCCGGCAGGGGACGCGGTCCCCTGCACCCCAAAATGAAGCGAAATGAAACAAAATGAAGATTAAGAGACGTTTAAGGGTGCTTTTCTTTTTGAGTGCGGCGGCGGTTGTGATTGCGCCGTTTGTGGGCGCGCGCGCTCTGTCGCTGGCGGACGTGCTGGCTTGGGGCGGGAAGACGGGAGGGGCGAGGATATTCTGGGAACTGCGGCTTCCGCGCGTCCTTCTGGCGTGGTTTTGCGGGGCGACTCTGGGGCTTTGCGGAATGATCTTTCAGGCTCTTTTCCGCAACCCGCTGGCGGAGCCCACGATGCTCGGCGTGGCGAGCGGCGCGTCTTTCGGGGCCGCGTTCTGCATTTACATGGGATGGAACGTTTCCCTGTTCGGATTTTCGGCGATGGCGGCGAGCTCGTTTGTCGGCGCGTTCGCCTGTGTGCTGGCTCTGCAGTGCGCCGCGGGGCTGAGGCCGGACCGGGAGGGAGCGACCCTGCTTCTCGCGGGGGTGGCTTTCAATTTCTTTTTTTCGAGCCTTGTGATGATCCTTCAGTATATGGGGACTTACAACGACTCGTTTCGGCTTCTGCGCTGGACTTTGGGGGGGATCCAGGTCATCGGGCTCGGGGAGGCTCTGCGTCTCGCGCCGGTTTTCGTTCTGGCGGCGGCGGTGTCCTTCGCCTCCGCGAGGGAGCTCGACCTTCTGCTCTGCGGGCCCGAGATGGCGGTCGCGCGCGGGATGGAACTCGTTCGCGCGCGTCGGGTTCTTTTTCTCGCGGTCTCGTTCTGCGTGGCGCTTTCGGTGGCCTTCTGCGGCCCCGTCGCCTTTGTGGGGCTGATGGTGCCGCACCTCTGCCGCCTCGTCGTCGGATCTCTGCACCGAAACCTGGCGGCCGCGTCGATTTTTTTCGGCGGCGCCTTTCTGGTTCTCTGCGACACGGCCTCCCGGACGCTTTGGTCTCCTATGGAGCTTCCCGTGGGAATCATCACTTCTTTCCTGGGCGCCCCCTTCTTCCTCTGGCTTTTGCTCCGAAAATAAAGGGATTCTCAAGGGCCTGAGGCCCTTGAGCAGGGATTTTTCGAGGGGCAGAGCCCCAAGAGGTATTGTGATATGTATCTTGATTGGTTCGCGTTTTACATGACCGCCGGAGGCCCCGTCATGTGGGTCATCTTGTTTTTATCCGTCGCGGGCGCCGCCGTCGTTTTCGAGCGCCTGTTTTTCTTCTCTTTCGAGGGCCGCGCCCCGTTCGCGCCCGAGGACGTTCCGGCCGGCGCCGACGGGGAGACCCTGCGGGTGCTGGCCGACCGGCGGGTGCGGGCGGAGGTTTTCGGGTGGCAGAGGAACCTCGCGCTTCTTGAGATCGTCATTCGGGCCGCGCCGATGCTGGGGCTTCTGGGGACGGTTCTGGGCATGGTCGAAATGTTCCGCGTTTTGAACGTCGGCGGGGCGCTCGACGCCGCCGCCGTGACCGGGGGGATTCGGGAGGCGCTTTTCACCACCGTGGCGGGGCTGTGCTGTGCCATTCCGCTTTTGATCGCCCACGGCCTTCTCTGTGCCGCCATCGACAGGCGGGAGGAACGTCTGAACCGCGCGGCGGACGCGTGGATACGGGAGCGCCTGAAACGCGGAGGCGGGACGAATGCGCGGTAGGCGCGGGGCGGACATCGACGTCACGCCGCTGATCGATATTCTTTTTATGCTGATCATCTTTTTCGTCCTGGCGGCGTCGTTTCTTCAGGGACGCCTGACGGTCGAGCTGCCTCGCGGGGAAGGCAGTCCGGGGAAGGCGGAGAGCCCCGTTCTGGTGACTCTGACGCGCGGCGGTTCCGTTTTCTGGGGGAGCCTGCCCGAGCCCGTCGCCTCGGCGGATGTGCTGCGCCTCGCGGCGGAAAATCTTTCCTCCGATCGGGAGATTCTGGTGGCCGGCGACAGGGAGGTATCCTACGGAGCGGTGGTCGAGCTGCTGGAAGTTTTGAGGTCGGCGGGCGCGGAGCGTCTCGGGCTGGCTCTTCAGGTTTTCGGGGAACCCGGCGAAGGGAGCGCCCGAAAATGAGCCTGCGCCGGACGCCGCGTTGGGCAGCGCCGCTCTCGGCCAGCCTCGCGGTGCATACTGCCGCGTTTTTCGGCCTTTTTTACCTGTCGCCGCCTGTCGTCGTGACGGTCATGCCGCCCGCGGCCGCAACGCCCATGGCGGCGCGGGGAGTGACCGTCGCGCTGCGCCGCCTCGACGGACCCTTACCTGCCGCCGCCGTCTCCGCGGGAATGGCGGTGAATAAGGGAAAAGCGGATAAGGTAAAAACCGTTCCGCAGACCGCCGCGCCCCCGAAAAAAAACGCCTCCCCGTCCTCGGCGAAGGTGAACGAAAAGGCGGGAGCGCGTTCCGGCGCGAAGAAGGTCAATCGCGCGCCCGCGCGCGCGGCGAAGCTCCCGGCGGGCCCGGAAAATTCGGCTTCGGAAAGCGCGGCGTTAATAAACGGGACTTCAAAAAACTCGGCGCGAAGCGGTATCTCAGCGGGGGGAGCGGGAACGGCGGCCGGTGCGGAAACGGGGAGCGGGAGAATTTTGGGGCTCTCCGACCTGAGGGTGCTGCGCAGGGTCAAGCCCGACTACCCCGCCATCGCCCGCAAACGAAAGGAGGAGGGGACGGTCACGCTGTTGATAACGCTCGAGGGCGGGAACGTCCTGAGCGTGAAGGTGGAGAAGAGCAGCGGATTTTCGGCGCTCGACGGAGCCGCCGCCGCCGCGGTCAGGCGGTGGCGCTTCGAGGTCAAAAACGCCGGCATGGGGCGGGCCAGTAAAATTCAGGCCCGCGTTCCGGTGACGTTCAGGTTGAATTCAAATTAAACAGGAGGGGATTTTTATGAGGGGTAAGTTCAGAGTTGCCGCGGGCGTGTTATTGGCCGTGTTCCTGATTTGCGGCGCGGCGGCGGCGGATATCGTCTACACGACGGCGGATTTCAGCACCTATACCGGAGAGCTCAGGGTAATCGGCAATGACTCGGCGGTCAGTCAGTCCATCGCTTCCGTGACGTCCGACACCGCGGTTTTTGCGTTCCGGGACGGGGCGGGAAAGCGTCGTATCGCGGTCGTCGAGCGGGACTACACAGTCGGCGACACCGTCACTGTCTGCGACCCGGCGGATGAGATGACCCGCCTCTTTCAGGAGAAATGGACGGGGGCCAAGAATATTTACAGTATCGCCGCTTCGGGCGGTATGCTTTACGCCGCGTGCTACGCCGGGATGGGCGCCGAAGGCGCGAAGGTCGTGCAGGTCTCTCTGTCCGACTGCAAGCCGACGGGAAAAGAATACGCCTATCCGGTCGTCGACGGCTATTACCCGCACGCGACAAAGGTATTGACTATCGGCGGCAGCGTCTACGTCCTTTTCAATCGGGAGAAGGGGAATTATCCCAACTACGAATACGCGGAAAGCAAACTCGTCAAACTGACGGCGGATCTTGAATACGTCGAAGCATACGACGTCGGCAAAAACGCTGAGGACATGGTCTCCGCGAACGACGGCAACGGCATAGTCGTCGCTTACATGGGCGGCCCCCAGGCGGCAGGGACGGTCGGAGGGCTCGACCTCGTCCACACGAAAGAGGATATTGCGGGAGACCGCGTGGAAAGCCTCTCGGAGGGCAGGGATTGGGCTCAAATGATAAAGGGGCTCTGCTACGTCAACACGCAGTGCCTGTATTTTATCGGCCAGCGCTACGAAACAGCCGGCAGCTTGGCTCCGGTCAGCACGCTGTACAGATGGACGGGCACGACGGACGCGCCGAACCCGATCAAAGAGGTCAGTGACATCAGCAGTTCGACGGGGTATTCGTACCAGGTGGCCTTCGACGCCAAAAACGACAAGATCGTGACGCTGGCGGGGGACAGAATTCTCGTTTTCAACCGCGACGACACGCTGAAAGAGGAATTCACCGGCGTCGAACTGAACGGCGCAGCCTACTCCCTGACGCTCACGGACAGCGCATCTGGCGGGAGAGAGGATTCCGACGACGGAGGCAGCGGGTGCAACGCGGGCCTGACGGCGTTCCTGGCGGTTCTGGTTCTGCCTCTGGCCCTGCGCAGGAAAAGCAGGTAAATGAACGCGGAAAGACCTTGGGGCTCCGCCCCAAACCCCGGCAGGGCGCTTGCGCCCTGCACCCGTATGAATAAGAAGATTTGGGCAGCGTTTTTTCTCTTTCTTTTTCTCTTTCTCTTTCTTTGGGGGCGGATTCTGCCCCCGTTTCCCGCTTTCGGCGCGGGCGCCGAAGAACCCGTCGAACTGGAAGAAGAAATTGTCTCCGCTTCCCCTTCCGAGGACGACCGCGATCGCTCGCCCGGCGCGGTGACGGTGGTTCGTGCCGAGGAACTCCGCGGCGAAACGCAGTCCCTGCCCGACCTGCTAGAACGGGTGCCGGGGCTCCATATCGTGCGCGCCCGGGGACGCGGGGCCTACACCGTCGCCTCCATCCGGGGCAGCACCTCGGCGCAGGTCGCGGTCTACGTGGACGGCACGCTCCGAAATCTGGGCAGCGAGGCCGCGGTGGACCTGTCCGCCATCCCCGTCGGCGAGGTCGAACGAATAGAGGTCTATAGAGGCTACATCCCCGTGAGGTTCCCCGAGGCGGGGCTCGGCGGAGTCATCAACGTCGTCACTCGCAGCGCCGTCACCCGCGCGCCGGACGGCCGCCCGAAGACGACGCTGAAAGCGGGGGGCGGCTCCCTGGGCTCCGTGAGCGGAGGGGTCTCCCACACCCAGGCCCTCTGGGGCGGAAAATTCCTGGCGGCCCTGAACTACGACGGAAGCGACGGAAACTTCTCCTACCGCAACGACAACGGAACACCCTTCAACCCGAGCGACGACTACGCGGCCGTCCGCCAAAACAACGGACACGCCATGACCGACTTCTTGGTCAAATGGGAGGACGAAAACTGGGCCGTTCGCCTGAGCCGGAGCCGCGACGACCGCGACCTCCCCTCGCCGGCGCCGGGGATGGACAGGCCCGGCTCCCCGCGCGGGGCGCGCCTCGACACCTCCAGATGGGACGCGGCCCTCTCCCGCCGCCAAAGGTCGGGCGCCGTGGACTGGGGATGGCGGATCGAGTACCTGACGCAGGACAAGGTCTACGACAACCCCGACAACGTGCTGGGCGGACTGGGGGAACGGCACAACGAATACCGGGCCCGGCGCCTCACCGGCGCGCTGGACGCGGGCTGGGCGTGGGGCGCCCGGCACTTCCTCGAAGCGTCCCTCACGGGCGCCAGAGAGACCCTCGGCGCAAAGGGCGACATCGTGAACCTGTACGGCGGCAGTTCCCGCTTCGAACAAACGACGTGGAGAGCGGCCCTGCAGGACTCGATCTCCCTCGCAAAGGACGGCTCCCTGCTCCTGACCCCCTCCGTACGATGGGACGGCTCCGAGGAAGACGGCAAAACGACATGGGCCGCCGCCGTGACGTACCGGCCGGGCGGCTCCTGGATGCTCAAAGCCGGTTACGGCACCTACGCGCGCGCGCCGAACCTCTACGAGCGCCACGGCGACGGGGCGATGATCCGGCCCAGCCGGAATCTGAAATGGGAAACGGGAACGCAGTGGGATTTCGGGATACTCTGGAGCGCCCCGGACACGGGCACGGACACGGACAAAAGCCTGATGACCGCGGGAGTGACGTACTTCGAGCGCCGGACGGACGACATGATCGAGTTCATCATGGCGAGCCCGCGCTTCGGAATCTACGAAAACATCGCGAAGGCCGAGGCGCGCGGACTGGAGTTCGAGGGCCGGGTCGAGTGGAAGCTCTGGGAGCTCGCCCTGTCCGCCGCGTGGATGCGCGCGGAAAACAGGACTCCGGACAACTACCGGAACGGCAGACGCCTTCCCAACGCTCCCGAATGGGCTTGGACCGCGCGTTTGACGAGGCGTTTCACGGACGGCAAAGGGAACGTCCGGGCGTCGGCGTTCGTCGAGGGACAGTTCACCGGCGACAACTACTTCGACCAGAACGAGCAGGTGCGCTATGACGACCTCTTCCTGCTGAACGCCGGGATAAAGTGGAGGATAAAGTGGAACGTCCGCAAGGGTTTGGATGGAGGTAAGGGTTTAGATGAAGGTAAGGGTTTGGATGGAGATAAGGATTCGGATCTGGACGTGACGTTCGGCGTCTACGACGCGCTCGACGACGGCTCGGGCGTCAAACTGAGGGCAGCCGCGAACGGCCCGGACCGAATGAGCTGGTACCCCCTCCCGGGCCGCGGCTTCTACATGACGCTGAACTGGAGTTTTTGAACGTACGGCGCCCTTCTTTCACGCTCATGCTTCCGCCAGCTTGTTGGCCGCCCTCAGGACGTGGGCGGCCAGGATGGAGGTGGTCACCGCACCGACGCCGCCGGGGACGGGGCTGATCATGGAGACGATCGGCAGGATGGCGCCGTAATCGGCATCGCCGCACAGCTTCCCGTTTTCGTCCGCGTTGATGCCAACATCGACGACGATGCTTTTAGGGGATACGCAGGCGGGCGTGATCGTCTTCGGCCTGCCCGCGGCCGCGACGACGATGTCCGCGTTTTTGCAGATCTCCTCAAGGTTCTGCGTTTTGGTGTGGCATACCGTGACGGTGGCGTTCCGCGCGAGCATCAGCATGGCCAGCGGACGCCCCACGACCGGGCTGCGCCCGACGACGACGACGTTTTTGCCCGCGAGGTCCACCCCGTAGTGGGCGAGTATCTCCATGACAGCGGCAGGCGTGCAGGGGGCGAACCCGCCTTTTCCGCCCTCCAGAAAGACCTTCGCCGCGTTGAAGGGGCTCATGCAGTCGATGTCCTTCGCGGGGCGGATCATATCCCCGATCGAGTCCCCGTCGAGGTGCTTCGGCAGAGGGCGGAACAGCAGAATACCGCGGACGGAGCCGGAGTCGTTGATCTTCCGGAACTCCGCCGTGAAGTCCTCCTGGCTTATGTCCTCGGGAAACGCGAAGACCCGCGCCGCGATGCCGAGGCCATCAAAGCGCCTGAGAGCGCCCTGCTCGTAGGCGAGGTCGTCGGGCCGCGCCCCGACGCGGACGATGTCCAGTCCGGGCTCGATGCCCATTTGCCTCAGGACGGCCAGTTCCTTCGCGAGAGACTCCTTCATCCGCGCGGCTGCCTCCGCCCCCTTCATAATCACGGCCATTGGAGCTGAAGGCGAAGACGGGGCAGTCTCCAGGGGCGGGCAATGCCGGTTATCGCGCCGCCCGAACCGCCGTCTGCCCTTCGGCTTTCGGATGTGAAAAGCTCTTTTTCTACCTGCTCGACGGGCATCCCGACCCCCTCCTTCTCTATTTCTCTTTCCTATTTTACAACGTCCGCCGCGGCGGTGCCGATTGTTACGCGGCGGTCTCCGGCGGCGATCGAGCCGATACGGAAGGCGGGCTCTCCGCGCCGCGCGAGGGAGCGGATCACACCGTCCGCCTCTGTTTCCGGGACGACGAGAATCATCCCGATTCCCATATTGAAGGTGCGGAACATCTCGAAGTCCGTGACGTTCCCCCAGCGTTGCAGGAGCCCGAAAATCGGGGGAATCGGCCAGGCTCCGGGGTCCACATCCGCGGCGGTTCCGGCGGGCAGGACTCTCGGAATGTTGTCGTAAAACCCTCCGCCCGTGACATGAACGATCGCCTTGATATCGAACTCCGGCAGGAGCGGCAGCACGACCTTCGGATAGAGCCGCGTGGGTTTCAGCAGCTCCGCGCCCAGAGCGCATCCCAATTCCGGAATGACGGAATCGACGTTCAGCTTCATCCGCTCGAAACAGATTTTGCGGACCAGGGAAAATCCGTTGGAGTGCAGGCCGCTCGACGGCAGGCCGACGAGAACGTCGCCCGGCGCGATGTCGGAGCGGGGAAGGAGTTTCGCCCGCTCCGCCGCCCCGACGCAGAACCCCGCGATGTCATACTCGCCCGTTTCGTAAAAGCCGGCCATCTCCGCCGTCTCCCCGCCGATCAGGGCGCACCCGGACTCCCGGCACGCCGCCGCGACGCCCGAGACGATCTCCTTCACCTGGAGGGGCTCCAGCTTTCCCACGGCCAGATAGTCGAGGAAGAAAAGCGGCTCCGCGCCCTGCGCCAGAACGTCGTTGACGCACATCGCGACGGCGTCCTGCCCTATGGTGTCGCGGCGGCCCGTCATGAAGGCGATTTTCAGCTTCGTGCCGACCCCGTCCGTGCCCGACACGAGAACGGGCTCCTTATAACCGGCGAAGTTCGGGGCGAAGAGCCCCCCGAATCCCCCCAGATCGCCCAACACCTCCGGGCGGCGGGTCGAGCGCACGGCCTCCCGGATTTCCTCGACGGAGCGGTTTCCCGCGTCCACGTTCACGCCCGCGTCGCGGTAGGAAAGGGAGGGCCCCGCTTTCAGCATGACGGGCCTCCCGTTTTCGAGCCGTCCGGCTCGATGACGCACTCCGACACGTCCGTCGGGTAGCGGCCGTTGAAGCAGGACACGCACATGTTCCCGCCGCGCGGGTCGCGGACGGCCTCCAGAAGGCCCTCCAGAGAAAGATAGTGCAGGCTGTCGGTTCCGATTCGCCGCCGGATTTCATCCACGGAGGCGACGGCGGCGATCAGGTCTTTGCGGATGGACGTGTCGATGCCGTAGTAGCAGGGATGCGTAATGGGCGGAGACGAGACGCACATGTGGACCTCGGCGGCTCCGGCGGAGCGCAGAAGCTCGATAAGGCGCGCGCTGGTCGTCCCGCGCACGATGGAGTCGTCGATCAGCACGACCCGCCTGTCCTTCAGATTTTCCCGTATCGGATTCAGCTTCATCTCGACCGTGGTCTTCCGCGTCTTCTGCTCGGGCAGAATGAAGGTGCGGCCGACGTAGCGGTTCTTGATCAGCCCTTCGGCGTAGGGGATGCCGCTCTCCGCCGCGAACCCGATGGCCGCGGCGATCCCCGTGTCGGGAACGGGAACGACGATGTCCGCTCCCTCCCGGCCGTGCTTTGCGAGGTACTCCCGCGCCAGGCGGCGGCCCATGGCGTGGCGCGCCTCCCAGACGTTCAGGCCGTCGATGTCGCTGTCGGGCCGCGCGAAGTAAATATACTCGAACACGCAGGAGGACCGTCTGCCCCGCGAAGGCAGGGAGTACGAACGAACGCCCTCGCCGTCCGCGGCGAGCACCTCGCCCGGCCGGACGTCCCGGACGAACTCCGCGCCCACCGCGTCGAGGGCGCAGGTCTCCGAGGCCAGGCAGTAGCCGTCTTCGGAACGCCCCAGGCAGAGGGGGTGAAAGCCGTGCGGGTCCCGGACCCCGATCAGCTTGCCGCCGGTCATGACGACGAGGCTGTAGGCCCCCTCCACCTGAGCCAGGCTCGAAAGGATTCTCTCTTCCGCGGCGGAGCCGGAGGCGCCGGCGATCAGGTTCAGCATCACCTCGCTGTCCGAGGTCGATTGGAAGACGAGGCCCTTTTCTTCGAGACGGGAGCGGATTTTCAGAGCGTTGTTCAAATTGCCGTTGTGGGCCAGGCTGACGAATCCGTCGGCGCCGGAGGCCAGAAACGGCTGGATATTTGAGAAGGAACTGCCGCCGAAGGTCGAGTAGCGGACATGCCCGATTCCGCAGTACCCTTTGAGGCTCGGCAGCCTGTTTTTGAACGCTTCGGCCATCAGGCCCGCGCCCTTCTCGACGTCGATGTGCATTCCGTCGGTCACGGCGATGCCCGCGCTCTCCTGTCCCCGGTGCTGCAGCGCGAAAAGCCCCAGATAACAGACATCGGCCACGGGCCGCTTTTTGCTCCAGAAGCCGAACACCCCGCACATTACTCCAAAGCCCCTTTCGCTTTCAGAAATTCTTTTAGTCCAGAATGCCCTTTCACTTCAGGGCCTCCTCGATTGCCCCGTTCCAGAGGCGGGCCAGCTCGTCCAGAGCGCACTCGATCAGAAGCTCCCCGCCGAGGCGTACCGAGAATTTTTTTTCTCCGAAATTCTTTTTTATTCCCTCCGTCCGGCCCAGCGGCGTGCAAGGGAGGCCGTGTTTTTCGAGCAGTGCTTTCGTCTCCTCCCATTTGTCCGGGGACACGGAGACGACCGCGCGGGATTGGCTCTCGCCGAAAAGCGCCGCGGCGGGCGAAACGCCGTCCGTCCAGTCGAGGGCCGCGCCCAGGTTCCCCTGAATCGCGCTCTCGGCCAGAGCGACGGACAATCCGCCCTCCGAGCAGTCGTGCGCGGAGGCCAGAAGCCGCCTCTTCGCGGCCTCCGCCAGAAAGGAATGCAGGCGTTTTTCCCGCTCGAAGTCCAGAACCGGCACCTCGCCCTCGTCCCGCCCCGTCAGCAGAAAGTGCGCCTCCGACGCGCCCAGCTCCTCGAGCGTCTCCCCGACCAGAACGACGAGGTCTCCTTCGGCCTTGAAGGCGCTCGTGACGCGGTCCTCCGCGTCGTCGAGCACCCCGACCATGCCGATCGTCGGCGTGGGGTATATGGCCCGGCCGTCGTATTCGTTGTAAAAACTGACGTTGCCGCCCGTGACGGGGGTCGAAAAAGCCCCGCATGCCTCCGCCATGCCGTCGGTCGCCTGAACGAACTGCCAGTAGACCTCCGGCTTCTCCGGGTTGCCGAAGTTCAGGCAGTTCGTGATCGCCAGCGGCTTCGCTCCGCTCGCGGCCACGTTCCGCGCGGCCTCGGCCACGGCGATGGCCCCGCCGCGCCGCGGGTTCAGGTAAACGTAGCGGCTGTTGCAGTCCACCGAAAGGGCCATGCCCTTCCTCGTGCCGGGCAGACGCAGAACGGCGGCGTCGCTTCCCGGGCGGACGACCGTGTTCGTGCCGACCGTGCTGTCGTACTGCTCGTACACCCAGCGTTTCGACGCGATATTCGGGGAGGCGAGAAGTTTTTTCAAAAGCCCCGTCCAGCCCCCGCGATCTTTTCCGTAATTTTCGAGCGCGGAGAAGTCGGCCTTTTGAAGGGCCTGAAAATACGCGGGCTCGGCATAGGGCCGGACGTTCACCGGGGCCATGCCGGTCAGGAACTCCGCGGGCACGGAGGCCAGGACGTCCGCGCCCTTCCGGATCGTGAAAAGGCCGTCGGACGTGACCTCGCCGATCTCCGCCGCGGCCAGGTCCCATTTCTCGAAGACGGCCCGGACGGCCCCGGTCTTCGGCGGCTCCACGACCATCAGCATACGCTCCTGAGACTCCGAGAGCATGATTTCCCAGGGCTCCATGCCCGATTCCCGCATGGGAATCCTGTCCAGGTCGATGTAAAGCCCGTTCCCGGCGCGCCCCGCCATCTCCGCGCCGGAGGAGGTCAGCCCGGCCGCGCCCAAATCCTGCAAGCCGACCACGAGGCCCTTTTCCAGCACCTCCAGCGACGCCTCCAGCAGGAGTTTTTCCATGAAGGGGTCTCCCACCTGCACGTTGGGGCGCTTGTCGGGGTCGGAATCGCTCAGTTCCTCGGACGCGAAGCTCGCGCCCTTGATGCCGTCGCGCCCCGTGCGCGCGCCCACGACCATGACGACGTTGCCGGTGCCGGACGCCTGCCCCTTGAAAATTTTGTCCTCGTCCACCAGCCCCACGCACATCGCGTTGACGAGAGGGTTTCCCCGATAGGACGGGTGAAAGACCGTCTCGCCGCCGACGGTGGGGATGCCGATACAGTTGCCGTAGCCGCCGACCCCCGCGACGACGCCGCCGAAAAGCGATTTCACCCGCTGCGCCCCGGCTTCGCCGAAGCGCAGTTCGCCAAAGCGCAGGCTGTCGAGCGACGCCACGGGACGGGCCCCCATCGCGAAAATGTCGCGGATGATGCCGCCCACGCCGGTCGCCGCGCCCTGATAAGGCTCGATGGCGGACGGGTGGTTGTGGCTTTCCATTTTGAAGGCCGCGCAGAGCTTTATCGACTCGTCCAGCCGGACGACCCCCGCGTTTTCCCCCGGCCCCTGAACGACCTGGGGCCCCGTCACGGGAAATTTGCGGAGCTGCGCCTTCGAGTTTTTGTAGCTGCAATGCTCCGACCACATGACGCCGAAAAGGGACAGCTCCAGATAGTTCGGCTCGCGTCCCATCAGAGCCCTGATCTTTCCGTACTCCTCTTCGGTCAGCCCGTGCTCGCGCCATACGTTGCCAGTTTCAGTCATTTTCAGCACCCCGCCGCGCCCGACAGCAAATCGGCAATAAGCGAATCGAAAATGCCCCGCCCGTCGCAGCCGCCCAGAATGGGCTCGGTCATGCGCTCGGGATGAGGCATCAGCCCCAAAACGTTCCCCTTTTCGCCGACGATCCCGGCAATGTCCCCCTTGGCCCCGTTGGGGGCAACGCCGTTCGGCGCCATGCCGTCGGGCAGGCAGTAGCGGAGGACGATTCGCCCCTCTCCCTCCAGCCTTTTATAACCTTCGTCGTCGATAAAGTAGTTGCCGTCCCCGTGCGCGATGGGCAGGCGAATGACCTGTCCCTTCGCGTAGGCGTTCGTGAACGGCGTGGCGTTGTTCTCGACCCGGAGCCAGACGTCCCGGCCGAGGAAAAGCAGGTCCCGGTTGCGCAGCAGAACCCCCGGCAGCAGCCCCGCCTCCGTCAATATCTGGAACCCGTTGCAGATTCCGAGAATTCGCGTTCCGCGCCCGGCCTGGCGGACGACCTCCCTCATGACGGGGGAGTAGCGCGCGATGGCCCCCGTCCTCAGGTAGTCTCCGAACGAAAACCCCCCCGGAAGGACGATGAGGTCGACGTCCTCTATGGAGCTTTCCTTGTGCCAGACGAAACGCGCGCCTATGCCCAGCGTGCCGAGCGCCCTTTTGGCGTCGCGGTCGCCGTTCGAGTCCGGGAATACGACGACCGCCGCCCTCATATTCTTTCCCATACCGGTTTTTCCCATTCCGTTCTTCATCATTGCGGCTTTACAGCGGCTCCACGGCGACGGTGTACTCCTCCATCACCGGGTTCGCCAGGATGCGGTCGGCCAGAATTTTTATCTTTTCCTCGACGCTGCCCGCGTCCGCGCCTGCGTCTATTCCATCGATCGTCAGTTCGATAACCTTCCCGACGCGGACGGAGGATATTTCGGGAAAGGAAATATCCCCCGCCGTGTGCGATTTCAGGGCCCGCTCCACGGCCGCGCCCTGCGGGTCGAGAATGCTCTTGCGGAACATCACTGTGACCTTCGCCCTGAATTTAGTCTTGAATTCAGATTCAGCCATGTCAGTTTCCCCCTCCGACGCGGCGCCATATCTCCCGATACGCCTCTTCGACGCCGCCCAGGTCGCGGCGGAAGCGATCTTTGTCGAGCTTCTCTTGCGTTCCCGCGTCCCAGAAACGGCAGGTGTCCGGCGAAATCTCGTCGCCCAGAAGGATTTTGCCCCCGTACACGCCGAACTCCAGCTTGAAATCGACCAACAGGAGGTTCTTCGCCGCCAGAAACTCCGTCAAAACGGCGTTGACCTTGCGGGCGGCGGATTCCAGCTCGTCCACCTGCTCCGGCGCGGCGATGCCGAGCGCGGCGATGTGGGAACGGTTGAGCAGCGGATCTCCCAGAGCGTCGCTCTTGTAATACAGCTCGACGACGGGCTGGGGCAGCTTCCGGCCCTCTTCCCAGCCGAGGCGTTTGGCGAGGCTGCCCGCCGAGACGTTGCGGACGACGACCTCAATGGGCACGATCGCCAGTTTTTTGACGAGCATGTCGCGGTCGCTCAGCTTCCTGATGAAGTGGGTGGCTATGCCTTTCGACTCCAAAAGCTCGAAGAAGAACGAGGATATCGCGTTGTTCAGAACGCCCTTCGACGGGATGGTTCCCTTCTTTTCCCCGTTGAAGGCCGTCGCGTCGTCTTTGAAGTGAACCCGGACCTCGTCCGGCTTGTCCGTCGAAAAAACCCTCTTGGCCTTTCCCTCGTAAAGCATCGTTTCGTTTCCCATGTTCCCGTGATACTCCTTCCCTAAACGTTCAAGCTCAGGGGGGCAGAACTCGTTCAGTCGCTGCGCTCCTTCACCGGCCCCCCCGAGACCCCCCTCTTCCCCGCATAGTGAATCAAAAGTTCGAGCGGTGATTCCGTAGCCCGCTTTGGGGGCTTGAATCACCGCTCCGGCGCTTCTCCGTATTCGATTTTCGCCCTCAGGGCTTCGTTTTTTCGGTACACCGCCTCCGCCTGAGCCTCGCGGAAGGCCAGGAGGCTTCGGGCAAGCTGCTCGTTCTTCAGCGCGAGGATGGAAACGGCGTAAAGCGCGGCGTTTTTCCCCCCGTCGATCGCCATCGTCCCCACCGGGATGCCCGAGGGCATCTGCACGATGCTGAAGAGCGCGTCCATGCCCGAAAGCGCGCCGCCCGAGACCGGCACGCCGACGACGGGCAAAACAGTACACGCCGCAATGACGCCCGGCAGGTGGGCCGCCGCGCCCGCCGCGGCGATGATGACCTCGATGCCTTTTTCCTTCGCCGACTCGGCGAAGCTCCGCACGGCGTCGGGCGTCCGGTGCGCGGAGGCGGCGAGAACCTCCGTTTCGACGCCGAAGTCCCTCAGAATCTTGTATCCCGGCTCCATTACCGGCCAGTCCGAATCGCTGCCCAGAACAACGCCGACCTTCGCCATGTCCACGCCCGCCCTCTCGCGTTTCGATATAGTAAGAACGGGAAAAAGTCTATTCCATACCCGGCGATTTTGCAAGGGGAGCGGGCGGCCGGTGTTGTTCGTCTGTGATAATGTCCTCTCATAACTCGTCAGCGAAAATGTCCTAATGAAACAGGAGAGAGTGACATTGAGCAGGGATGAGTTGAAGCGAGTTAAGGTTATGGAACGGGTATTGACCCCGAGGGGTTGCGCAAGCCCCTCGGGGGAGGAATCGGCCCGGCAGCAGCGCGGTTTTGAGTCAGCATCGCAGCTTTGCTCAGAAATACAGTTTTGAAGGGAGCTTGGCCGTTTTTTTCATGAACTGTCGGAAGTCGAGTTATAATGTCTCGGTTATTGTCACCAACAAAATAGGCCGGGACGATACGCCGCCTCCCGAGGGCCGCGGCGGCTCCGGCGGGGAGGGCGATATTATTGGGTATTGATATGCAGTTTACGACGCTGTTTCAACAAATCATCAACGGCCTTTCGTTAGGGTCGGTCTACGCGCTGATCGCGGTCGGCTATTCGCTGGTCTACTCCATCCTTTCGTTTTCGAACTTCGCGCACGGCGGATTCCTGGTCGTCGGCGGCTACATCTGCTATGGGCTTCTCTCTGGGCTCGACGTCTACGGCTATTTCACCATACCGCCCTTCAACATTTGGCTGGCGGGCCTGAACGCGCTGATCGGCGCGGGGTTCATCGCCGTTCTGACGGAACGGCTGGCCTACAAGCCGATACGGGAGCGCACCTCCATGACCCTCTACCTCCTGATCGCCTCCATGGGCGTCAGCATCGTCATCGAAAACATCTTCGTCATCGTCGTGGGCGGACGCTTCCGCGCTCTGCCGCAGGACATTTTTCAGGACGTCTTCGCCGTACTCGAAAAAATTCTGGGCTTCTTCGGCCTGCAAAGCACCCGGGAGGGCTCCAGCCACCTCTTCAACCTGGGCGGAAACGTCACGGTCAGCATGTTCGACATCCTGTCCCTGATCGTGGCGGTCCTCTTCCTCGGGGGACTGCAGCTCTTCCTCAGGCGCACGCGCTGGGGACTCGCGATCCGCGCCGCGGCCTGCGACCTGCGGACGGCGGGCCTGATGGGCGTCAACGTCTCCCTCCTGATCGGCATCGTCTTTTTTGTCGCGGGCGTTCTGGCCGCGATCGGCGGCATTTTCCTCTCGTTCCGCTACACGCTCTATCCGCAGCTCGGCGGCATCACGACCAAAGCCTTCGTCGCCGCGGTCATCGGGGGGCTGGGCAGTCTCCCCGGCGCGGTCGTGGGCAGTCTGATCCTGGGGCTGGCCGAAATGCTCTCCACCGGTTTCATCAGCAGCCAGATGCGCGACCTCGTGGTCTTTTCCCTGCTGGTGATCATGCTTCTGGTGAAGCCCGCCGGGTTCTTCGGCAAGCAGATCAGCGACAAAATATAGGAAGGGGGCAGATAAAACGTGAACAAAAACCTTTTGGGCAGCGCCGCCTTCGTCGCTTTGGGAGCGGCCCTCGCGTTCGTTCCCCTCTCCGGCTATCAGGAGGGAATCGTCGTCCTGCTCTGCATCAACTGCATCGCGGCGATGGGCGTATCGCTCCTGACCGGGTTTACGGGCATATTCACCCTGGGGCACGCCGCTTACATGGCGCTCGGCGCCTACACGGCGGCGATCATGACCGTGCGGTACGGCATCCATTGGCTTCCCGCCATCGTGGCGGGCGGAATCGTCGCCGTCTTCGTCGCGTGGCTGATCGGAATTCCGACGCTGCGTCTGACGGGCGACTACTACGCCATCGCCTCCATCGGGCTGGGCGAGGCCATCCGCCTGATCCTCGAAAACTGGCAGTCCTTCACGCGGGGGGCCCGCGGGTTTCCGGGCATCGAATCCTACTCCACCCGTCCGGTGTCCGTCGTTTTCTTCACGGTGCTGGGCATTTTCATGTTCAACCTGCTCGACAGCCGCCTCGGGCGGGAGCTCAAGGCCTCGCGGGACGACCGCGCCGCGGCGTCCCTGATGGGCTTCCACACGCCCACGTCGCGCATGAAGGCGCTTCTGCTCTCCGCCTTCTACTGCGGCATATCCGGCGCGCTGCTCGCGGGATACATGAACTTCATTCAGCCGTCCATGTTCGACATGATGAAATCCACGGAGCTGACGGCGGTCGTCGTCTTCGGCGGCCTGGGCTCGATGAGCGGCACCCTGCTGGGCTCGGCGATCATCACGTCGGTGATGGAGTATTTCCGCGACATCTCCCAGTACAGAATGCTGATCTACGGCTTCCTGCTCGTCGTCATCATGGTGCTGCGGCCGGAGGGACTTCTCGGCAGCCGCGAGATCTGGTCTTTCTTCATGCCCGCCTCGGACGGCTCCGGCGGCGCGCGGGGGAGGGAATGAGCGATGGAAGCCATGAAAGAAGTAATGAAAGAAGCCAGGCAAGAAGTCATGAAGGAAAAAGCGAGAGAAAACATGAGGGTTTTGCTGGAGCTCAACGGGATAAACCTGTTCTTCGGCGGCGTTCAGGCGGTTCGGGACATGAGCTTCACGATCATGGACGACGAGCTGGCGGGGATCATCGGGCCCAACGGCGCGGGGAAGACGACGGTGTTCAACATAATATCGGGCGTCTACAGCCCCACGTCGGGGAGCATCTGGTTTCGGGAGCAGGACATCACGCCGCTCATGGCCTATCAGGTCAACCGTCTGGGCATCGCCCGCACGTTTCAGAACCTGCGTCTTTTCGGGCGCTCCTCCGCGCTCGAAAACGTGATGACGGCCATGCAGAACCGTTACCGCTATTCCTTCCGCGAGAATCTGTGGGGGCACCTCACGCCGAGCTACCGCCCGGACCCCGCCTATCATTACAGCTTCGCCGAGTCTCTGCTGCACGTGGGGCGGTGGAGGCGCACCGAGAGCCATATCCGCGCCAGGAGTATGGAACTGCTGGATCGGGTGGGGCTGGCCGACCGCGCGCGTCAGGCGGCGGGCACCCTGCCCTACGGGCTGCAGAGGCGGCTTGAAATCGCGCGGGCCCTCGCGCTCGACCCCAAGCTCCTGCTGCTGGACGAGCCGGCGGCGGGCATGAACCCCGAGGAGGTTGCCGGGCTGAACAGGCTCATCACGGGAATACACCGCGAATTCAAGCTGACGACGCTGGTCATCGAGCACCACATGGACGTCATCATGGAAATCTGCCCGCACATCGTCTGCATGAACTTCGGGGCGAAGATCGCGGAAGGGAGCCCCGAGGAGATCCAGAGCAATCCCGAGGTTCTGAGCGCGTATCTGGGCGACGAGGACGATGCGGACGGGGAGGGGGTGAGCGCATGACGCCGGCCGCGGCGGGCTCCTTGCTGGAGGCCCGAAATATTCACGTCAGTTACGGCGCTATCAAGGCGCTTCAGGGGTTTTCGCTTTCCCTGAACGAACGGGAGATCGTTTCCGTCATCGGCGCGAACGGCGCGGGGAAGTCCACGTTTATGAACGCGGTGATGGGAATGGTCAAGCGCGACGAAGGGGACGTTTTTCTGGACGGGAAAAGGCTTTCGCGGAAGAGTTACCGGGTGGTTCAGAGCGGTCTGTCGCTCGTTCCCGAGGGACGGAAAGTTTTCGCGCCGCTGACGGTTCTCGAAAACCTGCAAATCGGCGCGTTCCCGCGCGCGGGGCAGGGGAATATCGCGAAGGACATGGAGTGGGTTTTTTCCCTGTTTCCCCGTTTGAAAGAACGCAAAGACCAGCTCGCCGGGACGCTTTCCGGCGGGGAGCAGCAGATGCTCGCCATCGGGCGCGCGCTGATGGCGCGGCCGCGCGTGCTGCTTCTGGACGAACCCTCGCTGGGACTGGCCCCGATCATCATCTGTGACATTTTCGCCGAGCTCCGGCGCATCAACGAAGAGGGGGTGAGCATTCTTCTCGTGGAGCAGAACGCCCGTCAGGCCCTCCTGCTTTCGCACCGCGCCTATATCCTGCAGACCGGGCGTCTGCTGAAGGAAGGCGTTTCGAGTGACCTCCTGGCCGACCCGGAGATCAAGGAAGCCTATTTGGGAACGAAGTCCCGCTGATTGTTCGTTTTTTTCTTTTTTTAATGGGGTGCAGGGGATAAGTCCCCTGCCGGAGTTTGGGGCGGAGCCCCAAAACTTTTTATTTTCTTTGGAGGTATTTTTCGATGTCCTTGACCGCTATGACGGTAAAAGATTTTACGGAGAAACTGGCTTCTGACGCCCCCGCGCCCGGCGGGGGGAGTGCCGCCGCTCTTTCCGGCGCGCTCGGGTCCGCGCTTGTTTCGATGGTCTGCAATCTGACCGCGGGCAAGCCGAAGTACGCGGCGCACGAGGCTCTTGTCCGGGATGTCCTGACGAAGTCGGGCGAACTGACGGCGAAGTTGCTGGAGGCTGTTCAGAGGGACACGGACGCTTTCGACGCGGTGATCGCCGCTTTCGGCCTGCCGAAGGAGACGGACGCTCAGAAGGCCGAGCGGAGCGTCGCGATTCAGGCCGCCTATAAAGCGGCCGTGGCCTCGCCCGAGGCGACCGCGGAATGCTGCCTGGCCGTGATGCGTCTTGCCGAGTCTCTTGTGGGCAAAAGCAACGCGAATGCGGCGAGCGACCTCGCGGTCGGGGCGACGCAGGCCCACGCCGGGCTCAAGGGGGCTCTGGCGAACGTGCGGATAAACCTCCCTTCCATTAAGGATGCCGCTTACACGGCCGAGAAAAGGGCCTGGATGGAGCGCGCGGAGAAGGAGGCCGGAGAGCTTCTTCATTCCGTGGAGAGCGGGGTCGCCAGACAGCTGCTTTCATGATTCTCGGGCTGGGCGTGGACCTTTGCAGCATTTCTCGCATGGAGAGGGCGGCGCGTTCGCCCCACTTCGTGCGGCGGCTCTTCCGCCCTGCGGAGATCGCCTACGCGGAGGGGAAGGGAAAGGGGCGCGCGGGCGCTTACGCGTCGGCGTTCGCGGCGCGGGAGGCTTTCGCCAAGGCCAGCGGCGTTTCCATTTACCGGCTGGCGCTCGCTTCCCGGATTTGTCTGGAGCGCACGGAAGAGGGTCCTCGCCTTGCCGTTCCGCCCGAGGTGGACGCCGCCTTCGAGCGGGGGGAAAAGAGGGCCTGGGTGTCCCTCACGCACGACGGGGACTACGCCGCCGCCGTCGTGGTGATTGAGAATCTGCGCTGGAATCTGCAATCTGGAATCTGCGATAGGGAGAGACCGCCATGAAAGCAAGGCGAAGACGGCGCGTCGATTGGGACGAGGAGCTGCGGAAGACCGAGCGCATCCGCCGCAGGGGATTTTTCACGTCGGGCCTGTCGTTCGGCGTGGCGCTGATTTTCATTCTCGCCGCGGGCCGCATGAACGCGACCGGCCTCGAAGCCGGCCGCAAGGTCATTTTCGCGCTCTGTCTCGTGATCGCGATGTTCCTTTTCCGCGCCGTCCTGGCCCGAAGGGCGCGCCTGCGCCGGGAACAGGAAGAATCTGTGAATGAAAAAACTGTGATAAAAGAAGAATCTGTGATGAAGGAAGATCTGTGATGAAAGAAGAAAACAGATGACGGAAACGGCCGAAGCCGTTTGGCGTTTCCGATCGTCCGGCGAGGAAGAGACGCTCCGTCTGGGCCGAACGCTGGGGACTCTGCTCGTGCCGGGCCTGACCGTCCTGCTCTCGGGAGAGCTAGGGACGGGGAAGACCGTTTTCGTCCGCGGCGTCGGGGACGTGCTGAGCGCGGCGCGCGTGCGGAGCCCGTCGTTCACTCTGGTGAACGAGTATCGGACGGAGAAGTTCCTTCTCGTACACGCCGACCTCTACCGTTTGGAGCCCGGCGGCGCCGGAGAACTGGGGCTAGAAGAGTACGCCGGCGAGGACTGTGTGCTGTTTGTGGAGTGGCCGGATCGCTGGAAGACGCCGCCGGAGGATGTCCTGAGCGTGTCGATAGAGGCCGCGGGCGAGACGGAGAGGCTCTTCGAGTTCTCCGCCCGCGGAGAGAAGGCCGGGGCGGTTTTTCGGAGATTGAAGAACGCGCGCGGGGCTTGATTCCGGGAATCGGACGCAGGGAGTTTGAAACGGTTATCAAAAGAAGAGAAGAGCAAACCCCACCCGCTTCGCGGGAGCCCCTTTTCAAAGGGGGTGTCGGCGAAGCCGACGAGGGGTTGCCAGGGGGGGGGGGCCCCGGGGGGACGCCCCCCGCCAATTCTATGCACCCGCCAAAAAAACATCGAGTTTAAAGGTGTGGAGGTTTTGTTGGTCGGGTTCGGCGTGTTCGACATACCAC
>JAISMH010000147.1 GCA_031276855.1 Synergistaceae bacterium
TCCCGTTTTCAATCATGCCGTTCCGCCGCCCGCCCGCTTCCCACAAGGGCTGCATTTACTTTTGCATTTGTGCTCCGAAAAACTGGGTCCATTATACTCAGAAAGATATTTGGCCTATAATGGTAAATAAGGAGCGGCTTCTTCGCGGTACAGGACAGAAAATTAAGGAGGAATTCGAGAAATGAATGACGTGCTGCAAAAGATCGCAAACGTGGGGATCGTTCCCGTTGTCAAGCTGGATACGCCCGAGCAGGCTCTGCCTCTGGGCAAGGCGCTGATTGCGGGGGGGCTGCCCGTGGCGGAGGTCACGTTCCGCACCGACGCCGCGGAGGAGTCCATCAAACGCCTCTCGAAGGAACTGCCGGAGCTTCTGATCGGCGCGGGGACGGTCACGACCGTGGACCAGGCCAAACGCGCCGTCGCGGCGGGCGCGAAATTTCTGGTCTCGCCCGGCTTCAACCCGGCGGTGGTGAAATACTGCGCGGACAACGGCATCCCGATCACCCCGGGAATGAACAGCCCGTCGCAGATCGAGCAGGGCCTGGAAATGGGGCTCTCGGTGCTCAAGTTCTTCCCCGCCGAGCAGTCGGGAGGGCTGGAGATGCTCAAGGCCTTCGCCGGGCCTTACGGAAGCATCAAGTACATCCCCACCGGCGGCATCGGCACCAAAAACATGGTCGATTACCTCTCGTTCCCCAAGGTATTGGCCGTCGGGGGAAGCTGGATGGTGAAACCGGAGCTGATTGCCGCCGGCAAATACGACGAGATCACCCGCCTTTGCCGCGAGGCCGTGATGACCGCCTTGGGCTTTGAACTGCGCCACTTGGGCGTCAACGACCCCGACGAGCGCACAGCCCTCGCGGACGCGCAGAAAATGGAAAGCCTCTTCGGGTTCGCCGTGAAACAAGGCAACAGCAGCAACTTCGCGGGAACCGGCTTCGAGTTCATGAAAGCGCCCTACCTGGGCAGGAACGGGCATATCGCCCTCTCGACCGTGAACGTGGATCGCGCCGCCGCGTTCCTCGCGGGCAAGGGAATCGCCGTGCGCGCCGAGACGGAAAAACGCGACCCTTCGGGCGCTTTGACCGCCGTCTACATCGACATCGAAATCGGCGGGTTCGCCATTCATTTGGTGAAAAAATAAAAGGGGGCAAATTGTTATGACGAGTGACAAGACGGCGCAAAACAATATCGGCTTGTACAAATTTTTGGGCTACAGCCTGTTCGGAGTGTTCATGTTTTTTTGTCCCATCAGCATCGGCGGACGCTCGACGATTCCGGTCGATCATATCATCTCCTACATCTCGGCGAATTGGCTGGAAGCGGCGAAAATTTACATCCTGATTGTCATGTACTGCGGAGCGGTGCTTCCTTTCATCCGAAAAACCTGGAACAAAGACGCGATGACCGTCTTTTTCTCCGCAGCCAAGGTTTGCGGGGCCATTATCGGGACGGTTCTGTATTTCAAACTGTTTCCCGATCTCAAATGGCTCTGGCGGCCTGATTTCGGCCCGTTCCTCTTCGACAGGCTGGCGATGCCTGTGGGGCTTGTCATTCCCATCGGTTCGGTTTTCCTGGCGTTTCTCGCCAATTTCGGGCTGATGGAGTTCACGGGGGTGCTCATGACCCCAATCATGCGCCCGTGCTTTCGCACGCCGGGGCGTTCCGCCATTGACGCGGTGGCGTCTTTCGTCGGAAGCTACTCCATCGCTTTGATCATCACGAATAACATGTATCGCCAGGGCAAGTACACCGCTCGGGAAGCCGCCATCGTAGCGACGGGCTTTTCCACCGTCTCCGCCACGTTCCTTCTGATCGTCGCGCGAACCCTGAACCTCATGGAACACTGGACCCTGTATTTTTGGGTCAGCCTTTTGGTGACGTTCGTCGTGACGGCCATTACGGCTTATATCTGGCCGCTTTGTTCATACCCCGACACGTATTTCGAGAATAAACCAAACCCCGACCCCGTCTACAGCGGCAATCGCTGGAAGCACGCGTGGGAGACGGGCGTGGAGGTCGGAGGACGTTCGGAACCGCTCGCCCAAATGACCATCGTGAACCTCAAATCGGGTCTCAACATGGCTTTTGCGGTCATTCCGTCCATCACCTCGGTGGGATTGCTCGGGCTTGTGCTGGCCGAGTACACGCCCCTTTTCGACTGGTTCGGATACCTGTTCTATCCTTTCTTCTCGGTGTTCGGCGTGTCGGATGCGGCGCTCGCCGGAAAAGCGGCGGCGATAAGTCTGCCGGAAATGTTTCTGCCTGCGGTCTTGATAGCTAAGAAAGCGACTCCGCTTCTCGGTTTTGTTATCGCCGTGGTGAGCATTTCCGAGATTCTTTTCTTCTCGGCAAGTATTCCCTGTCTCATGGGCACGGACATTCCGATCAGGCTGCGGGATATTCTTATTATATGGTTCGAGCGCGTGGTTTTATCGATTATTTTGACGATTCCCATCGCCATGCTGCTCGGCTTCGCCGATGTGTTGGCAGCCGCGCCGTAACCGGGGTGAAAAAATAAGGGTTACCGTATGACCTCTCCGCGAAGCCAGGCGTTGTAGACGTTTTCAAACCAGTCTTCTCGGTCCGTCGGAAGTGGGCGGACCTTTTTCCACTTGAACCGGCAGACCGGCAGACCGTCGCCGTCCGACTCGAGACGGACTTCGCAGATTCTGTCCGCGAATTTTCCGCCGTCGAGAGACACCGGTATCCCGGCGGACGCGCAGTTTTCGATATCGAGATCCTCTTTATCAAGACCCTCTTCGCCGCAGACCAGGCTGGAGCCCCTGCTGCGGCCGCCCTGCGCGATGTATTCGCCTATCGCGGAAAGGTACGCGTACCGGGTCAGCAGAACATCTCTCTCGATCAGCGCCGCGAGCAGCTCTTTCATGTCCCGCGCGCGGCTCCGCTCCTCCAGCGAGGCGAGGGCCCGCCGGGTCGCCTCCGCGGCCTTCCTCACCTTCTTTGCCGGGCGTATGAAGGCTCCGCACGAGTCCATCAGCTTCCGGCCGCGCTCCCCCATTGCCAATTCCTTCGCCTCCAGTTCCCGCGTTTCCAGATCCCGCGTCTCCGTCGGACACGTCAGGATTTTTTGTATCCGGGCGGCGACCCGCGCCAGGGGCCGCGCGGCAATCTCCAGAAATTCTTTCACGGGGAGCGGGGCTTCCCCGTAATTCGCCGAGATGAACTGCGCCGCCCTCGTGCCGCCGACCTGCGTCGAATTCAGCGCGGACCCTCCGGGACGGTGGACGCCGAGCGTCCCCGCGGCCTCCCCGACGGGAAAGAAGTGCTTCAAATCGCTCTCCCACCAGAGGTTCACCTTCAGGCCGCCGTTGTTGTGCTGGGCACAGACCGCTATCTCCAGCATCTCTTCGGAGAGGTCGATGCCGTTATTCAGGTAGAGCTCGTACGCGAGAGGGTTCATGTGCCTCAGCCGCGCTATGGGCGTATGCTGCGCCGCGCCGGAACGCTCCAGATAGGAGCGGGTCTCCCCGTCCTGGCGCTCCAAAATCGCGCCTTCGCCCAGCGCCGCGGGGTTGCGCCTGAAGTCGAGAAACACACGCCTGCCCTTTCTTTTATCGACGAACACGGCGAGGTCGATCAGCGAGGACCCGCCCCGGCCCAGCTTGCCGGGATCGAACGGCCACTGGTAGCCTTTGAGGAATATTCCGCGCGCCATCTCTTCCG
>JAISMH010000026.1 GCA_031276855.1 Synergistaceae bacterium
CTGTCCGTCTCGCAGATCGAGTTCACGCGCGGAGACGGTGACGCGATGCACCTGCAGACCTTCGACCCGCCCGTCACGTTCGACTTGATCCCGGAAGAGAACCGCCGCATGTACAACGAACCGCCTGACCCGGTGGTGGTGGAAAAAGGCGGCGGCTGCGACGCGGGCTTCGGCGCGGGAGTGACAATGCTGACGCTCCTGGCGGTGTGCCTCGCCGCGCGGAAAAGCGCGGCGAAAAAGGCGCGCTGAAACAGAGGAAAATAACAGGGGAAAATTAAGAAGACGGCCATCAACGGGAGGTTCCTCCGAAAGGGGGAGCCTCCCGTCGTCTCAGGCCGTTCCGCCGGCCGCCCGCTCCCGTCCCATCCGGACATTATCACTGACGAACAACAAAACGAGCCGATTTTCTTGACAAAAACCGGCAAAACAAAGAAAATCAACAAAGTATCGATAACAATCGGCAAAAACGAAAATCGGTAAAAACATGGAAGGTGGCAAAGGGTATGGAGTATCCCCTGGACGATATTCTCTACGTCGAGATGGCGTTCGGCCGGTTTTACGATATCGGAGCCGCGGATTCCGGAGGCGTGACGAGGCTCGGCTACACCAAAGAAGAGGACGAAATGCACGCCGTTTTCGCGGAGCTGGGCCGCGAAATGGGGATGGAAATTCACTCCGACCCGGTGGGCAATACCTTCGTGTCCAACGGCGGCGGCCGCGGAGACCACTACCTCATAGGCTCCCATCTGGATTCGGTGGTGGACGGCGGCCGGTACGACGGGGTGGCGGGCATTCTGGCCGGGCTTTTGACGATGCGGTGGGCCAGGCGCGACGGAATGAACCTGCCCGTCCGCACCGTCGCCTTTCGCTGCGAGGAGTCCAGCAACTTCGGCGTGAGTACGCTGGGAAGCTCGCTGGTGACGAAGGGCGGCGTCGGCGCCGATGTCGCGGCGCGCGAGGGCAGGGACGGGAGGACTCTCGGCGAAATTTTCGCGGAGCGCGGCTACAGCCTGAAGCCGGACCGCATATCGGGGGTTCGGGAATATTTGGAAGTGCACATCGAGCAGGGCAGAGTGCTGGAGGAATACCGGCAGAGAATCGGCATCGTGACCACCATAGCCGGGCCGAGGCGTTTCAACCTGTATATACAGGGCCGGGCCGAGCACTCCGGCGCGACTCCCATGGTCATGCGCAGCGACGCTCTGTGCGCGGCGGCGGAACTGATTCTGGAAATCGAAAAAATCGGGATGGCGGAGTCCGTGCGGCACTCGGTGGCGACGGTGGGAGTGATAGAAAACCGCCCGAACGCCCTGAACGTCATTCCCGGCGAGGTGAAGCTGCAAGTCGATACCCGGGGAATCGAGACAGCGAGCCTGGACGAGATGGAGCGGCGCATCAAGCAGGCCGGAAAATCCATTTGCGGCAGGCGCGGAGCCGGCTTCATCAAGGAAAAAACAGGGGAGACGAGGCCCGTGGCGATGGATCACAAGATGCAGGACAAACTGGCGCGGGTCGCCCACAGCCTGAACATCAGCCATCGCAGAATAACGAGCGGGGCCGGACACGACGCCATGCAGCTCGCGGAGATCTGCGACGCGGCCATGCTGTTCATCCCCTGCCGGGACGGCGTGAGCCACAATAAAAAAGAGTTCGCCCACATGGAAAGTATCTGCGACGGGGCGAGGGTGATCTACAAATACCTCCAGGAGGAGTGCGCTTAGAATGATACTCATCAAGGACGGTCGGCTGATAGACCCCCGATCCGGCATCGACGAGATTCGCGATATCGTTGTGGAGGGAGAGCGCGTCCGGTACATCGGCAAGTTCCGCGTCGGCGATGAGTACGAGCGGGTGATAGACGCCCGTTCCCGGGTGGTCGCTCCCGGTTTTGTGGACGTGCACGTGCATTTTCGCGAGCCCGGGCAGACCCACAAGGAGGATATCGCGTCCGGGTCGGCGGCGGCGGCCCGCGGCGGCTTCACGACGGTCGTCTGCATGGCGAACACGAAGCCGGCCGTCGACAATCCTCAGGTGCTCAGGCAGGTTTTGGACAGCGCGGCCCGCTCGCCCATCCGGGTCAGGACCGTCGCGGCGGTGAGCAAGGGCCTCGCCGGCAGGGAGCCGACCGATATGAATGAGATGAAAAACATGGGCGCCGTGGGGTTCAGCGACGACGGAGCGCCGATCGTCGACACCGCTTTCCTGCGGAGAGCCATGTCGGCCGTCAGGGAAATGGACGTGCCGATCAGCCTGCACGAGGAAGACCCCGCCCTCATCGGCAGGCCGGGAATCAACGACGGCGAGGTGTCCGCCGCTTTCGGGTTCGCGGGGGCCCCCGGGGTTTCGGAGAGTTCCATGGTGGCGAGGGACTGCATGTTGGCGCTGGACACGGGGGCAAAGGTGCATATGCAGCACCTGAGCTGCGCGGAATCGATCGCCGCCGTGCGCCTGGCCAGGTCACTCGGGGCGAACGTGACGGCGGAGGCGACCCCGCAGCATTTTTCGCTGACGGAAAAGGCCGTACTGGAGAAGGGGACTCTCGCGAAGCTGAATCCGCCTCTGCGGAGCGAAGACGACCGCTACGCCGTCATCGCCGGGCTGAAGGACGGAACCATCGACATGATCGCCACCGACCACGCGCCCCACAGCGACGAAGAAAAGGCGAGGCCGTTGACCGAGGCCCCCAGCGGGCTGACGGGGCTGGAGACTTCGCTGGCCCTGGGCATCACGAATCTGGTTCGCAAGGGGCATTTGAGCCTGATCGACCTGATCGGGAAAATGACACTCGCGCCCGCGAGGCTCTACGGCTTCGACTCCGGCTATCTGGCGGAGGGCGCTCAGGCGGACATCGTCATCTTCGACGACAGGGAGAGCTGGATCGTCGCCGATTTTGCCTCGAAGGCGCACAATTCGCCGTTCATCGGCCGGACGCTCCTGGGCAAAGTCAAATACACCCTCTGCCGCGGCAAAGTCGTTTACGAGGATGCATGAATGAATGAATAATAAATGAATGAATGAATGAATGAATGAATGAATAATAAATAAATCTCCTGCCGCCATATTTTATATTTATCGGGTCGTCAAGTTATCGGGGAGGAATGGATTGATTGAAGACAAATAAAGCAAATGAAACAAAAGGCATACCCAAAACGGGAACGTTTAAGATCATCTCCAACGAGCGGCTGAGCCGGGACTTTTTTCGGATGAGGGTGGAGTGCCCGAACGACGCCCGAATGGGCCAGTTTTACATGCTGAGGGCGTGGGAGCGGTATCCGGTGCTTTCCCGGCCGATAAGCGTCTTCGATTCCGACGGAGAATCCGTGTCTTTTTTGTATAAAACAGTCGGCGTGGGAACGGAAATTTTTTCCGGCCTGGAGGCGGAGGACGGCATCTTTCTTCTGGGCCCCCTGGGCAACGCCTTCCCGGACGCGCGGGGGAAAATCGCGCTGGTCGGCGGAGGGGTGGGGATCGCGCCGTTCTATCTGGCGGCGAAACAGCTCAGGACCGCGCATCCCGAATGCCGGCTCGACCTCTACCTCGGCTTCAGCGATCGGGCGCTTCTGATCGACGACTATCGGAAAACGGCGGACGATGTGATTGTCGATGTGGGAGGCTTCATTACCGACGCAATCGACCCCGCGGGCTACGATTACATATTTGCCTGCGGTCCCGAGGTCATGATGCGCGCGCTCTACGGGAAATGCGGGCAGGCCGGCGCCGCGGGGAAAGTGTATGTTTCCATGGAAAGGCGCATGGCGTGCGGAGTGGGCACGTGTCTCGTGTGCTCCTGCGGGACTGCGGACGGAAACAAAAGGATTTGCAGGGACGGCCCCGTGTTCAAAGGCGAGGCGGTGTTCGGACAATGCTGACGGACGATTGCCTGAAAACGGAATTTGCCGGGGTCGTTTTCAAAAACCCGGTGGTGCTGGCCTCCGGAACCTGCGGTTTCGGCCGGGAGTACGCCGAAATTTTCGATATCCGGCAGCTGGGGGGGATCTCCTCGAAGGGACTGACTCTGAGCCCCCGGTCCGGCAACGAGGGTATCCGGGTGTGGGAAACCGCAAGCGGAATCATGAACAGCGTCGGACTCGAAAACCCCGGCGTCCGCGGTTTCATGGAGAAAGAACTCGGCTGGATAAACAGCCTCGGCATCGTCAACATCGTCAACCTGGGGGGGCATTCGACAGAGGACTACGCGGAGGGCGCGGAGCTCCTGAACGGCGCCGAACTGGACATTCTGGAGCTCAACATCTCCTGTCCCAACGTGAAAGCCGGAGGCATGGCCTTCGGCGTCAAAACCGACCTGGCGAGGGATGTGGTGCGGAGGATTCGCGCGGTCTGCAAGCACAAGCTCATGGTAAAACTTTCTCCGAACGCGGAGGATATCACCGCCCTCGCGAGGGCGTGCGAGGAGGAGGGGGCGGACGGCATTTCTCTGGTGAACACCTTTTTGGCTATGGCCATTGATATTCAAAAACGCGCCCCCGTCTTTCAAAACACCTATGCCGGTCTTTCCGGCCCGGCGATAAAGCCTATCGCTCTGCGGATGGTGCATCAGGCGGCGAAGGCGGTTCGCATTCCCGTGATGGGAATCGGGGGAATAACGACTTGGCGGGACGCGATCGAGTTCATCATGGCCGGCGCCTCCGCCGTGCAAATCGGCACGGGAAATTTCATCGACCCCGCCGTCGCGCTGGACGTGATCGAGGGAATGAAAGCGTACCTCGGCGCGCAGGGAGTGAAAAACATCTCGGAAATCAGAGGATGCGTATGAGAGAATGGGCATGTTGAAAAGGTGTATGCTGAAAATATATGTTATGAACGGCTCCAAAAACATGGAGCAAAAATACAGGGGAGGTTTTATCGTGGGTTTCAGACGTATCGTTTTCGCCGTGTTGTTTTGCGTGGTGAGCATTGCCGTTCCCGCCGTTTCCTGGGGCGAGCCGCTTTTGATTCGGTTCAGTCACAACCAGCCCGTCGGCAGTCCCGAGGATACCGGCGCGCAGGCGCTCAAAACGAAGCTGGAAGAGCTTGCGGGCGACAAGGTAAAAGTGGAGGTTTACCCGGCTTCGCAGCTGGGCAGTCTGCGCGAGCAGGTGGAGAGCACTCAGATGGGCGTCATTCAGCTCACCTTGCAGCCCGCGTCCGTCATCACTCCCTTTGTCGACGACATCAAGATCATCGACTTTCCGTACCTTCTGCCCGCCGACCGCGACAGGGTGTTCCGGGTTCTGGACGGAGAGCTCGGACAGGAAGGGCTCGCGCCTCTGAGTAAAGCCGGGCTCAAAGGGCTGGGTTATTGGTTTGCCGGCTATAAACTTTTCACCACAAAGAAAAACGAAATTCACGTGCCCGCCGATTTCAAGGGCCTGCGCATCCGCGTCATGGATTCTCCGCTCCTGATCTCCCAGTACACCGCGTGGGGGGCGACGGCCGTTCCCATCGCCTATTCCGAGCTTTACAACTCCCTGCAGCAGAACGTCGTCGACGGACAGGAAAACCCCATACAGACGATAGTCCTCAACAACTATCAGGAGGTTCAGGGGCAGATAATCCAGAGCTATCACGGAACGATGACCTATATTCTGATGAGCAACAAGCAGTGGTTCGACGGGCTGGACGCGGAGATGCGGGGCTTCATCGCCGAGGCCGAGAAATTCGGGCGCGCGGCCTGCCGCGAAAATTACGCGATACAGGAAAAAAAGTATATCGAGACGGTGCGGAACGCTCCCAACGTTCACTACTATTCGCTGACCGACGACGAAATCGCGCAGTTCAGGGAGGCGTCCAGGCCCGTTTACGCCGAACACGCGGTTACCGATTGGCAGAAACAGTATCTGGAAAAGCTCCGGGAGGCTTTTGCGGAATCGAAATAATGCCCGGCCGCAGGCAGGCAGCAATGAAAAATCGGGACAAAACCCGCATTTCGCTATTTCCATGCCGGGGTAATAAAATGCAAGGAGTGTGAACGATTTGAAACGGGCAAAAGTCCTGGCCGTGGACGAGGAAAGTTTTATCGCCATCGTGCTTCTGTGTTCCGTCGGCGTTCTTTTCGTGAATGTGGTGTTGCGTTATTGTTTCAGAATGAGCATGTTTTGGGCGGAGGAATTTATCCGCTATTCCATAATCTGGATCAGCTTCATCGGCTCGGCGGCCTGTTTCCGAAAAGGCATACATTTCGGCGTCGACCTGATTCTTCGCGTAAAGTCCGGGCTGTTCGTGCGTGTGGTGAAAATATTCATCGAAACGGCCTGTCTCGTCTTTTGCTGTTTTCTGCTCAAATACAGTTTCGATCTGGTTCTGTTCACCAAAGGAACCGGTCAGATTTCGCCCGCGATGCAGGTGCCCCTTTGGATGATCTATACCGTCATTCCGTTCAGCGCGGCGCTGGGGACGCTTTACGAAGTCGTGCGGGTGCTCATGCTTTGCATCGGGGAGAATCCGCCGTCGGGGCTCGACAACGGGCCGGGCGAGGTGAGCGAATCATGATCGCCGCGCTGGGCGCAGGCATTGTCGTCTTTCTGTTGCTGGGCGTTCCCATTTACGTCGCCCTGGCGCTTTCGAGCTTCATCTCGGTGGTGTTTTTTTCAAACATCCAGCCGATGGTGCTTGTGCAGCGGTTTTTTGCCGCTATGGACACCTTCGCGCTCATGGCTCTGCCCTTTTTCATTCTGGCGGCCAACCTCATGGACACCGGCGGGCTCTCCCGCCGCATTCTCAAAACCGCCCGGGCCCTGGTGGGGCACATTTACGGCGGCATGGGCATGACGACGCAGCTCGCCAGCATGTTCTTCGGCGCGCTCTCGGGCTCGGCGCCGTCCACGGTGGTCGCGATCGGCAAAGTCATGTACCCCGAACTGCGGAAGTGCGGCTACAGCACGTCTTTTTCTTCGGGGCTTCTGGCCTCGGCGGGGTCGGTCGCGTTGATCATTCCGCCCAGCATCACTTTTATCATCTACGCTTCGGTGACGGGCGTCTCGGTCGGCAAGTTGTTCATGTCGGGGCTTGGGGCGGGCATCGTGTACGGCGGGGCAAGCCTTGTGTACATCTATTTTTATTCCCGGAAACACGGCATCGCCAAAGACAGAAAAGCGACGGGCAAAGAACTCGCGGCCAGTGTGAAAGAATCCGCCTGGGCGCTGATGATACCGGTCATCATTCTCGGCGGGATTTACTCCGGCGTCTTCACTCCGACGGAGGCCGCGGGAATTTCCGCCGTGTACGCGATGGCCGTCGGAATGTTCGTCTACAGGGAAATCGACATGGGAGGGCTCATCGCGGCCTGCCGCGCGACGGCCGTGAACTGCGGGCAGATCCTTGTGATGGTGGCCGGAGCGCAGTCTCTGGGCTGGATTCTGACGATGGGACAGGTTCCGCAGTTTGTCACCACGGAAGTTTTGTACGCCGTCTCGTCCAAATACGTTTTCCTCGCGCTGCTCAACCTCATTCTGCTGATCATGGGCATGTTCATGGAAGGTGTGGCGGCCATCATCATCGTGGCCCCTCTGGTTTATCCCATAGCCGGGCAGTTGGGCATCGATCCCGTTCACCTGGGCACCATCATGGTATCCAACCTGGCGATCGGCATGTTCACCCCTCCTTTCGGCATGAATATTTTCGTCACGAGCTCCATAGCCAGGTGCGACCTCGTGGACATGCTTCCCGGACTCGCCCGCTTTTTTCTCGTGGACTTCGCGGCGCTGATTTTGATCACATACATCCCCTGGATATCTCTCTGGATTCCGTCGATGTTTTGACGATGTTCTGAGCGATTTTCCGGGTTCTCGAGGGACGAATGATGGACAGAGACGCGGCGGAGCCGCAAGTCACGGAGAAATTTTTCAACATAGCGGGGCCGAATGTCCCGGAAGATCACTACATTCTGGACCCGCTGCGGCGGATCAACTACGGCGAGGTCAGGCAACTGATCGACCAAAAGCAGTATTTCGCGCTGCACGCGCCCCGTCAGACGGGAAAAACGACCTCGCTTCTGGCTATGGTGAGGAAAATCAACGAAGAAGGGCGGTATCGCTGCGCGTACATTAATGTAGAACCGGCCCAGACCGCGCGCAATGACGTCGCCCGCGGGATGAAAGCCATAACGCGATGTCTGGGCGAGGGAATAAAGAGATTTGTCGGCGACAGAAAACCGCTCGAAAATTCCTCGAAAATTCTCGAAGAAGCCGGATGTGATAAGGCTTTTTTTTCAATGCTCAGCCAATACTGCGAGACCCTCGGAAGGCCTTTCGTCCTTTTCATCGATGAAATCGACTCCCTGATCGGCGACACCCTCGTTTCCGTCCTGCGCCAGCTGCGCGCCGGATACACCGTGCGCCCGGAGGAATTTCCCATTTCCGTGATCCTTTGCGGCGTGCGCGACATTCGGGATTACCGCATTCACGTGTCCGGCGGAGACATCATCACGGGGGGCAGCTGCTTCAACGTCAAGGCAGAGTCGCTGCGTCTCGGTGATTTTTCCCAGGAGGAGATTCGGGAGCTGTACGAACAGCACACCGCGGCGACGGGACAAATATTCGAGGAAAACATTTATCCGGCGGTCTGGAACCTGACGCACGGACAGCCGTGGCTGGTCAACGCTCTGGCCCGGCAAGTGACTTGGAAAGTGCCGGAGGGCCGCGACCGGAAGAGACCCGTTACGGTCGGGATGATGGAAGAGGCGGCAAACCGGCTGATCCTCGAACGCGCGACCCATCTCGACCAGCTTGCCGATAAACTGCATGAAGAACGCGTGCGGCAGGTGATCGCGCCCATGATTGCCGGAGAACATTGGGAGAAGGAAGCCAAACCCAACCCGGACGACCTGCAATATGTGATCGACCTCGGTTTGATACGGAACGACGCGGGCAACTACGTCGTGTCCAACGCTATCTACCGCGAAATTATGCCGCGCGAGCTTTCCTATGTGATGGAGGTCGGGCTGACCTCCCGCCCCACTCAGGAATGGTACGTCAAACCCGACGGTACGCTGGACATGGCGAAACTTCTGCGCGAGTTCCAGCAATTTTTCCGCGAAAACATTGAGAGCTGGAAAGAGGGTTACGACTACAGGGAAGCGGGGTTTCAACTGTTGCTGCAGGCGTTTTTACAGCGTATCGTAAACGGCGGGGGACTGATCGATCGGGAGTACGCGCTGGGACGCGGGCGCGTGGATTTGCTGGTTCGCTGGCGCTACCCCAAAGACGCGGACAGGCGGGACCGGCAGGAGCAGCGGATCGTGCTGGAGCTGAAAACGATCGGCGCCTCATCCCACAGCGCAAAAAGGGCGCTTTCCGAGGGGCTGGAGCAGACGGCCCGCTACGCCGAACAGTCCGGCGCCGCCGAGGCGCACCTTATCGTCTGCGACGAACGCGCCGGGCGCGGGTGGGATGAAAAGATTTTCGACCGTCTTGAACCTTGCGGGAAAAACGAGAAAGGCGGAACGAGAAATATCCATATTTGGGGCGTGTGACGCAGGAGTTCGGCAATAAAAATTTGTTAATCGAAATCTGTTAATCAAAATCTGTTAATCAAAATCTGAATGAAAAAAGAGCCGACAGCTCTGAAGGAGCCAAATGTTATGTTCGGTTTGCCCGAAAAGGTTTTTCTCTGCGAGGTCGGGCCCCGGGACGGCCTCCAGAACGAAAAAACGCTCCTCTCCGTCGAACAGAAAATCGAGCTGATCGAGGCCATTGTGGACGCGGGGGCGCGGAGCGTGGAAATAGGCTCCTTCGTCCACCCCAGGGCCGTGCCGTCGATGGCGGACACCGACGAGGTGGCGCGAAGGCTGAAAAAACGCGAGGGCCCGGCGGGCCTTGACCCGGCGGGTTCCAAGGTGGAATACCGCGCCCTCGCCCTGAACCTGAAGGGCGTCGAGCGCGCCCACGCGGCGGGGCTCTCGAAGGTCAAGGTGACGGTCTCGGCCTCCCCCACCCACTCGCGCCAAAACAGCAACGCCGCGCCCGAGGATGTCATTGAGAGTTTCGGGCAGTGCGCCGCTTTTTGCCGGGAGAAGGGCATGGAGCTCAGCGGCGCCATCTCGACGGGGTTCGGATACCACGCGGAGGGAATCATTCCGCTGGATCAGATCGAGAAGGTCGTCCGCGCCTACCTGGCGCTCGGGGTGAAGGAGCTTTCCATGTCCGACACGACGGGCATGGCCAATCCGAAACAGGTGTACGAAACCATGTCGGCGCTGAACGCCCGTTACCCGGACGCGATTTGGACGCTGCACACCCACAACACGCGGGGAATGGCCCTGGCCAATATTCTGGCGGGTCTGGAGGCGGGGGTCACCCGCTTCGACACTTCCTTCGCCGGGCTGGGCGGCTGCCCCTTCGCCCCCGGCGCGTCGGGAAACGTGGCGACTGAAGACGTCGTCCACATGCTGCACGCGATGGGCATCGAGACGGGTTACGACTTCGCGAAGACGATGGCCGCCGCCCGCAGAGCCGCGGCTCTGGTCGGCCGCCCCGGCGACAGCAGTATGCTGAGGCTCCCGGAGGACGCCGGCCTCTGACGATGAAAAAGACGAAAAAGATCGGAACGATGAGGGAAATTACGGCATGAAGGAAGACACGGTATGAAGGAAGATACGGTAAGAGTGGTCGGACGCGCGTTCGCGGTTCTGGGGTGCTTCACGCTGGACGAGCCGAAGCTGACGCTGAATCAGATTTCTGAAAAGCTGGGGCTGCCCATGAGCACGACTCTGCGTATCCTGACGACCCTGGTCTCCCTGAACGCCCTGAGGCGCTTCGACGACCGGACTTACTCTCTCGGCAGCCGGGTCTATCTTCTGGGCGCCGTCGCTCAGGCCCACTACAAGCCGCACCGGGTGGCGCACCCCTACATGCAGGATCTGCGCGACGAAACGAAGGAGGCCGTCTCCCTCTACGGCATCGACGGCGAGTACCGCGTCTGCTACGTACACGTGCCGAGCCTCCTGTCGATGCGCTGCGTGGTGCGGGTGGGCGACCGGTTCGAGCTCTGGGCCGGCGCGTCGGGAAAGGTTCTTCTGGCCTACGCCCCGGAAGACATCGTGGAGCGCGAACTGCGAAAGCTGACGCCCATCACGGCGGCCACCATCACCGACAAGGAGCGCCTCCTGAACGAACTGGCCGTCATCCGCGGGCAGGACTACGCCATCAGCTACGGCGAGCGCGAGGACGGAATCATCTCCACCGCCGTCCCGATTCTGGACTGGCACGGAAACGCCGTCTACGCGCTCTCCCTGGCGGGGCCCGCCCTGCGCTTCACGAAAGAACGCGCTCTAGAGCTGATTCCGAAGCTCCAGCAAACCGGCGTGGAAATCGCCCGGCAGCTCTTCGCGTAGGCATTATGGAAGAAAAGACCGGAACAACCTGTCTGGCGACGTTCGCGACGACGAGCATGGCGCTTTTGTTCGAGCGCGCCTGCCGCAAGGCGGGGATCAACGCCCGAATCGCGCCCGTGCCGAGAAAACTTTCGTCCAGCTGCGGGCTGGCCTGCGATTTCCCGTGCGAAAGCCGAGAAGCGGCCGAGTCCGTCGCCCGCGAAGGCAAAATCGAGGTCTCCGGCTTTCATGAGATAGAATCTTTGAGATAGCGAACCCGTTGCCGGGGGCGCTCACCGGCCCCCCCCCCCGGCAAACCCCCGTCGGCTTTGCCGACACCCCCTTTGAAATTGAAAAGGGGGCTTTGAAAGGCCCCTTTTCAATTTCAAAGGGGCTCCCGTGAAGCGGGTGGGGTTTATTATTGACACTCGGAAATCACTTGCCCTTGGCAAGTTGGTCGGCAAGGGTGTTCATTGGGTCGCCGCTATGTGCTTTGATCTTGGTGTATTTAATATAAACGTGTTTGCTGAGTTCAGAGAAAAATTGAGCGAAATCACGGACATATGGAATCTCATCATGCCGTTTTTTTGTGCCAAATAATCAACTCACCTGCAAAAGTTTCTCGCACTTCTACCGTTGTCCTCGTTTCAAAACGAATACTTTCGTCCTTGGGCACGTATATCTTCCAACACTCGGTACGCCTCTGTGCTCTCGGCCGGATTTACCCTATATCTCTCGTTATGCCGGTTCAGCAGTTCCGGCAGAGTCCCATTCGCCTCTTCGATACATCCGATTCCCAGCAATCTCAGTTCCTCCGGTATACGATCCTGAAACGTTTCCCAAAGTCTTTCTATTCTGCCTTTCGCCTGCGGCGTCGTCGCCGTCGTCGCTTTGATATGTCCAATACTCAATTCCTCCATCGCTTCCCCAAAGTTCGACAACGACTTTTTCTGCCCTGCCAGTTCTTCATCCACTGTCAGCTTTTCGTTCGGCGAACGGAAAATCGTGTGCCTGGCGCTGTATATGGACAACGGCACCCCATATCGCTTTATTCCCTGTTTCGTCACCTCGCTGTAGCCTTCCATACACTCATTCGGCGTGAAAAATGCGCCGGCCACAATCCCGGTTGCGTCGTCAACAGCAGCGTGCAGCGCGAATTTCCCGTGTTCTTTCCCCAGCCATTCATAAGGCGTGGCGTCAATCTGCCACAGCATCCCCGCCTGAGTCCGCCGCTCGCGGAGGCGATGTTTTTTCGCTTGCCGCCTTGGATGCTTAGGCTCTTTCCCTGACAATTTCAAAATGCGTCCAACACT
>JAISMH010000037.1 GCA_031276855.1 Synergistaceae bacterium
CAGGCGCGCTTCTGGGAACACGCGCGCCTCCAAGGACAGGCGCGCCTTCGTCCTGTGGGATTTTTCGCTTGTCAAAAATTTCATGCCCCGCTCCTCCCTCGCCCGTACAGTCCTCTCAGAGTCCATTGCCGCAGCAATGTTTTTATTTTTTACCGCTTCCGCAGGGACAGAGGTCGTTGCGGCCGATACGGACGCCCTTTCTCACGGGTCCCGGCCTGCCCTCGCCCGCCGCGAAGCTCTCCTCGAAACGGCTGGGCCGTCCCTCGGTGAACGGCTCGCGCGCCCGAAGCCCGCGGCCCTCCGCAAGCTCCCGGCCGCGGCGCCGGAGAAAGGCGTCCTCCGAGATGACCCGCACCCTGAAGAACTGCTCGACGAAGGACTCTCTCACCCGCTGCATCATCTCCTGAAAGAGGTTGAACGACTCGAACTGGTACTCCAACAGAGGGTCCTTCTGCCCTATCGCGCGCAGGCCGATGCCCCGCCGCAGTTCGTCCATCCCCAGCAGGTGATCGCGCCAGGCGTCGTCCAGCGTGTTCAGCACGATGTAGCGCACCAGCCCGCTCGCCGTCTCCAGCGTCAGGTCGCTTATCTTCGCGTCGTAACGGGCTTTCATGAACGCGGCGATCTCCTCCCGCACCAGTTCCAAACCGGCACGGCTGTCCAATTGGGCGACCATGTCCAATTTTTCGTCCCTGCCGAAGCAGAAAAGCGCCCTGAGACGGGAGGCGGCCCGTTCGGGGTTCGGGTCTTCCTGTTCCGGGAAATAACGATCCAGGGTCTCCCGCAGAACTCCCTCGACGATGCCCCAGCCGTATTCTACGATGTTGTCCTCGTGCAAAAGCGTACGTCTTTCGGCGTAGACGGCCTCGCGCTGGTGGTTCATGACGTTGTCGTAGGCCAGAAGCTGTTTCCTGATGTCGAAGTGCATCTGCTCGACCTTGTGCTGCGAGGACTCGATGACCTTGGAGAGCATGGAGGACTCGATGGCCTCCCCGTCCGTCATTCCCAGCCGGCCCATGAGCCCCTGTATCCGGTCGGAGCCGAAAAGCCGCAGCAGATCGTCCTCCAGAGAGAGGTAGAAGCGGCTTCCCCCGGGGTCGCCCTGACGCCCGGCGAGGCCGCGGAGCGGGTTGTCGATGCGCCGGGACTCGTGCCGCTCCGTGCCGACGATGGCCAGCCCGCCGAGCTCCACGACCCGGTCGTGCTCCTCCCGGCACTTCGCGCGGAAGAACTCCAGGCAGGTCTCGTAGGCGTCTCGGATACGGGAGAAGACGCCGAGCAGAAATTCGACGTATGCCCCTTCCCCCTCTGTTCCGTCCGCGCCGGAAAGGCGCCGGTCCCGAAGGTAGTTCCGCGCCAGATCCGCGGGGAGGACGTTCGTGTATTGGATGAAATAATCGTAGACGTCGTCCTGTTTCAGCGTCTTGATTTTCCAGTCGAGCGGAGGACGCTCGGCCATGAGCTTCTCTTTGGCCAAAAACTCGGGATTTCCGCCCAGCATGATGTCCGTCCCGCGCCCTGCCATGTTCGTCGCCACCGTGACGGCGCCCAGGTGCCCCGCCTGAGCCACGATATGGGCTTCCTTCTCGTGGTGCTTCGCGTTCAAAACCTGATGGGGGATCTTGCGCGCCTTCAGCAGTTTGCTGACCCGCTCGGAGTTCTCGATGGACGTCGTGCCCACCAGAACGGGCTGCCCGAGCTTGTGATTTTCCTCCACCTCGTCGGCCACGGCGTTGAACTTTTCCGTTACCGTGCCGTAAATGACGTCGGGATTGTCGGCGCGGATCATCGGCATGTGGGTCGGGACGGTCACGACCTGGAGGCCGTAGATTTCCTTGAACTCCTCCGCCTCCGTCGCCGCCGTTCCCGTCATGCCCGCCAGCTTGCGGTACATCCGAAAGTAGTTCTGGAGGGTGACCGTCGCCAGGGTCTGGCTCTCGCGCCCGACCTTGACGCGCTCCTTCGCCTCTATCGCCTGATGGAGCCCGTCGGAGTAGCGCCGTCCCACCATCAGGCGTCCCGTGAACTCGTCCACGATGACGATCTCCCCGTTGTTCACGACGTAATTCACGTCGCGCTGGAAGAGGCGGTGGGCCTTCAGGGACTGGACGATCCGGTGGGCCAGCTCCGACTTCGCGGCGTCGGAGAAAAGGTCCGGCATCTTCATCAGATCCTCGCACTTCTGTATGCCCGCCTCCGTGATGGCGATATTGCGCTCTTTCTCGTCCGTTTCGTAGTCCGCGCCCTCTTTGAGCTGGCGCGCCACCCCGTCGGCCTGAAGGTAGACCGCGATGTTGTCGTCCGACGGGCCGGAGATGATGAGAGGCGTACGCGCCTCGTCGATCAGGATGGAGTCCACCTCGTCCACGATGCAGTAAGAGTGGGAGCGCTGTACCATCTGAGCCTTGTGCATCACCATATTGTCGCGCAGGTAGTCGAAGCCGAACTCGCTGTTCGTGCCGTAGGTGATGTCCGCGCGGTACGCTTCGTAACGCTCCTCCGGCGGCATATAAGGGTAGATGACGCCCACGGACAGGCCCAGGAAATTGTAAATCGGCCCCATCCACGCGGCGTCGCGCTTCGCCAGATAGTCGTTGACGGTGATCAGGTGAACGCCCTCCCCGGAAAGCGCGTTCAGCACGACCGGCAGAGTCGCGACGAGGGTTTTCCCCTCGCCCGTCCTCATCTCCGCGATGCGGCCGTCGTGAAGCACGGCCCCGCCGATCAGCTGCACGTCGTAATGGCGCAGGCCGATAGTCCGGCGCGACGCCTCGCGGACCGCGGCGAACGTCTCGGGCAGCAGATCGGCGGGAGCCTCGCCGCCCGAGGCCCGCTCTCTCAGGCGCGCGCCGAAAGCGCGCAGTTCTTCGTCTTTCAGGGATTCCATCTCGGAAGCGTGGGCGTTGACCTTCTCCACGACGCCCCAATAGCTCTTCAGAGCCCTCTCGTTGAGGTCGAGCCCCAGCATTTTTTTGATACCGCTCCACATCTGCATTCACCTCAGTAAAACGTTTTGCTCCGAACTTCGGCCGGGCAAAAACCTCGGACTCCGCCCGAACCCGGCAGGGGACGAGTCCCCTGCACCCCATTATAGCGCAAGCATTGAAAAATCATGAGCAGTATCGGGAACATCTGTTTGAATGACGTTCCGTGCCTCCCTATGCCGGTGTGCTACAATGGCGCGCGGATGGAGGGGGTTTTCAGTATGGCAAAGAAGACCGGAGTCAAAAACATTACCGACACAATCGATAATAAAAACAAGACCGGGTCGGATGACAATACCGATCCGACCGTCAGGCGTCCGCCCAAAAAAAGAAGCCGGGTCCGCAAAAAGACGGGAACCCAAACGCTCCCGCCGGCCCTGCCCGAGCTTCCGGACGAAATCGACGAAGAAACGGCGGAGGAAACGCCTGCCGAACTCGGGCCGGAAGAGCCCGCCCTCTCCGACGACCCGACGGCCGCCCTTCCGCCGGAGGAAGATTTCACCCTGAGCGATTTTATTTCGAGTAACGTAATATTGGAATTAAAACCGGTTCTTGAAAAAGAATCGGTCGTGACGAAAAAAAATACCCCCGAAAAAGGGCAAAAGCAAAAAAACAACTCCAAAATAGTATTGGAAACAGAACCGGTTCTAAAAAAAGAATCGGATAAAGAAGAAGCTGGAGAGCAAAACTCAAAGGGAGAATCTGCAAATACAGAACCGGTTATCGAAACAGAACCTGCTTCGGAATTATCCTCGGAGATCGAACAAGACATAAAAAAAGAACCGGTTACCTTAACAATACCAAATACAAACGCCGAACAGAACAATGCTTTGGAAGAAAATCCAATACCGGTAGCAAAAAAAGAACCGATTCCTGCGAAGGCGGACTACGCCGGCGCGGAATACCCGTCCGTTCAGGCAATGGCTTCGCTGAAGGGGTTTGCCCCCCTGGGGATGCTCTTCATTCTGATGGATGTCCTGAACGGCGCCGAGGAAGGGTTGATCCGCGTCAATCGCCTGGCGAAGGCCCTTTCCATCGGGAAGCCCGCGATGCTCGCGCAGCTGGAGAATCTGGAGCGGGCCGGGCTGATCCGCACGACGTCGAGTTCCCAGCAGGGGCGTCACATTGAGCTTTTGATTCCGAACCGCGTGATCTGCGAGAGCTCCCTGGAGCGGAACGCCGGGGCGCAGATCGTCTCCGGCATCCTGCCGCAGGGAATGCCACAGAATTTTTCTCTTCAGAAAATGAAGGAACTGCAAAATTTCCTTACGGAGCACGGCGTGCAGCTCGTCGCCCTGCCGGACGAATCGGGGCTCGACCCCCGCCTCTCGCAGATAGCCGCTTTTCTGGGCAAGTACCTGAGCTGCGTTCAGCCCTTTTACACCCGCCTCAAGGCCACGCTCAACGTCGGAGAGGAAATACAGTTCCCGCTTCTGGGCTTTCAGGGGCGCGACGTCACCCATACCCTGAATTTCTGCAAAATGCTGAAAAACATCGGGTTTCTTGCGGCCTTCACCTATCGCCGCGCGCCGCATTACACGATCGTCGCGCGCCTCGCCCGAACGCCGGCGGCAATCAACTTCCTGTCCGGAGGATGGCTCGAACACTATATCCGCGACAAAGTGGTGTCCATCGTGACGACGCACCCTTCCACCCTGGACACGCCCTTCGCCTTCATGAAGAACCCCCGTATCGTCCTGCCGGGCGACGAGGACTTCGAGTTCGACTTTCTTATGCTGATCGGCTCCAGCGTGTTCTGGATCGAGGCGAAGACGGGGGAGTACATGGACTACCTCGCAAAATATTCGCGCGTCTCGAAACTGCTTAACCTGAACCGAAACAGCAACCTGCTGGTTCTGGTGGACGCCCCGAAGCCGGACGCCAACATCTCCGCGCGCTACGGCATTTCCTGCTGCAGCGTGGACGAGTTCCCGGAGGTCTTTCGCCTGGCGATGGTGCGGGAACTCGCCCGCGCGAAACGCGTATAATGCAGCAAAACAATCGCGTGAGGAAATTTAGGGGTCATATGAATTTCTCCTCAACATCCGGCTTTACAGCTGCTTGGGGCAGGGCATACAACACCGTCTCGGCAAGTCCCTTGCTGTAGTGCCTCATAAAAAGCTGATACTCCGGGTTCAATGACCAGATGAATTCTGGGATTTCCCAGTTGTCCTCGAATTTATGATAGACGCAGACGGCAAGTTTGGGCTTCTGCGCCCGAATAATCTTCGCCGCGCCCCTCAAAGCGTCCAGTTCGCTTCCCTCAATGTCCATTTTTATGAAGGTTACCCGCTCACTCTCCAATGCTTTATCGAGGGTAACGACGCGGACTTCCTCGATTCCGGCTTCCCCCACACGAGAACAGGGCCCGTACGTCACGAATTTCTCCGTGCCGTCATGATTGCCCACGCCGGCATTGAAAATTTTTACGCCGCGGGACCGGGCCAGGTTATCGACGGCCCTAAGATAATTGCTCGGATCTGGCTCGAAGCCAAAAACTTTACTATAAGTACCGCCTCGTTTTTCACATCGACTTATGAAATCCAACGTCGATTCACCGTCAAAAACGCCGCAATCCACAAAAACCTCCTCTTCCCCCCACGGTATTTCCGCCAAGGAAAAGTATTGTTCACCATTGGCTCTGCTGAACAGCATTTCCGTTTCAGGTGTGATTATGTCCGAGTCCAGAAGCGGTGAGTCGATGTCCGAACATAAAACGTTGTCAATTCCAATGGCTTCCAACTGGCGCTTTATTTTCCGTTTGTGCAGCATGGGCGTCACTGCTATTGTGGTGTCCGCGAATTGTTCTCTGTAGTCTTCCATAGAAATAATGGGTACGCCGCAGAACACTCCGGTTTTGAAGGTATCCATAAAGGCCGGTATTGTCACCCCATTTCTCCGCAATTCACCCAAGTAAGCGGCTCCTTCGGCGCCAGCGCCATAGAGGATAACGGAGCCCGCCTCCCCGCATTTTTGAAGAAACGCTTCCTGTTTCCTCGCGAATTCAGATAATTTATCGTTACCGTACTGAGCCTTGTAAACGGGACGCAGAAGGGAAAACTTCAATGTATCCAGGGAGAGTGCGTCCCCCCGCGACAGAAAGTGTTTCGCCATCCGTTCCAGAATCGTAAAATCTTTCATTATGGCTCCTCCTTATTGGCACAATCCTTTTGTGCGCATTCTTGTCAGAATTTCTTCCCCGCGGCCTTCCAGCAGATCTTGTGGATGCCAGGTTCGCCGGATCGTCCGCTGGACCATACTTTTACTTCATGTTTGACGATAACAGCGATTGAGGGAATATTGGAACCTTCGGTGTGTTCAAACCACGTTGTACGTCTGGAGCGCGGGAATATTGTGATTGACTGCGAGAGCCATTATAGATTAATCTCCCTGTGTGTGGGGTTCGGTGTCCCTACGTCCCCTGCTTTTTGTCCGCCGGTTTTCCATGCCTGACGGAACTTCCATGAATAACGTCCCTGTGCGCGTTTTCCTGCCGCGATTCGCCCAAAGTCCCTCTTCCATGTTTTGGGGCCTTGAGGGAAAAGGGGAGCGGAGGCGAAAACGTAGTGTTCAAGGAAGGTTAGGGAAGAAAAAAGGCGATCACCTTTAGGAAAATCATTGGGGCATTGCACGGATGGCAGATTCTTCGGCGAAAACATGACAGGCATGGATTAAGCCGTAGAGAGGTTTGAGGGATTTTTTGGAAGAAAAACCAAGGCCCCAAAACATGGTTTTGGGGCCTTGGAATTGGAGACGCGAAAAAAGACTTGTGAAACCTGAAAAGTCAACGAACCACGTTGCCGAAACCTCGAGATCCCGACCTTGTCCGGTCAAACACCCTCCGTTTCGACATCTACTTTGTACCACATCCCCCTCGCACCTGTCAAGAAGTACGGCGTTCCATTGTCGCCGGACAGGGGGAAGCCGGCGGCTCTTTTTTTACAGTCAGCAGGAGTCCCTTATCCTCCCTTCTCGCTGCCTGCAACGGTGCGTTATAAATCAATAGCGTGGGGGAGGGATCGGCCTATGACTGCGGCAGATATCGCCGACATTCGTCCCGCTCTTTTCAGCCGAATGGGGGATATTCCCGCCCCAAGTACAGCGGTGCGGGAGGAGACCGCTCAAAAAAATAAACGGTCTCCTTCCGTTCGTTAAAAATAAAGCTCGTATTCCTGCGCAGTCGGGGCGTTGTAGACGTAATCCGCCTCGGATCGCTTATGTTTGATCCACAGTTCCAGAAGTTTTGGAGGAAACACCGGATCCAGATATTCATGGTCTTTCTCCAGCCCGTCCATCACGCGGTACAAATCCAGTGGAAAGACCTTTGCGTTGCCTGTGTCCGCACTATTGAATCCCAGCGCCACCGGGTCCGCCTGACGGCGAATTCCGTCACATCCGGCGAGAGCCATCGCGGAAAGCATATAGTGGGCATTCGCAGTCGCATCCCCCGTCCGATATTCCATACGGACTTCGCTTTTCTTGAGATAACCGGGGATACGGACCGCTGCGTTGCGCGAAGCCTTGGCAAACGTCGCGCCTATGGGTGCCTCGTATCCCGGAATCAGGCGGCGATAGCTGTTGGTCGATGGATTTGTGAACGCCAGCAGGCTTCCGGTCAGGCTGTGTTCCAGAAGCCCGGCAATGTATGAGAGTCCGGCGTTTGAAAGCCCATAGAGACCCTCTCCGACGAACAGCGAGCAACCGTCTTTTTCCAAAAATTGATGAACATGCATCCCATTGCCCGGCATTCCGTAAAGCGCCTTCGGCATGAAAGTGACCTTGAGACCCTTCCAATCGGCCACGGAGCGGATGATCCACTTCGCCAGGCACACGGCGTCGGCCGCTTTCAACATGTCCATGAACTCCAGTTCGATCTCCACCTGCGACGCGCCTACCTCATGATGATGGTATTTGACCGGATAGCCAATTCTCTCCAAAAGCGAGACCGCAAGGTTGCGGAAGTCCATATAGCGATCTTCCGGCGCAAAGCGATGATATCCTCCCTGCGCTCCGAAGTGCGGGCGCGAGGCGAACCCCTCGCCCAGTCCCTCGGCTGAGCCCACAGAGTAGAACGCGTGTGTATCCCGCGAACCGTACTCCACCGCGTCGAATATGTTAAATTCAAGCTCCAAGAGGGCTTTCATGCCGTCGGCCATTTTTTCCTCGCGAAGAAAATTCAGGGTCTTGCGTACTATGTTTCTGGGGTATTGCTCGAAAAAATTTCCGTCGGACAGGAAAACGTCTCCCATCATGTGCAAAATCCTGAATCCCTCACGCTGTTCTATGAACGCTGCTTCCGGGTCGGGAACGATAAGCATGTCGGAGTCGGTGACCTTGGCGTAACCATAATTGGATGCGTCGAAACCAATACCTTGCTTGAAAATCTTCTCTGAAACATAACTTTTCGGCATCGTTACGCTGCGCAGCCCGCCGTTCAGATCCAACGCCATGAGGTTCAGAAAGTCGAACTCCGCTTTCCATGGAACTTTCTCGTGCGGCAGTTTGTCAAGAATCATCATTAGAACACTCCTCCCTGTCTCGTATCTGTCTCGTATGGAATGAGCACGACATTCCGGCTCAGTGCGGTTTTACTTCCGGAGGAATCGCGCAGTGATAGGCATTGTCGGCCGTGCGTTCGCGGAACTCGGAATTTGCCTTTGCCAGCAATTCCGCGTCAGTCAAAAGCTCTGCTCCGGCGAGGGCCAGCACCTTTCCTGCCAAAAGCATTCCCTTGTGACAGATGGAGGAACGTCCGGAAGCAACCCACTGCCAGGAATGCTCCACTGTCCCGTTGGGGAAGCAGGCGACGCCTATCTGCCCAGTGGGAGTGTTGAAACTGACGTCGCCGACATCCGTCGAGCCCGGCATTGCGGTTTCGGTGAAATAGTAGGGAAGGATGTCGTTGGTAACGGACTTCGCGGCGATTTGTTTCGCTTTTTCGGCAAAGGACGAACCATAGGTCTGCACCAGATTCGACAGGACTCGCTCTTTGCCGCCGGCGCCCAGAGTTTCGACAAAGCGGGCGGCGTAGTTTTCCTCCTCGGCCGTCACGTCGAACGGGCCGATTTCGTTCAGCTTCTCGTAAAGCAGCTCTGACAGCGTCGCGTTAGGAACGACCTCCGCGCAGGCGCTGTCCCACTCTATCGAAAGTTCCGTCCCGCTCATCAGTGCCGCGCCTCTGGCGATGTCCACGACCCGATCGTAGATATCCTTTACCTGCGAGGATTTCGGAGCGCGAATGAAATAGAGTGAAGTGGCTTTCGGCTGTACGACGTTGGGCGCGTGTCCTCCGCCGTCGATAAGCGCGTAGTGTATGCGGGCCTCCTGTATAACGTGCTCGCGCAGGTAATTGACACCGATGTTCATCAGCTCGACGGCGTCGAGAGCGCTGCGCCCCAGGTGAGGCGCGGCGGCGGCGTGCGCCGCGATTCCCTTGAAGTGAAAGTAAATCTGATAATTGGCGAGGCTGCTCATGGCCATAGAGCGGCATGCGATAGAGGGATGCCACGTGAGGGCTGCGTCGAGTCCGCTGAACAAGCCAGCTCGGGCCATATACGCCTTGCCGGACCCGCTTTCCTCACCCGGACAGCCGTAATAGCGTACCGTTCCCCCAAGTCCTGCCTCTTTCATATAGTCTTTGAGGGCCGTTGCGGCGGCCAGAGAACCGGCTCCGAGTGCCTGGTGCCCGCATCCGTGTCCGGGCTCGCCCTCCGCGCACGGCTCCCGGACAGCGGAATCGGCTTTCTGGCTCAACCCGGCCAGAGCGTCATACTCTCCGAGAAAACCCAAGGCAGGTCCTTTCCCGTTGGAAAAAGACGCCACGAACGCATGAGGCATATCGGCAACGCCGCGTTCGACGGAGAACCCTTCGCCCTCAAGCGCCCGGCATATTTCGTCGGCTGACTGAGGAAGTCCAAAACGTATCTCCGAGTACCCCCATATTTTGTCGGAGACGGCGATGAATTTCTCCCGTTTAGCCTCGACCAGCGCGGATATTCTGTCTTTACTCGCGGCCGCGCTCATTTTTTTTCTTCCTTTTGTTTGTGGACGACATAGGCCACGGCTACGGAGAGAAGCATAACGCACGGCATGATGTAGCTCTGGTTGCGTTGAACGGTCGTCGGCCCCAGCGCCAGACACAGAATGAGCGAAACGGCGATTGGTGTTACACTGAGTTTGATATTTTTCAGGAAAAACGGAATTGAGAGCGCCCCCATGAGGGCCGGCATGATATTGTCAAATCCCGGCTTCAGGAGCGGTGTTTGCAGGTAGGGAACAAGGAACCCAATCCCCAGCATTCCGATGAACAGGATCGCGGCGGTAGCGATAGAGGACATCGCCACGCAGAGGATCGAAATAACTTCTCCTTCCTGACTGCCAGGCTCGACGCCCGCTATGGTCATGCCGGAGACTGCGGCCGGCAGCTTCATGTTCATGATGTTGCCCGTTATACAACTGAGATAAACGCCCCCAGCGCCCAGTATGGGATAGTAGGAAATGTTCTCTATAACGCATATCGGGATGAAGACGGCCGCCACATTGAAAAGCGCGGCCAGAACGTTGCCTGTGTCGATGTGTATCCCCATTGCCCACGTGACGTAGATCGGAGGCATAGACATCATTGCGAGTGCGACGATGCTGGAAGTCCGCCCCAGCCGGTTGACCGATATGTCGAAATTGTTGTTCATACAGATCACTCCTTTTCATTCAAAAACGCACTTAAAGAAGCGGTGCGGCCAGAATAGCCGTGAGCATGCCGGCAATCAAGCTGATAGGAAACGCGAACTCTTTGAGCGCACCGATATTGGTTCTTTTGGAGACGTCACCGATCAAGAGCGATACTGCGGCAGCGGTGCAGAAACTGAGAGTGCCCAGATCGTTTCGGATGAAGTTGGCGAGGTGCGGCATCGACATCACCGCGAGCATACCTACGAAAAGCGCGGCGCTGGCGATTTTCATGAAGCCGCCGCCGCGGGATTGTATTTTTTTGGCCCGTTTGTCCAGCGTTCCCATGAAGAAAATGTTAAACAGTATGCCCCACACGATGCCGAAGCTCATGACCCATGTCGCGGCTACATAAATCTCCGGCGAAAATCCCAGATCGCCAAGTCCGGTCAGTCCGTACGATTTGGCCGCGATATCGATCGCCATATTCTCATAGGCCGCCGAGCCGATGACCGACAGGCGAAGCCACGAGATATAGCGCCCGATTACCTGAGTCAGCACCATCAGCATAATCACGATGGGCAAAGACGGAATGATGGAAAAAACGGCGCTGTTCGTCACAGCCTGGCGCATCTTTTTTTCCGTTATGCCAAGTTCGATCCCCCTGCGCCACGCCAGACGCATAAAAAGGAGCGCCTGGACCGTCACATAAAGAACGACCAATCCGCAGACTAAATAGAGCGTGGTACCGTTGAAAACGCGATTGACAGATTCAGACACAGACAACACCTCCCTGATGTGTATAAACGCCGCCGACGGGCCGGCCCGCGTCAGCTGCGTTTCCTTCAGGCGCGGATTGCCCCGCGCCTCGTTCACCGAATGTAAAAACCTGTGATGATAGTTATTGCATCAGTGTTTTTCATACTTTCCCAGGTTCTTGAGATTCTATCAAAGCGTTGTCGATAACGAATCGATCATATTCCCTGACGCGTTTGGCAGTATCTTTCCCGTGTTTGAGAAACACGGCGTACATCAGTGCGTGGGTCAAAATCATCGCCGCAGCGTAGGCGTCAATGAAGGTGACCGTCCATTGCGGAGTCAGCAACAGGTAGTTCGAGTAGAGCGCGATAGGAGAAAGCACGCTGTCCGTAATCCCGATGATTTTCAGAGCGGCGTTTTTTTCACGCAGATATTTCAGAGTTTTTCCCGCTCTTGTCGGATAGCGCGGGAAAGTGAACGCCAGAACGGCGTCTTTGTCGGTCAGATCGGAAAGAGCGGCGAAATCCGGTATGTCAAAAACCGAGGATTTGACGACGTTCTTGCGGATGACGCTCAAATATGACGTCGCGTAATCGGCCAGGAAAAAATTGAGCCCGTGGGCCGTAATCACGATTTTTTCAGCTTTCGCGAGTTCGCTGGCGGCTTCGTCGAAAACGTCGAACTGGATACCCCGGTAGGTCTTTTCGATACTTTTGCCTTCGAGGGCGAAAATTTCGTCGACAATTTTTTTCACGCTCACGGATGCGGTGTCCATTGATTGTGAATCTTGATCAATATCCGGGATGAAGTCTCTGGCGCGGTCGTGCGTATATTTTTCCTCGTCGGCAAGCGCGCGTATCGCCTTCTGAAGCCCTTGAAATCCCTCGTAGCCCAACAGACGCGCAAAACGGGTGATGCTGGGTTCGCTCACTCCGGTGGCGAAGGACAGTTCGGTGATGTTCGTATACGCCAGGTCCGCGTAGTTCTGCGCCACAAAACGAGCCAAAATGTACTGTTTTGGGCTGAATGTTTTGCTTTTCGACCTCAGCAGATCAAGCAGAGAGTCTGCCGGAATGAGATTCTGTTTTTTCATATATTCCTCTTTTAGAATATAGATTTACATATAATTGATTTCAAGAAATTTGTCTTTCATGAATAATACCTCGTCCCCAAACGTCTGTCAACTACCCTGCCGTTTGTTTTGTCACTCGTCCGCGATAATGTCCGGGTGAGACGGGGGCGGGAGCGGTCTGACTGAAAACGGGAGGCTCCCCCTTGCAGAGGAACCTCCCGTTTCATGGCCGTCTTCTTATTTTTCCCTGTTATTTTCCCCTGGGTCAGCGCGCCTTTTTCGCCGCGCTTTTCCGCGCGGCCAGACACGCCGCCAGAATTGCCAGTCTCGTAACTCCCGCGCCGAAGCCCGCGTCGCAGCCGCCGCCTTTTTCCACCACCACCGGG
>JAISMH010000088.1 GCA_031276855.1 Synergistaceae bacterium
AAATATTGGAAAAACGCCCCCCGCGCAGAAGGGTATACTCATTTGCACGGCGTCGGGAGTTTGGAAGAAGCATTGTAAAAACTGGATTTTTGAAAGGGTGATGCGCGAAAAAAAGGGCGTGCAAAAGGGTATACCTTCTTGCACACCCCTCTGAAAAAATTTTTTTCTAATTCGAATTCTGTATTTTTGAATTGTACATCATTCAAGCAGATTTGCGCAAGCCCCTGCCCGTCTGGGACAGGTCAGACGGTTGTGTCCGGGTTGCCGAAGCGGGGCCGAGAACTCCACCTCGGACTTACGCCCTACGGTAGGATTAGAGCGATTTGAAGAGCCGAATCAGTTCGGCGAGGGCTAGTAGCAGCTGGAGTGCAGCGACTACTAGCTTTATTATTCTCTCCACGCCCCCTTTCGGGGGGAAAACCCCTTAGCAGCTGCGCGGCCGCCCGCGCCCGTCTCACCCGGACATTTTCACTGTCCGGCGACACGCCGGAAGCGCGTGTCTGGATAATCCGGCTGTTCCGGGTTACAATGGACGAAGCAGGCGGTTGCCGGCAAGTTTCCGTTCGGGAATCGCAGCATATCCGTATGGGGGAAAGGAGCATCTCGGTCATGGCGCGGAATTTGGACGTTTTCAAGAAGAGGGCGCTCGAAATTGCCGGAGACATCACGGCGTGGCGAAGGGAATTGCACAAAACACCGGAAACGGGAATCCACACCCCGAGCACTCAGGCTTTCATCTGCGCGGAACTGGACAAAATGGGAATTCCTTACCGGAAGGACGTGGGCGGAGGCGGGTGTACGGGCATCGTTGCGCTCATCGAGGGCAAAAACCCGGGGTCGGGAAAAGTCTTCACGATCCGCGCGGACTGCGACGGGCTCCCCATCGCGGAAGAGACGGGCCTGCCGTTCGCCTCGGCCAACGGCTGCATGCACGCCTGCGGGCACGACGCCCACAGCGCGATTGCCTTGGGCGCGGCGAAAATCATTAAAGAGAACGCCGGCAAACTCGAGGGGCGCGTCAAGATCCTTTTTCAGCCGGGAGAAGAGGGCAACCCGGTCGGGCCGGGCGGCGCAAAGCGGATGCTCGACGACGGCGCGCTGGAAAATCCCCGCTCGGACGTCATCGTCGGCCTTCACGTCGGGAAGCTGGGGGAAGGCGTCGGGCCGGGGGAGTTCTGCTTTCGCAGGGATGCCCTGATGGCCTGTATGGATCGTTTCGAAATCGTGGTCAAGGGCGTCGGCAGCCACGGCTCCACGCCGCAGAACTCGATCGATCCGATCATGATCGCGGCCCAGATCATCTCGACGCTCCAGACGATCGTCAGCCGGGAGTTCTCGCCCTTGGTGCCGGTCGTCATCTCCTTCGGCTCCATCCACGCCGGCAGCGCGTTCAACATCATTCCGTCGGAGTGCAAAATGAGCGGCACCATCCGGGCCCTGAAAAACGACATTCGCAAGACCCTGGCGAAGCGCATCGGCGAGGTCGCCGAATCGGTCGCCGAGGGGATGCGGGGCTCGGTGGAGTACGACTTCAACTGGGACGGCCCGGCCCCCGTCGTCAACAACCCGGAGGTGGCCGAAGAGTTCCGGAAGGTCGCGGAAGAACTCTTCCCGGGAGATGTCGTCGAGCTGGAAAACCCGCTCATGGGCGGCGAGGACATGGCTTTCTTCTTGGAGGCGGTCCCCGGAATGTTCTGCTTCTTCAACACCTGCGACCCGGCGAAGCACAAATTCTACCACCACAACTCGAAGTTCGACTTCGACGACACCATCCTCTGGAAGGGCTCCGCCGTGATGAGCGCTATGGCGTTCCAGTGGCTTTCGGACCACAAATGAAATTGCGAAAGCTCGGACGGATAGATTTGAATGAATAGATTTGAATGAATAGATTTGATTGGAATAGATTTGATTTGATTGGAATGGACAGACGTAAAACGATGACGAAGGACTCCGTAAACGAATCGAGTTGGCGGGGCTGGGCCGCCGCTCTGACGCTTTCCTTGCTGTCGGCCGTCACCGCCGCGGCGACCTCCCAGTTCAGCGCGACGCTCGACTATGTGGCGGAGCAGGTCGGCACGACCGGGGCGGGGGCGGCCTTCGTGGACGCGGTGAAGTATTTCTTTTCCGTGGGCGCGGTGCTGGCCGCGCCCCGCTTCATAAAACAATACGGAAAGCGCGCCGTGTTCGCGGCGGGATGCCTCGTGTTCCTGATCCCTCAGGTGTGGATACCGTTCAATCGGGCATACGGCCTGTTTGTCGTCCTGAAATCCATGCAGGGGCTTTGCGTCGTCCTCTTTCCGCTTTTTCTCGTGATGATCGCCGACCGGTGCGCGCCCCGCGACATCGGGCTGGCGACCGCCATCCTGACCGGCTTCACCTACGCCGGCGGCGCCGCCGGAGGAACGATCGCGGGCTTCTGCCTCAGCCGCATGGGCTGGCAGGCATCTTATCACGCGATTTCCGCCGCCATGCTGCTGACGATTCTGCTTGCCGCGCCGGTATTTTTGAACGACGGACGAACCGGCGGGAGACATTCCGAACCCGCAACGGGTAACACTGCCGCGGGCAGCGCCGTTGCGGGCGACGCCGCCGCGGGCGACGAAAGTGCTTACCGGTTCGTCGTCCGAAACAGGCTGACCTGGTTTTTGATTTTCGCGTTTTTTCCGACGGTGTGGACCGTTCAGTCCATCTGGAGCGACATGATCCCCTTCGGCCTGCACCTGGGGTTCAGCGACGCTCAGATGGGCGGCGTCATGAGCGTTTCCGCGCTCTCGATTCTCGCGGGCTCCCTTCTGTCGGGGAAGGTTTCGGACCTGGCCGCGTCGCGGGGGCCGAACAGGCTGCAAAGGCGGGCTGCCGTTTTTGCCCTGGGGACGGTTCTGATCATGGCGGGTGCCGCCGTTCTGCTTTCGGCGGATCTCAGGCCGCCGAAGACGGGCCTGTTCAACTTTGTCGTGTTTTTTCTCTCCTTCGGGGCCGCGTGGGGGTTGGGCTCTTTCTACAGTATTTTCCCGGAGTATTTCAGAGACGGAGAGGTCTCCGCGGCGAACGGGTTTATCGGCGGACTCGCGGACATGGGGATGCCCGCCTCCCCGATGTTCATGGCGGCCGCGGGCATCGCGGGGGGGCACTGGCGTCTGGCGTGGTCCTCCTGCGCGTTCATCGCCGCGGTGGGACTGGCTTTTTCGGCCGCCATCCTGAAATGCCGCGCCGAACGCACTGAAAACGCGCGCCCGGCGTCCTGAATATTTTCACTGCACTGCACTGCACTGCACTGCACTTCACACTTTTACGCCGTCCTCGGATTCTTTCGGAATGCCGTTTTCCGACTCGCTTTCCAGGCGCTGCTCTATGGCTTTATATTCCAGATTTTCTACCTGCTGCCTGAGCCAGAGGACTAAATCGGCGCCGCGTTCGTACTCGTAACGCTCCAAGTCCGCCATGATCTCCTCCATCTCGGACAGCATGTATTTTTTGCTGGCCGCGAGCATTCTTTGGAGAAGCTCCCCGTCGGGGCAGGGCTTCAAGGGCTTGGCGGGCTCCGAGCCCGCGTCGTTCGCCTTCAGATCCGCGAACAGCGCGTCCAAGTCCGACAGGAGCCGTTCGACGTTTTCAATGAACGCGCCGTTTTTTGCGGTTACGGCCTTGAGGTCTCCGGCTTTGGCCGCGAACTCCAACGTCTCCGCTTCTTTTCCCGCCGCCGCGGCGGAAATTCCGTAGCTCGCCCCCTTGATTCCGTGTACCGTCACGGCGTAGTCCTTCAGAGTCTCCTCCGATACGCCCCTCAATTTTTCGAGCAGGGCGCCCGTGTGCGTGCGGTAGGAATCGAGGATTCGGATAAAGGCCTCCTCGCTGCCGAAATGCTTCATGCCGGCGGCAAAATCGACGCCGTCCACGCGGCGGCCCTCCAGCAGATGGAGGTGTTCCGCTTCCCTGACCACCGTCTGCCGGCGCTTTTCTTTGGGAATCCAGGAGTCGAGGATGTCGTGCAGTTTCCTTATCTCGACGGGTTTCGTGAGGTAATCGTTGAAGCCCTCCCCCAAAAAAATCTCCCGCATCCCCACCATGGCGTTGGCGGTGAACGCGATGAGCGGAAGTTTTTTGCCGCGGCCGTCCGGCAGGGCGCGGATGGCCGCCGCGGTGTCGATCCCGTCCATTTCGGGCATCATGTGGTCTATGAACGCCAGGTCGTACTGGTTTTCCTGAACCAGGCGGACCGCCTCGGCCCCCGAGCAGCAACAGTCCACCTGCATTCCGTAGGGGGACATCAGGCCCGTCACGACATCGAGATTGGTGGGAATGTCGTCGACGACCAGAATGCGCGCCTCCGGGGCAATGAAGTTGACAAATATGTCGTCGTTTTCGCGGTAAACGGGGTTTTCCGTTTCGCCGTTGAGCGCGTTGGCAATGGAAGTGCTGTAGACCGGCATGACGACGGGGTAGATTTCCGGCCGGGGCGGCTGACCGCCGACGCTTGAGAAGAGAACCACGGCAGCGCCGGAGGAAGAGGAGTTCTTGAGGTACTTTTCGGCCTCCTCGTAAACCGGCGGCGAAAGGAACACAAACGGATATTTCTCGGACGACAAGGCTTCGCGAAATTCCGCGAGGTCCATGACGGCCCTGCACGGAACGCCCAAACTGCCGAGGGTGCGCGCGATGGAATCGACGTAGACTTCCCGTTTTCCGTAGAGCAGGACTTTTTTCCGCGCGGCGTCGCGTACGGCGGCGTGCGGGGCGGGGTCCGCCGCTTTTTGAGGAATGACCGCCGTAAAGACGCTGCCCGTTCCGTAAGTGCTTTTTACGGAGATCTCTCCGCCCATGAGCAGGCAGAGATTTCGGGTGATGGAAAGGCCCAGTCCCGTTCCCTCGATCAGCCTGTTTTTACGGGTGTCGATTTGAGAAAAATCGCTGAACAGCTTTTTCATGTCCTCTTCCCGAATGCCTATCCCGGTATCGGAGACCGTAAAACGGAGCAGTATTTTGCCCGAATCGTCCGGCGTTCCGTCGATATCGAAAGCCACGTGCCCGGAATGCGTGTACTTCGCCGCGTTGCTGAGGATGTTCAGAAGGATCTGCCGGATTCGGAGCTCGTCTCCTATCAGCCGTCCCGGAATCGACGCGTCGGCGTTCACCGTAAACAGGACGCCTTTTTCCGCGATCCTCATGCGGATGATGTTGACCACGTCGTTGATAAGAGAAGTCAGCGCGTACTCCGCCGGAATGATCTCCATTTTCCCGGATTCGATCTTGGAAAAATCCAGAATATCGTTGATGATGGAGAGAAGGCTGCCTCCCGCGCGCTTGATTTCCAGGGCGTCCGACCGGGCGCTCTGCGATATGTCTTTGCGCAGCAGGAGTTCCGTCATCCCCAGAATCGCGTTCATCGGGGTCCGAATTTCGTGGCTCATGTGGGACAGAAAATCGCTCTTGGCGCGGGCCGACTGTTCGGCGACCGCTCTGGCGCGTTCGGCCTCGATCTTCGCCCCCGTTATCTCCGTCGTGTCGTGGAAGAGGAACACGGCGCCCTCGACAGCGCCGGATTCCTCGACCATCGGAATCACCTGAATATGATAGTGGCGGCGGTTTCCGTTTTTTTCGAAGTCGATATCGTCCTCGAACTCGACGGAGCTCTTTTTCGTGATGTCGGTCCGAAACATCTTGTCCACACGCCCCAGAAACGTCTCTTCCACGTCGCAGACAAGCAGTTCGCGGTACGACTGCCCTCTGATCATGCTGAACGCCTGGATTTTGCGGATATGCAGATACGAATCGCTCACAAAAACGACATGCCCTTCCCGATCAAAGAACAGGATTATGTCGGAAGAGTTGGTGAGCAAGAGATCCATATATTTCTTCAGACGATCTTTTTCGGCGGCGACGATCTTGCTCAGGCTCTCCCTGACCCCGGCGGCGGCCTTGTTGCGCCTGTTGAGATCCCGTTCGTACCGGAGTTCGCGTTCCAGCTTTTTGTTCTCCGCTTGCAGCCGTCTGATTTCTTTTTGCGATTCCCCGATGTCCGGCGTCAGGTCCTCTGCCACAAAAATCACTCCTCCAGACTCCTCCAGGGGGGGATGCCCTGTAAAACGCCGGCGGCTCTACAGCACACAGACTATAAATGTGATGTTGTGGTAGCGGTTTGTGTGAGCGTCGCCGTGCCTTTCCTTGCCGTAAACGGGACACATTTCCCCTCCCGAATAGGCGAAATGGTAAGGGATTCCCGTCCCCTCCATCATTTCCCGAACTTTCTCGATCTCTCTTGTCGGGTCGTAACCCAGGGCGAAATACCTGCCTATGCAGGAAAACATCAAAACGCAGCTGATATCCCGAAGCGCGAGAGCGGAGGCAAGCGCCCCGGAGGTCGTCTCGATCATTTCGTCGGCGTCCATGCGCCCTATCGACAGGCTCGCTCCCACGGGAATATCTCCGCCGCACACCGCGCTGCCGTCCGGCGTCTGCGCGAAAACCGCGCGAACGACCGGCGTCGTCCCGTCGTTGTAGTCGAGGATGAACGGGAACGTGTTGATGCCGATAATCATCCCCTCGTCGTCTTTGGCAAATCCGAGTTCGGTCAGAAAATCGGCCACCGGTTTCCCGTTGACGGTCTGAAGCTGATTCCCGGCCGACGCCGTAACGAGGTTTTTTTCCCGGAGAAGTTTTTCCGTCGAAATGGATCCCATGAAAAATTCGGGCTTGATTTCGCCCGCCAGAAGCACCAGCGCGTAACGGTCGTAGTACGTCCCGCCGTTGCAGATAACCTTCGATTCATGGTAGTCGCTGTTGTGGTCGACGGAAATCATTCCAAAGTTCGGAACCCCGCCGGAGATCTCGAAGAAGGTCCTCACATAAAAATCGCCCCCGACGTTCATGAGAAGCGGAGCGAAACTCAGTATAAGGGAAGGCCCGCGTCCCAGCTTCGCCAGCGCCGCCTGATACGCCGCGCGCAGAGGGCCCTCGTCTTCCGCGGCGATCGGGCCGCTCAGTCCGACGGAAAACGAGACGACATCGCTCGTCAGCACCATGAGCGTCAGCGACATCATGCCGGCGGACCCCGGAACGGCGTTGCCGAGCGTGGTCGAACCCACGACCTCGAAGGGCAACGCGTCGCACAGCGCCTTCACGACGCCGGACGCGGCAAAGTCCTCGTAGCACGTGAGGAGCCCCACGCTGTTCGCCAGCAAAAGCTCCCTGTTCAACTGCTCAAGAATTTCCGACACCGCGGCCTCCACATCGTCGATTTCGTTCGTATGCGCGGTCAGCGCCTTCATCATGGACATCCTCGACTCCCCCCTCTCTGTTGTCTTACGGTACTATTTTCCTCAGTTGCAATAAATTGTCAAATGAATTTTTGTTTTTATGTCACTCGTCCGCGATAATGTCCGGGCGAGACGAAAGCGCCGCCCGGCGCGTGCCGGGCGGCGCGGGGATTCAAAACGCTTTCTGTGATATGCTTATCGGCACATGAATTTCCCGGATCAGACGCGTTCGGCGGCAAATTTTCGATTCGGGCGGGGAGAGCGGGATATGCGCAAGACGAATGCCATGCGAATACTGGACAACGCGGGAATCGCCCATACTTCCAGAGAATACGAGGCGGACGGAGGCGACCGTCTGGGCGTCCGGGCCGCCGCCGCCCTCGGGATGCCCTGCGGGCGTGTTTTCAAGACGCTGGTCCTGAAGGGGGCCAAAGAAGGGTATTTCGTGTGCTGCATCCCCGTGGACCGGGAGCTCGACCTCAAAAAAGCCGCCCTGGCCGCGGGGGCCAAAAAGGCCGAGATGCTCCCGGTCCGGGATTTGCAGAAAATCACGGGCTACGTGCGGGGCGGCTGTTCGCCCGTGGGAATGAAGAAAAAATTTCCCGTCTTCGTGGACCGGTCGGCCCAGTCGTTCACCGAAATCGCCGTCAACGCGGGGGCCCCGGGGCTGCAGGTTCTGCTCGCCCCCGAGGGGCTCCGCGCCGCGGCGTCGGCTTCGTTCGCCGACCTGACCGAGCGGGACGAGAACGCGGCGGGGAGGGAATTTTGACGAACCGGCGCTTTCTGAGAAAAATAATTTTTTTCCTGGCCGCCGCGGCGGCAGGGGGAGGATGGTATTTTTTTTTCGGGGACACGCCGGCCGTTTACGAACTGCGCACGGAAAAGGCCGACTCGGGCGGCATCACGGCGACGGTCACGGCCGGCGGCAAGCTGAACGCGGTGTCCGTCGTCGAGGTGGGCACGCAGGTCTCGGGGACCATTCAGGAACTCTACGTCGATTACAACTCTCCCGTGAAGGAAGGCCAGGTGATCGCGCAGCTCGACCCTTCGGTGCTGCGCTCGCAGCTCGTGGAGGCGCGCGCGAACCTCGCGGTCGCCGACGCGGGCGTGGGGAGCGCCGGAGCCTCCCTCACCGATTCCGAGCGAAAATTCGCCCGCAGCAAAGAGCTTTACGCCCGTAAGCTGATCGCGCGGAGCGAGCTGGAGGACGCGGAGACGCTCGTTCTTCTGAAACGGGCGCAGCTTCAGGAGGCAAAGGCGCGGGTCGTCCAGGCCAGAGCGGCCGTCGAGCGGGCGGAGACGAACCTGGCCTACACGCGTATCGCCTCGCCGGTGGACGGGGTCATCGTGTCGCGCAAGGTCGACGTCGGTCAGACGGTGGCGGCCAGCTTTCAAACCCCCACGCTGTTCAGCATAGCCCGCGACCTGACGCGGATGCAGATCGACGCCAGCGTGGACGAGGCGGACATCGGACGGGTATCCGAGGGGCAGGACGCCGATTTTCGCGTCGACGCCTTCCCGGAGGACCTCTTCTTCGGCAAAGTCGTGCAGGTCCGCATCGCGCCGGAGACGACGGACAACATCGTCACATACACGGCCGTCATTCACGTCGACAACGCGGATCTCCGCCTGAAGCCCGGCATGACCGCCAACGTCTCGATAAAGACGGACGTGAGAGAGGGCGCGCTGCGCATCCCGGCGGCGGCCCTGCGCTTCAGGGCTCCCAAGGAGCTGGCGGACGCGATCTCCGACGACGCGGCACTCCCAAACGGTTCGGAAAGCCCGGGGCTGCGCTTCGGCAGCGTCTGGGTCGTCCGCGGCGGCCGTCTGGCCCGCAGGGTTCCCGTGGAGACGGGCATCACCGACAGCATCCGCGTCGAAGTCGTGTCCGGGGACATCGCCCCGGGCGACGACCTCGCGGTCGCCGCGATCGCGCCAAAAACCGGCCGGCGCGGACGGGGCCCGCTGCTTTAAGGGCGGCAGCCCCTATCGAATTTGATGCCGACTGGATGAACGCTTCGCGACGCTGGCGATTAACCCGGCGCGTGATAGAATAAAAACGAAAATTTTTTCGGCGGGAGGTGAAACGCAATGGGAACCGCAACGAGAACGCGCGAACCCGAAATGGGACTGACCTTTGAAAAAGTCTGGGCCATGTTTCAGGAATCGGATCGGCGTATGCAAGAAATAAATGAAGGATCGGATCGGCGTATGCAAAAAATGGACGAGTATCTGCGGAAGTTGAGCGAAGAAAACAAAGAAACAGCTCGGCAAATACGGGAAGTGAGCGAAGAAAACAAAGAAACAGCCCGACAAATGCGGGAAACGAACGAAGAAACGAATCGAAAAATGAAGGAGACGAGCAGACAGATCGGCGACTTGGGCAATCGGTTCGGAGAACTGGCCGAACATTTGGTAGCGCCCAGCATTGCGGAGAAATTCAACGCCCTCGGTTTCCACTTCAACGACATCTCGGCCGGACTGAGGGAAATCATTTTGGACAAGAGCAGACAAATCGTCGCGGAGTTCGATATTCTCCTGGAGAACGGGGAGTCCTCCGTCGCCGTAGAGGTGAAATCCAAGCCGTCCGAGCGGGACGTGAAAGACCACGTGCGGCGGTTGGAGATTCTTCGCCGTCATAAGGACAGAACAGGCGACAAACGAAAGATTTACGGCGCTCTCGCCGGGGCGATCATGCCGCCGAGCGTCAAAGCCGCCGCTCTCAAAGCGGGCTTTTACGTCGTCACGCAGACCGGCGACACCGTAAAGATCGACATCCCGGAGGGCTTCACTCCCAAAACCTGGTAACCGCCGCTCCCCTGGAAATTGAAACAGCGCGGAATCTTCTCGGAATGGGTTTGAGCGTTGAGATGACAGCGCAGGGAACCGGGCTCTCGGAGAAAGAAGTTCGGGATTTACAGAATTCGGCCGGGCTCACCCGAAAGCGCGGCAGATCGAGCAAAAATTCTTCGTCTGCATAGAAGGAGACCAGAACAGGGCTTTTTTCAGCATCCCAATCCTCTTACCGTTCCCGGTGCTATTACACCACAGACAAAAATTTTTAGGCAGGCTCTTAGGCAGACGAAGAACAAACCCCACCCGCTTCGCGGGAGCCCCTTTGAAAAGGGGCCTTAAAGCCCCCTTTTCAAAGGGGGTGCCGGCTTCGCCGGCGGGGGTTTGCGGTCTCGAAGCAC
>JAISMH010000025.1 GCA_031276855.1 Synergistaceae bacterium
TACAGGGAAATTTTGGAACAGGAAAACAGGGAGGGAAGAGCCATGTATATACCGTTGATTATGAGAGATTCCGCAGCCGAAATTAAACAGCGTGGCATAGAAGAAGGCATAGAAAAAGGTATTGCAAAAGGCAGAGAAGAAGGCAAGCTCGAAGTGGCGCGAAATCTGCTTGCCAGTGGGATGCCGCCGGAGGTTATCGCAAAAAGCGCAGGCTTGCCTCTTGAGCGAATTCGGGGATTGATAAACTGACTATGAGACATTCGCGTTTTTGCATTGGGAAGAGATCTTGAGGAAACTCGGATCTGAGTTTGTATCGCCCCAAGACATTGTTTTGAAGCCGGAATTGCTGCGCGCATAGGGAAAAAGTAATCAATCAGTATTTTGAGCTGAGGAAAAAGAAAAAGTTGATTTTACGGAAAAGAACAGGTCAAAAGATGGGGTTGCAATAAGGTTTACGAAAGAACTGGTAAATTGCAATGCTCTGCTTTGATGTGCCAAAAATTTTTTCGTACTGGGAAAAGAGGAAGCGGATTTCCGAAAAGGAAAAAGATAAAAACCGTCGCAATGTATAAATACGACGGTCTAAATTATTCAAAAAACAAGCATTGATCCGCTTTTACTGTATTATTTCTTCTGGTTGCATTTACCCTTGCAAAGTTGCAGTTACTTTGTTCAGTTCAATCGGCCTACGGTTTGCGCCGAAAGCTCAAATTGAACCAAATCTGCGATATAATTACGGAACACAATAAAAAAGAAAAGACAAAACTAAACAAAAGCAAGAAGAGGGGAGACTTGGTGCAGGATGTGTTTTTGTCCGCTGAAAGGTTCCGGCCCTGTTCGATTTTTTGCGCTCTTGGGCTGGGGCGTGTTTTTTTTGTGTCTTTTTTCGGGTGCCCCAGGCGCCGAAACGGAGAACGTTCCCGTGTGGGACGAAAACGGGCAGTATTACACGATAGGCAGCGCCGGGCAGTTCGCCGAGTTTGGCAGATGGGTAAACGAGGGAAAGAACACGAGCCTGACCTACAGGTTCACGGCGGACATCCGCCTCGACAGCGACGACTGGACGCCGATTGGGATAGACAATACCACAAATAAATATTTTAACGGCGTGCTCAGCGGAGACGGGCACACCGTGAGCGGGTTCAAAGTGGTCGGCAAACATAAACACGCCGGCCTGTTCGGGTATTCCAAGGGAAGCATTTCCAACCTCGGGGTGACGGATTTCGTCGTCAGCGTGGAGAACTTCCAGAATCTCTATGCGGGCGGTCTCGTCGGAAATAACGACGGCGGCAGCATAACAGGCAGCTACACGATGGGCAGCGTGACCGCCGCCTCAAGCAATACGGCGGTCCATGCGGGCGGACTCGTCGGAAGCAATATCAACAAGGGAATGATAACAGGCAGCTACGCAATGGATAGCGTAAATGGCATAACTAAGTCTACTGAGTATATCAACGTAGGCGGTCTTGCCGGACAGAACCAAGGTACAATAACAGCCAGTTACGCGGCAGGCAGAGTTTCTTTTTCCGCAAACAGAGCAAATGTGGGCGGTTTCGTTGGAGACAATAGCAGCGGCACGATACAAAACTGCGTTTTCGACACGCAGGCCGCGGGACAGATAAACGCCGCAGCGGTGGGCAAGGAGGGTACGGCTTACAAGGTCTTCGGCGCGCCGACCGGCGGCGATATCTGGACGAGCGTCGATGTATTTTCGGACGATCGATGGGTCGCCGCCGCCGGCTGTTACCCGCAGCTCAAGGTTTTTGCGGACGAGAACGCGAACGCCGGAAACGAGACCGCGCGGGAGGCGTCGGCGCTTTCCGCCGTGCCGGTCTTCCTGGCCTCGCGGGACGAGCCGGGGGAAGGGCCGGAAAAAGATACGGCGTCCAACGTGACGGGGGCGTTTTTGATTCCCAAGCGGACCCCGCCGGTGTCGGGGAAGAAAATCGGCCTGAAGTGGACGGTCTCCCCGGAAAACGCCCTGCGGTACACGGAATCGGGCAACCTATGGGAGATCACCGCGGGCCTGGCCGGCGAGGCCGAGCTGACCGCCGAAACGCCGAAAGCCAAAAAACGCTTCAAACTGCGTATCGCGCAGAACTTCGGCGATGAAGGCGGCGGCTTGTTGCCTATCCCCGAACCGCAACCTGAGCCTGAGCCCGAGCCGCTTCCAACCCCAACCCCAACCCCGGTCCCGGCTCCGCCGCCCGCACCGGTTCCCCCCGCTCCGGAAATCGACAGGCTGGGCGGCGCCACGGCGGATTTCAACGAAGAGTACGGGAACAAGGGCGTGCAAATCGAGTTTCCGAAATACGGACCGGACGACCCGAAAGACATCGGCGAACAGCTGGGAGAGAAGAATATCGCGGTGGTCGGGAATTTCGATGCGGAGCGCGTCGTCCTGACCCCGGAAGACGGGGCCGGACTCGCCGGCGAGATGGATCTTGAGATGGACCTGCCGAAGCTCGGCGGGGGCTATGGCGCGGCGCTGGAGGTCTCGCTCGGCGCGGCGGCGGAGGACGGGGAGATCGATCTGCTTCCCGTGCTGCTGACGTTCGTCCTCACCTCGGGGGACCTCGAAGAGGCGGGGCTCGACGCGCACCGGGCCGCGGGGAACACGGAAGCGTTTCTCGAAAAAACGGCCGTGGTGAAACGTCCGGCCGATGGCTCCGAAAGGACTCCGTTCCGGCTGAACGGCTTGTTGAAGGACATCCTGATCGTCAGCCTCGACGAACGCCCCGAAAACCCGGGGGGCGTTCAGGTCCTGCTGCCGTACCTTCTGGCGGACGGTGCGGGCGCGCCGAAGCTCGTGCGCGACGGGCGGACGGACTGGCTGGTGCTTTTCGACGGCTCGAAAAACGGATGCCTGCGCGACCCGATTTGGCTGTACCGCGCGGCGGAACCGACGGAACCGGAAGAGCCGGAAACGCCGGAAAATCCCGAAGACGAGAACCCCGAAAGCGATAAACCCGAAGGGGAGACTCCCGAATCCCCGTCTCTCGCCGTCTCGCCGAACCGTCTGTCTCTGCCGGAGAACGAAAGCCGGGAGGTGACCGTCTTCGTCTCGGGCGACGCCTCAGGACTGGGGGTGCACAGAATCGTCTGGCGCGTCGAGGACGAGTCCGTGGCGTCGATAAGGCAGGAATCGGAAGACGGAGAGGGAGAGTTGGGAGAGTCAGGAAAGTTGGGTATGCCGGGTGTGTCGGATGTTTGGGTGGTGACGGGCCTCGAAGAGGGCCGCACGAAAATGACCGCCTCGGCGAGGTCTCTCCCGGACGACGCCGAACTCCTGAGCGCGAACCTCACCGTGAGGGTGACCGCCGAAAATCGCGAGCCCGCCGCCGAACCGGGCCGAGGCGGCTGCTACGCTCCGGGGCCGGGCGCCGCCGAAACGGTTCTCGGAATGACCCTTGCGCTAACCCTTTGTCTCGCGCCGGCCGCCCGGCGGCGGGGAATGAAGAAAAACATATTGAAGAGATAACAATTGAAGAATGAAGAATGAAGAATGAAGAATGAAGAATGAAGAAAGCAGAGTTCTGCGGCCCCCGGAGGACGAATTTTTTCACTTCACCTGAGCAGACTGCTGTAGAGTTTTTCGTGTTCGCTCAGGAGGTGTTCGATATTCCAGCGTGGGTCGGGGTCAGGCTTTCTGCCGCAGGGTTCCTCGACGGCGAGAATCATGGCGGCGGCGAGCGCCGCGGGGCTGCCCACGGGGAAAAGGGCTCCGCGCTCGGGCGTCGTGACGAGGTCGCGAATGCCGCGCGTGTCGGCCCCCAGAACGGGAATGCCGAGACAGATGGACTCCATGACGCTGCGGCTCAGCCCTTCCCGTTCGGAGGGCAGAACCGTGGCGCGGGAGGACAGCATCAGGAGCGGCACGTCCGTTCTTTCCCCCAGAAAGTGGACGCGGGAAGCGATTCCGAGTTTGAGGGCGAGCCGTCTCGTTTCGTTTTCGAGAACCCCGCCGCCCGCGAGGACCAGGTGAAAATTTTTCCGCCCCGTCATGGCCAGGGCGCGGAGCGCGTCCTGATGCCGTTTGCGGGGATTGAATTCCGCCGCCATCAGGAACATCTCGTCGTTTCTGTCGAACATGAGGCTGGAGTGCAGTTCTTTTATCGCGGCGACGCCGATGCCCGAGGGCGAGTAGCGCGAGAAATCCAGACCGATGCCGGGGAAGAGGGACAGCCGTTCTTCGGGCGCGATTTTAAGGGCGGCGGCCGCCTCGCGGTCCTCGCGGTTGATCGTGATCGTGTGGTCGGTCCAGCGCCCCGCCAGCCGCTCCAGGGCGGCGAAAACCGCGTTTCTGAAATACCCCCCCCCCTTGTAAAAGTGGAATCCGTGCGCGGTGTAGACGATTTTTGGACGCGCAGCGCCGTGACGCGCAGTGCGCTTGCGGAGGGCGAAGCGCGTGACGAAAGAGGCCACGGGAGTGTGAACGTGAACGATGTCGTACTTCCCCGCAGAGACGATCTCGCGTATCGCTTCGCCGATTCTTCCGAAGTTTTTGCGGTCCAGAGGATTGCGGCTGAAGGGAAGGTCATGGCAGCCGTCGAAGTTTGCGCGGCATTCCCGGCAGGCGGAAACGCCGTTCGAGAGCGCGTCCACCGTCCATCCCCGCTCCCTGAAATGCCGCGCGTAAGGCAGCAGGAACGCTCGAAGCGTTGCCGCGACGGTGGTCACAATCAGCAGTTTGGGCATAATTCATTACTCCTTATTCATTGAGCATCGAGCATTGAACATTGGACATTGCGCTCGAACGTTTACGGGACGGCAAGCGTTGCGCGGGTGTCCCCGTAGCTCAGTTCGACCGTCTGCCCCGGCTTGAGGGAGGGAGCGCAGACCGTCAGGAATCCCGTGACGCCGGGGGGGAGTTCGCCGCTTTCCCAATATTCCTTTTTTGTCAGGATGTCGTCTTTCGTGACCGCGTACCCGCCGATGACGAGCTTCGTCGGGTCGAAGTCCCAGTATTTGACGGCTCTGTACCTCAGCACGAAGGCGTCGCGTTTCTTCAGCTTCGCCCGCGTCTCTTTGCGGTTGCTGAAGTAGTAATTCAGCCCCTCCGTCAGCCATTCGTCGACGTCCCTGTCGCTTTCCAGATGACGGAGAAGGCCGCGGTCGGCCCAGGTGACGTTCAGCTCGGCTCTGGCGTTGAGAATGACGCCGCCGATATCCTGTCCCTCGATCCACAGGGTCGCCGTGCGCGCGTCCAGGCGTTTCTGCCATTCCCTGGAATTATGCGCCTCGGCGCGCGGCAGAACGGGCAGCAAAGCGGGCAGAAAGAGGCACAGAAAAAGACTCAGGGCGACGGCATATCGGGCGTTTTTCGTTTTCATAAGACAGAGGCTCCTTTTCATAAGGCAGCGGCTCCTTACTCAATCCCGCCGCGAAAGCAGCGGTTCGCCGCGGCTCAGGCGGCCGATGTTGCCGCGGATGAACTCGAATATTCCAATTTCGGCCGCGTCCGTGATACCTCCGAAGTGGGGGGTCAGGGTGACGGAGGGGTGCGTCAGGAGAGGGCTGCCGGGGCGCGGCGGCTCGTCCGTCAGGACGTCCAATCCGGCACCCGCCAGCCGCTTCGAATCCAGCGCCCGCAGCAGGGCATCGTCCTGCACGAGGGCGCCCCGGGCGACGGTGATGAAAAAAGCGCCCTCGTCCATGGACTGAAAAAACGCGTCGTCGAAGAGGCCGCGTGTTTCGTCGCCGAGTGCGACGGAGACGACGACGAACCGGCATCCCGCGGCGGCCTCGCGGAGGCGTTTCAGCGGAAAGAACTCTTTCACCCCCATGCCGTCGAGCCGTCCGCCTTCGATGGGGCTGCGATTGACGCCCCGGACGGTCATGCCCAGCGCGGCGAGGCGTTCCGCTATCGTCCGGCCCAGATCCCCGAGACCCACGACGCAGACCCTCTTTTGCCAGAGGGCCGTTCCGCGCGGGGAGAAAAATTTCCCCGCGCGCGCGTTTTCCTGCGCGAAGGCGTATTTTCGGGCCAGGAGCAGCATGTGCAGCAGGGCGATTTCGGCAACGCTTTCGGCGTTTCCCGTGCCCCGCGAAGGGGTGTTGCAGACGGCGATCCCCAGTTCCCGGCAGACGCCGAAGTCGATATTGTCCAGCCCCACTCCCCATTGGTGCAGCAGTTTCAGCGTCGGCGCGGCGCGCAGAAGCTCCCCGCTCACGGCGGCGCCGGGGTGTGAGACCAGCACGTCGGCGCCGGGGATTTTTTCCCGGGCATCTTCTTCCCCGGCCGTGTCCACGTCGTACTCCGGCATTCGGGCGATCAGTTTCTCGCGGCGCTTCGAGAGTTCTTTGCTGTAGAACAGGACCTTCATGATTTCAGCCCGGCCTCCCCTGCCCGTCCCCGCTCCGGCGGCTCGGGGCGGATGTCAGATACCCTGCGCCCATTATACGCCGGAAACGAAACGCGCAGAAATGAAAAAGCCGCCGCGGAAAAGACGTGTCCCGCGGCGGCTTCCGTTTCTGCCCGTTTGGTTTGTCTGCGCCCGCTTTTACTACATGACTCCCTTTTCGCCGTTGTCGCGCAGGATGGCGTCGCAGCTCCCGATATGGTAGGAAGAGTGGCCCGACATGATCGCGAGCACCGCCGCGTTGCTCATGGGCGCGCCCCAGCGCGCGGAGAGGCCCTCGTGCTCCTTTGCCAGAGCGGCGTCGTCGAGCGTGGCTATCCAGGCGTCGGCCTGGGCCTTTTTCTTAGCCGCGTAAGCCTTGACCTCCGCTTTGGACGGCGTCGTCTTTGGCTCCGCCTTGAACATGGCGACGTCTCCGCCCCAGGGGCCGTCCTCGGGCGCTCCGTCTTTCGGACGAATGAAAAAATCCACGCAGGCGAAGCAGTGGTAAAGCTGCTGCCAGAAAACGAATCCCCCCGCTTTCCTGCTCCACACCGCGTCCGGAGAGACATCAATGATCTGCGTCAGGAAGTCCCACCCCCGGTCGAAATTAGCCTTCAAAGCCTCTGTTACCGCTTTCATGAAAAACGCCTCCTATAAGATAAGTTGTTTGCCGCGCATATCCTGTTCGTCTCCCAAACGGAGCATCCCCGCATATTGAATATCGGACACTAAGTCAGTTGATCAATCCCCGAACTCGCTCAAGAGGCAAGCCTGCGCTTTTTGCGATAACCTCCGGCGGCATCCCGCTTGCAAGCAGATTTCGCGCTACTTCGAGCTTGCCTTTTTCAATGCCGCGCTGTTCGATTTCTGCCGCGGAGTCCCTCATAATCAACGGTATATACATGGCTCTTCCCTCCCTGTTTTCCTGTTCCAAAATCTCCCTGTATTTCGTTATCAGTATTTCATCCTTCATATTGACGATACGCTCAATAAAAAGCAGCAAATCCCGCTTTTCTTCCGCACTCCAGCCCCGCTCATCCAGAAGTTCCACCGCTTTTCGGAGAAAGTTGAATTTCCGCAGTTCCTTTTTTGTCCCCAGCGCAAACTTCGCGGCGTACAGAACGAGATCTATGGGGTTGTCGCTCGCAAGCAGTGCATTATCGTCCAAGTCCATCAATACAAGGCTATTATAGCGATAATCTGTGGAGGTTCCATACCGCTTGTGCGAGTAATACGCGGGCTCGTCTGCCGGACGCCTGTCCGTGATGATCGCAAGCGCCGCGGGTTCCTTTTGGTAATGAGCGAAAATCAGGGACTTGTAGGTATACATCCTCGCCGCCAGGTCGCCGCCCTGACGTCCTTGAGCCTCGATGTGAAGTATGACCCATTCCTCGTCTCCGTTTTTCAGCGGAACTTCCAGAACAAAGTCCGCGAAATGCGGGCCGTGATGAATCTCCGGGTTCGCGGTGTTCAGAACGTCCCTGAACTCCTTGTCGAGAAACCGCGGAGCGGCTTTCCTGTCCGCGTCCTCGTAAAGTTCCGGCAGGGCTCTTTTGAGCAGACTGTAGAAAAATCGCTCGATAAGATCCTTCCAGAAGCTGTCGTGACTGAAGTTCTTCTTTTGACTGAAGTCCTTCTTTTGATCGAAGTTCTTCTTTTTATCCGCCTCTTCCGGCGTTTCCGTCCCGCCGGGCCGAACGTCAGCGGCAGCCGCTGCAGTCATGAGCGATCCCTCCCCGCGCCATTTATTATAACGCGCCCGGCTTCAAAAAATCGTCCTCGCCATGCGGGTGAAGGCGCTTCGGCCGACCGGGCCGAAGTATCCCTGTCCGTTTGAGTTTTACATTATGAAAGCAGGAGGTTTTTCATGTCCAAAGTGATCGTGGTTTACTGGTCGGGTACGGGCAACACCGAGAAAATGGCGGAGTTGATCGCGAAGGGAGCCGAAGGCAAGGGGGCGTCGGTCGTCTGCAAAAACGTCTCGGCGGCCTCCGTGGCCGAGCTTGCCGATTACGACGTGGTCGCGTTCGGGTCTCCGTCCATGGGCGTCGAGACGATCGAAGAGACGGAGATGGAGCCGTTCTTCAGCGAGGTCCTTCCGGGGCTCAAAGGCAAAAAGGCTGCCGTTTTCGGTTCTTACGGCTGGGGTGACGGCGAATGGCTGAGAACGTGGGCGGATCGCGTCCGGGAGGCCGGGGCGAGGCTCGTGGGAGACGGGCTCGCCGTTCACGAAGCCCCCGACGACATCTCCTCCGCCGACTGCGTCGCCTACGGAGAAAGAATTGCCGCCTTTTGATTTTTTGATTTCAGCTTCGCAATTACAGCAACAGGCCGGCCGCCAGGCCGCCCGTTTGTTTTTTCGGGCCGGAACGCTTCATTCCCGCCCAGCGGGCGGCCCGTTCTCTCCCTTCCGCCGGACCCCATAACGGGTCCAGGGGCTGAGCCCCTGGGGTCAGCGGAAGTATTGGGTGACGGGGCGTTTTTTTTGGGCTTTGGTCAGGGCGGACAGGAGGTTTTCGCGGAAGGCGGCCAGGCCGGTCATACCCTCCGGGAGCGGCGATTGGGCCAGGACGCTGTTTTTGAGGCGCAGGACGCCGCCGGAAGCGGAGTTCTCCAGACGCAGGTCGTAGGGGGCCAGCTCCATCTGAAAGTCGCGGTCAAGAATTTCTTTGGCGCGCTCGACCGCTTCGGCGGCGGGCGCGCTTTGGGCGCCGCCCCAGACTTCGGTTCCGTCGATCAGGAGCCTCACGCGGGCGCCGTCCCGCTCGACGGCGGTTTGAAGCAGGCGGAGCGGATATTTCCGTTCCAGGCCGATGTTCAGGTTCTTGAGTTTCTCGCTCAGGCTTTTCACGCGGTCGACGGAGTCCGGGTGGTTCATGTAAATTCCGTAGTCCCGCGCGGGCCGTTTCATCTCCTCGTGCATGAAGCCCTCCATGACCGTGACCATCGCCGCCGGCGGGTAGCCCGAGGCGATCAGGACGTCCAGCCCCTTGCTGTCGGCCTCTTTTTCAAATTCGATGGTGTAGCCGCTGACGAGGGCGATCTGGGTCACCTGCGCCAGGACGGTGGGGGCCAGAGCGCCGCCGCTTGCCAGAATGACCGCCAGAGCCGCCAGAGAGAGCTTGTTGGACTGCGCCGCCATCTTCATGCCGTGCTTCTGGTCCACATGAATCATTTCGTGGGCGAGAACCGCGGCGATTTCGGCGTCGGAGTGCAGAAGCTCCAGCATCCCGGTGGTGAAAAAAATGAACCCGCCCGGAAGACAGAAAGCGTTGGGCGCTTCGGAGCGGAGAACGCGGATTTCGTAGGGAATCCTGCGCTCCAGATGGGGCTTCAGCGAGTCGAGAATCATGACGAGGCGGGCGAGCAGGGCGGGGTCGGCCGCCAGTTCCCCTTCCTTTTCGATCCGCTCGGCGATCTTACGGCCGACCGCCCGCTCCCGGAGCAGTTCGGGGTCGGAGATCGCCGCGTCGTCCGGCGCGGCCGCCGCCGCGGGCGGGGGCGAGGCGAACGCCGAAAACAGGGCGAGCAAAAGCGCGCAAAGCGCCTTTCCCGCCCGTTTTCGGTCATTTCGCATCGAGGTGTCCTCCCCCCATTTTGGCGTAGCCGATCAGAGCCGACCGCCCCCGGGTCATCTGCAGCATTTTGCCGCGGAGCTGCTGGACGTGCTTTTCCAGCTCGGCTTCGACCCGCTTCTCGGCCTCCGTCACTTCCTCCCCCGCGGCTCTCGTTTCCGCGAGAAGGACGTTCAGCTCGGCGGACTGTTCCTTGGGGAAAAACGCGGCCAGCTTTTCCCAAAAGCCCTCCATCCCGCGGCGTTCCCCCAGCTCCAGCATGGGGAGCGCGTCCGTCCACGAGTCCGCCAGAAGCTGCAGCCGGGAGATCACGTCCTGCTTCTCCTGCAGAATCGCGAGCAGTTCTTCCATGTCTTCGTTGAGGACGACGGCCTCCATCTCCCGCAGGACCATCTTGCGCAGCGTGGTGTACAGTCCCAGTTCGAGGGTCAGAAGGTTTTTGACCCTGCTCAGAACGTCATCCTGCAATGTTGAGCCCTCCGGTTTTGTTTTTGCCGGGCGCGGGGGCCGGAGGCGCGGCTTCCGTTTTGGGCCTCGCGGCTTCCGCCTTGGGCTTTGCGGCGGCGTTTTCGAGGTCCTTGAGGGATTTCGCCTCTTTGACGACCTTCAGGTCCTCGTCCTCGGGGTGGGCCTGCTGATATTCTTTCAGCAGCTTGACCAGGGCCTCTTCCCACGTCTCCTTCAGCTCTTCCAGCATCGAGAGGACGACGGCGACGTTTTTGGCCTCTTTCCTGACGTTGGCCGTCACGAGCTGCTGGTACATGTAATCGTAAAGCTGCATCAGGCCGCGGGCCATCTCTCCGCCCTTCTCGGTGTTCAGGGTGACCATGAGCTCGCGGATGACGTCCTGCGCGCGGAGAATTTCCGTGTTCGCCAGGTCGTAGTCCTGTGCCTTGCCGTCTTTGTCGAGCGCGGAGACGGCGATTCGGCAGGCGCGGATGCCGATGTCGTAGAGGATGAGAAGCAGCTGCTCCTTCGTTGCCGTCGCGATTTGCGTCGCCTGATACGTGTACTGCGCGTCCTGCGATTTGATGTCCGCCATAAAATCAATCCCCCTGAATTTGTTCCTCTGACTTCATTTTGCTCATTCAGCGAAACCGCGCTGAATGACGCGCCCAGTACCGCGTTTGCGCGAGCCGCCGCGTCAGTCGATTTTCACGAGGCGCACCCGGGACGTCAGGTTCTCCACGCAGGCCCTGTCTCCGGGGAATTTTCCGGGGTGGGTCGCGCACTCCCAGTAGCAGGCCGTGGAGAACCGCATCATCGCTTCGGGCGGGGCGTCCTCTTCCGTTGCGGCGATCAGTCCGGCCAGGAGGGCGTTGTCCGCGGCGTACATGTAAGCCATCTCCTCGGGCGGGCTTTCGGCGATCCAGGCCCCTTTCTGGGAGGCGAAGATCACCTTTCCCCTGCACAGCGGCATGACGATCCATTCCGTCCCTCCGCGGCGCAGCGTTCCGGCGCGCGACATGAACGCGTCGATCTCGTCCCGGGTGAAGTCCGTCTTGCGGCGGATCTCCCGGGAACTCAGCTGCACGATGGCCGGCGCCTCCTCCAGCAGGATGTCCGGATTTGCGTCCAGATCCCGCTCCCCCGGGTACAGAATGGCGGGAATCGAGTTGTTCTTCGCGCTCCGCACCAGAGAAACGCAGAAAGAGGAGTCTATTCCGGGAGGCAGGGAGCCCCCGATGGCGACTTTGCCGGATCGCCTCAGGATTCGCTCGTAGCTGCGCAAAAAGGCGCGCCGGTCCGGCTCGGAGATCTCCACGCCCGCCTCGCAGAGGCGCGTTTCGGACTCGTTCGGGCCGGAGGCGGGGTCGATCACGCAGACGTTGATGCGGGTCTCGCCCCTCGTGTGAACGAAGTGCGAGAACACTTTTTCCCTGCGAAGGGCGTCCAGAATGTACTGCCCGTTGAAGCCCGCCAGAAATCCCATGGCCACGGACGAGATTCCCAGGCGGTTCAGGACGATGGAGACGTTGATGCCCGCGCCTCCGGGGCTTCGCCGGGAAACGTCCGCCCTGTACCGCCCGCCGGGATTCAGGCCGCTCACGATAAAATCCACGTCGACGGCCGGGTTCAGAGTAACGGTGAGAAGCATGTCCGCCCGCTCTTTCGAGGCCTCAGGCCAGAGCCTCGGCCAAGTCGGCCTCGGAGGCGACCTTCACGGCCTTCGAGACGGTTCCCCTGCGGAGTTCCACGACGGAGGGAAGCGCGACGCCCAGTTTTTCGATCATGCGGTTGTTTTTGTATCCGTCGATGATCGGCATCTTCTTTCCATTCTCTTTTCCCTTCTCTTTGGCGATTTTTTCCGCCTCGTTGGAAAGACGGGCCTGGTCCGCGTCGGCGCCGGAGTAGAAGAACGCCGTCACGGACTCGGGCTCCAGCAGGGCGGAGCGCAGGTGAAGCTGCTCGTTGATGTAGGCGGACGCTCCCATCGCGGCGATGGCCCCGTCGGACGCCGCCGTCACGACCTGACGCAGGTGCTTGCTGCGCACGTCCCCCGCGGCGAAAATACCCTCGACGGAGGTCTCCATGTGCTCGTTGGCGAGGATCCAGCCCTCTTTGCCGGCCTTCACCAGCCCCCGGACGCACTCGTCGCAAGGGGACTGCCCCACGAACATGAACACGCCCGAGACCTTCAGGTTGGAGACCTCGTTCGTCTTGACGTTCTTCAGGACCAGATTTTCGACGGCGCCGTCCCCTTCGATCCTCTCGACGACGCTGTTCCAGACGGGAACGATTTTCGGGTTGGCGAGGGCGCGCTCGACGGCGGCGCGGTCGGCCCGGAACTCGTCCCTGCGGTGAATGATGTAAACCCTGGAGGCGAAGGCCGTCAGGTAGAGCCCCTCCTCGACCGCCGTGTTGCCGCCGCCGACGACGGCGATTTCCTCGCCCTCGAAGAAGGCTCCGTCGCACACGGCGCAGTAACTGACGCCCTGCCCGATGTGCTCGGCCTCGCCCTCGCAGCCCAGGCGGCGGAAGTACGCCCCCGTCGCCACGATCACGGCCTCGGCCTCGATTTCTCCCTTGTCGGTGACGACGATTTTGGCGTCTCCGCGCAGCTCGACTTTTTTGACGTCCAGGCTGCGGATTTCCGTTTTGAATTTCAGGGCGTGGTCGCGGAACATGCCGCCCAGCTCGGGGCCGGTGGCGTGCTGGACTCCGGGCCAGTTTTCGATCTCCTCGGTGGTGTTGATCTGTCCCCCCGCGGCGCCCCTTTCCAGAAGCAGCACGTCGAGCCCGGCGCGCCGCCCGTAGATGGCGGCCGTCATGCCGGCAGGTCCCGCGCCAATGATGACAAGTTCTCTCTTTTCCATCAGCCATCTCTCCTTAATAATCCGACACCGACAATAATCCGACACCGACAACAATCCGACACCGACAACAATGCAATACCGACACAGGAGCTTTCCCGATCGTCTTTATTTTCATTATACCGCGCCTCAGTGCCGTTTCAGATTATTTTTGCCGTCAGGTTATTTTCGAGGTCGGGCCGGACACCCGCCGCGCATGTAAATGTTCGGGCTCGGGGGGGCGGAGTGTGATAAACGCCTGTCTCAGTTGAACGCGGTATACGGGGTTTGAACGGTTACCTGCGCATTTCCCCGCGCGCCGGGTGTCGGGTCGATTCCTCCCCAAAGGGTTGCGCAAATTCGATTGAATGATGTACAATTCAAAAATATAGAATCCAAATTAAAAAGCTGAGTCTTTGTCTTGATGGAAAATTCTTCAAAAATTTTTACAGGGGGGATGTGCAAGAGGGTATACCCTTTTGCACGCCCTTTTTTTCGCGCATCACCCTTTCGAAAATCCAGTTTTTTCAATGCTTCTTCCAAACTCCCGACGCCGTGCAAATGAGT
>JAISMH010000064.1 GCA_031276855.1 Synergistaceae bacterium
ATGTCATGCTTCCCGACAATACCCGTTCCATAACCTTAACTCGCTTCAACTCATCCCTGCTCAATGTCACTCTCTCCTGTTTCATTAGGACATTTTCGCTGACGAGTTATGAGAGGACATTATCGCAGACGAGTGACATTACGCTCTTTTTCGTTGTGCCCTCAGGGGAAATACATTATAATCGGGCGCGGAATCTCCATTTGGCGTTGCAGCAGCTGGAATCCGGCAGGGGTGAGCGTGAGTGCAGGGGTGACGTGAGTGTTGAAGGTAGTACTGGTTGACGATCATAAACTGTTTCGGGACGGCCTCCGGAAGATATTGGATCTGGAGCCCGACATTCGGGTCGAGGCCGAGGCCGGGGACGGCGAAGAAGGTCTGGCGGTGATTCATGAATGCCAGCCGGATATTGTGTTGTTCGATATCAATATGCCCCGCGTCAACGGTCTTCAGCTGGCGCGTGAAATCCGCAACCTCAAGATGAAGACGGCCCTGATTGCCGTCAGTGCCTATGACGACGAAGATTCCCTGGCGACGCTTTCCGCGGAGGGGGTTCTGGGGTTTGTTCTGAAGTCCTCGGGAAGGGGGGAATTGATCGCCGCCGTCCGTTCGGTCAGTCGGGGGCAGCCCTACGTGGACCCGCATGTCGCGGGGAAGCTGATGCTCAGTTTCGCCAAGCGCAAAAACAAAAACGACCTGCTGGTGGATTTGACTTCGCGGGAAAAGGAAATTCTCTACTGGCTGGCGCAGGGTCTCAACAACGACGAGGTCGCGAAGCGCATGGTTCTTTCCGAGAAGACGGTCAAGAATCACGTCAGCCACATTCTCAAAAAGCTCGACATCCGTGACCGGACCCAGGCCGCCATTCTGGCGTGGAGGGTCGGCTTCGCCCAAATCAGCCCCGACACTCTGGAACAGGTGGTGTGGGGAATACCCCCCGAGGGGGACGAGACCCCGTAGATGGGGTCAGGGGACTTGTCCCCTGCGGGGTATGGGGCGGAGCCCTATGGTTTTGCGTTTATTGTTGACATTGGTAAGAGTTATTGGAAGGAGCTGTTCTCAGAATGTTATTCCCGATACTGAAAAAATCGTCAAGGACTGTTTTATGGGCGGCGGTGCTGGCCGCTGTCGCTGTCGTTGCCGCGAGCCCGGGCGGTGCGGCGGAGGTTTTTCCGGCCTTCTCGTCCCGGAGCGCCGCGGGGGAGTCCGTCAGCAGTGCTGTTTTTGCCGACGCCAGACTCACGGTGGTCAATATCTGGGCGACCTGGTGCCCTCCCTGCCGGGCCGAGATGCCGGACTTGGGCCGTCTGGGGCGCTCCATGCCCGACGGAAGTCAGCTGGTGGGACTCCTTCTCGACGCCGATGAATCCGGCGCGCTGGACGACGCCAAAAAGATACTGACCAAAGCCAACGCCGGTTTTCTCCAGATCCTCCCCGTCGATGAAATGCGGTCCGTCCTGGAGGAGATCGACGCGATTCCCACGACGATTTTCGTGGACTCCAAGGGCCGGATTGTCGGCGACCCGCTCATCGGATCCCGCTCGGAAAAGGAGTACCGCGCGGAGATCGAGAAAATCCTCAAATCGATGCCCTGACCGGCGCGGCAGGGAGACAGAAGGGAGACAAAACCGTGACGGGAACGCGGCGTATTCCGGGTGTGGGAGAAAAGGCTCTGCGCGCTGTCCTGTTCGTCCTCGCCCTGGCCTTCATTCTGGTTGGGGCTTGGAGGGGCGAAATCAGGACCGTTTTCCTCAAGGCCTCCCGGATCTGCCTGGAATGTCTCGGAATCGGATAAACCGGCAAAAATGTTTCGCAAAGCGATACAATGGCTGGCTTTACTGGGACACAACGCCTGTCTCCCCGGTTTTTTCAGCGGGCGTATTTACCGGGGAGCGTTGAAATCCGTCTGCGTCCCGGGGCTGAACTGTTATTCCTGCCCCGGGGCGGTTGCTTCCTGCCCTTTGGGGGCGCTGCAGGCCGTACTCGGGGCCTCCCGATACAGCTTCAGTTTCTACGTGACGGGATTGCTTCTGGGCTTCAGCCTTTTCTTCGGGCGTTTCGTCTGCGGTTTTTTGTGTCCCTTCGGCCTAATACAGGAGCTTCTGTACAAAATTCCCCTGAAGATCCCCTTTTTTAGCGTGAAAACCGGTACGGCCGGCGCCGGAGCCGGGCACTCTCGTCTGAGATGTGCCCGATACGTCAAGTACGCGCTGCTCGCCGTTTTCGTCATCGCTCTTCCCCTTCTGACTAAAGGCGCCGCTGGCGAAGGCGACGCGGGCAAAGGCGCCGCAGGCATCGGCGGCCCGGCCTTCTGCAAATACATCTGTCCCGCCGGCACCTTGACGGCGGGGCTGCCGCTGGTCGCGGCGAATCCGCCGCTGCGGCGGGCTCTCGGAGGGCTTTTCGTCCTGAAGTGCGCCGCCGCCCTCGCGGTCGTTCTCGGCTGTCTCGGAGCCTACCGTTTTTTCTGCAAATTCCTCTGCCCGCTGGGGGCCTTTTACGGGCTCTTCAATAAATTTTCTCTCTACCGCGTTCGACTGGAGAAAAGCAACTGCGCCCGCTGCGGTGCCTGTTTTCGGGCTTGCAGGATGGGCGTCGATCCCTCGCGCGCGCCGGACAGCCCGGAGTGCATCCGCTGCGGCAACTGCGTGAAGGCCTGCCGCTTTTCCGCACTCCGTTCCGGGTTCCTCGGCGAAAAAGATTGAATACTCCCAGCTTGGTGCGTGTTCTGCCCGCCACTGCCCGGGCGCTGCCGATGTATTTCGTGATCGGACGCAGACTTTTTAAGTCAATCGGCTGTGTTGCAGGAAATTTTCACTCAGGGCCGCCGCCGCTTTCTCCGCTGACGCCGCCGCGACGACGCAGGTGATGGAGAGGGCGTTCGAGACGATCATCTCGATGTTCACGGACGCCTCGGCCAGGGCGGAAAACGTTTTCGCGGGCAGGCCCGCGTCCTCGGTCAGGTCTTTTCCGGCGACGGTCACGCAGGCGATCTCCGTGCTGAAGGAGACCCCCTGTGCCTCGATCTCCAGCGCGACATTGCGGCAGGCGCCGACGGCGTCGTCCAGACGCTCCTTGCGCACCAGAAACCCGATGTCGGTGATGCCCCCGCGCATGTTGTTCTGCACGATCATCTCCACGCCGATCCCCGAGGCCGCCAGCGGCGAAAACACCTTCGCCGCCACACCCGGAATGTCGGGCACCCCCAGAAGCGTAATGCGCGCCGCCGAATGATCCACGTTCACACTCTCGATTTTTGCCTTTTGGCTCATCTCTCAAATCATCTCCTCACGGTACAGGGGCCGCGGGCCCCTACACCCCATTATGGATCCGGCAGCAGGGGCCGCGGGCCCCTGCACCCCGTTATGGGTCTGGCAGCGGCAAGCCCTGACCGTCTTTTCGCCAGACAGCCCGTTCCCGACCATCGGGAGGGCGTATTCTCCCGCTGACACCAAACCCATAACGGATCCAGGGCCCACGGCCCTGGTCTATATTGTCTCTCCCCCCGGCTTGCGGCGCAGTTTTGACAGATATATCCCGCAAAGTCTGAACCAAGCGGGCAAAGATCTCGTAAAAACAAGGCAGAACCTGCTCAGCAGTCTTCGCGTGACGCGCCTGGCGCATTCGGAGCCGCGATGGTACTTGCACCTGCATTCGCCGTCATGACATAAATTCTTCAGGGCTCCAAACAATTGCTCACGCAGTTGATCATTCCACTCCGAACGCGCGAATGTTTCCCAGTAAAGGTTGTCGCTTGCTGAATTTTTTAGAAATACCCACGGTTTCAGGCCGGCAAAATGGATTATGACCCCTTCTATGTCCTTGGCGTGTCCTTCGTAGAGAGACAACATGGTAAGTCTATTGAACCGCCCGTCAATGAACAATACGTCATCTTTGAAAGTTACATTCAAAAAATCCTGTTCTGCATACATTACTAACGATCCATAGCATTCATGAAAAACTCTTGCTCCGCCGAGCAAGTTTTCGTGTTTTTGACGTATGCGCTTCAGATTCATGACAAGCACGCCGGCATTGAAATACTTCCCATATTCCAGTCCCCATGCGTTAAAGCGCATTCTTTCGATTTTGCTGAGATTGGTGGCGATGGCTTCGTCGGCAGCGGCCGCGAGAGAAACATCGGGTGCGGACAAATCAATGTTCCATAGCTCCGCGATGTCTAAATTCACCACGATGTCGCAGTCCAGACAGATCGCTTTTTCGGCGTCTATCAAATCGGGTATTAACAAGCGGAAAAATGTTCCGCGCGTCAAATGTTTTGCGATTTTATCTATTTCTCCGTTTTGGTTGACTTTTGAAAATAGATCTGTAACATCAATAAGCTGGACTTTCTGGTTGAATTTTTCCGCTGTTTTTGAAAATCTGCGCCGATTATCGGCTGTCAGCATCTCGTCATGCAAAATATGGACACAGACAGGACTTTGAGTGTGTTCAAACATAGACGTCATCAAAACTCCGGCCTGAAGCGCATATGTATATACGGGCAGAACAACATGAATACACTCCGAACTCCGAACTCCGAACTCCGAACTCCGAACTCCGAACTCCGAACTCCGAACTCCGAACTCCGAACTCCGAACTCCGAACTCCGAACT
>JAISMH010000170.1 GCA_031276855.1 Synergistaceae bacterium
ACCCCCCTGTGATAAATGCATGTCTTAACTGAATAGGGTATACGGGGTTTGAACGATTACTCTATTCTATTGCTCATGTCCGTCATGGTAATTTGGGCTGTCTAAAGATTACTACTGAAGGCGGCGAATTGCGCTATAATCGCGGGCAGGCGGGCACAAAATTCTAATCTGGCAGTCATCAGGGGAGGCTCACGCATGGACGGCCCAAACGGCAAAAAAATCGCGCTCGTCAACGGACGCATTCATACCCCGCTGGGGATGAGGGAAGCCCTTTCGATCGAGGCGGGGCGCATCGCGGAGCTGGGAAAGACCTCCGATATCGCCCCGGGCGCGGACACCGTCGTCGATCTGAAGGAAAGGCCCGTGTTTCCGGGCTTCGCCGACTCGCACATGCACTTCATGATGTGGATGGAGTCTCAGGAACTCATAAACCTGAGACCCTGCCGCTCCATCGAAGATTTGAGGACGGTCCTTCGGGCCCACATCGGAGAACACCCGCTCCCCGACGCCGGATGGTACCGAGGGACGGGCTGGAACCAGACCTCGATGCCCGAAGGACGCGCGCCGAACCGGTTCGACCTCGACGACATCGCGCCGGATCGCCCCGTCATGCTGACGCGCGTCTGCGGACACGTCGCCGTCCTGAACACCGCGGGCCTGAACGCCGCGGGCGTCACGCGGGACACGTGCGTCGAGGGCGGTATCGTCGAACTCGACGAAGAGGGAGAGCCCACGGGACTCGTCGCCGAAGAAGCCGTGGGTTACGTCCACAGCCGCATTCCGGGGCTTCAGGACGAAGACATGCTCCGCCTTCTGGAAAAATACGGCCCTCAGGCGGCGAGCTTCGGCCTGACTCAGCTGAACACGGACGACATGAGTGCGTTCGGCTTCGACTTCCGGCGCGCCATCGGCTTCTACACCGCCGCGGAGCGCGAGGGGAAACTCCCGTTCCGCGTCCGGCAGCAGTTTCTGCTGCCCAGGCGGGAACTGCTGCTCGACTTTCTCTCCGAGGGCTGGAGGACGGGCGACGGCACGCCGCTTTACCAGATCGGCCCGCTGAAGCTGCTTTGCGACGGCTCTCTCGGGGGGCGGACGGCCTTCCTGCGGGAGGATTACGCGGACATGCCCGGCAGCCGCGGCGTCGCGATTTACGGACAAGAGGAGCTGAACGGGCTGGCAGCGCTCGCCCACTCGTCCGGTATGCAGGTCGCCGTCCACGCCATCGGCGACGGAGCCTTCGAGATGTGCCTCGGCGCGTTCGAGGCCGCCCAGACCGCCTGCCCCGGCGCCGCCCGTCACCAGATCGTTCACGCGCAGATCGCCGGAGACCGGCAGCTCGACAGAATGAAGAGCCTCCGTCTGGGGGCTCTGATACAGCCCTGTTTCGTGCCCTCCGACAGGGAGATGGCCATCGCCCGCCTGGGCGGCGAGCGGGCCGGGCGGAGCTATCGCTGGAAGACCATGCTGAAAAAGGGCATCCCCCTCGCCGCCGGGTCGGACGCCCCCATCGAAAGCCTGCGCCCGCTCGACGGCGTTCACGCGGCCGTCACGCGCCAGGAACAGGCCGGCCGAGCCGGTCAGTCCGGCGAGCCCGAAAGCGGCTGGACGCCCGAGGAAAACCTCTCCGTGGCGGAGGCTCTTTCCCTGTACACCTGGGCCAATGCCTGGCAGAGCGGAAACGAGCGCCGCCGCGGAGAGATCGCGCCGGGCCGGGACGCCGATCTCACCGTACTGGAGCAGGACCCCTTCCTGGTTTCCGCCTCCGACATCTGGAAGATCGGCGTGGCGATGACCCTCTGCGGCGGACGGATAACCTACCGGGCGGCAATGGAATGAATCCCCGCAAAGAGAATGTTAACGGGCCCGGCGGCTCCCAATCCCGGTTCGGGCCGGGCTAGCGGTCTTTTTCGAACCAGGCCAGGGCGTTGTTCACGTGAAGGGCGACACCGACGGGCAGGGTTTCGGGGTCCACCCTGAAGGCCGGGTTGTGCAGGTTGGGGATGTCGGGCCGCAGATTCCGCGCGGCGGTGCATCCGATCCAGATCAGCACGCCCGGCACTTTTCTGAAGTACGCTCCCGTGTCCTCGCCGGTCATGAAGGGCTTCGGGTGAAGTTCCGCGTGTTCTTTCCCCAGAAATTTCGCGGCGGTTTGAAGAACAAAATCGACCATGGCGGGATCGTTGACGGTGGGCTCGTAGCCTTTGTCCCGAACGTACTCCGCCGAGCAGCGGTGTGCGGCACAGATGCCCTTCGCCAGTTCTTCAAGGCGCCGGTTCACCGTCTCCCGAACATCGAGGGAGAAGGCCCGAAACGTCCCCTCGAGCTCTATATGAGACGAGATCCGCCACGACTCCGGTCTTCCCGACGCCGGTTCTGACTTTCTCGAACCCGTAGGACTCCAGCTTTTGGGCGATGAACTTCGGGGTCTCCCTCTCCTCGAAGCCCGTCTTGGAATACCGGTGCAGGTGCTTGAAACAGCTTTCCGCTTTTTCCGCGCAGACGCGCACGTCTTCACCTGATATCATAAGAGTCGATACCATAAACGTTCACCTCTTTCGTTTCGCTATAATTTCGCTATAAAGCCAGAAAACGGTCCGTCAGGGGCACGAGAAAGCCCGTGTCGAGGGGAGGCACGCCCTTCTGTATTTCGTTCACCGAGTAGCCGGACTGGCGCAGGAGACGCAGCCCTTCCGCCACACCGATCTCGAAATGACCCTGAATGCCCCAGACCGGCGCGCCGCGCAGTTTGAAGGACTGCACGGCGCACTCGTCGGATT
>JAISMH010000069.1 GCA_031276855.1 Synergistaceae bacterium
CTCCCGTCAATCACACAGACTTGGACGTTCTCCGGAGTGAAAGCAGACTCCAGAGATTCGTTTGAAACCCAGACTTCTCCCCAACCGGCCGGACTTGTCGTGACACAATAAGTATACCCACTTGCACAGCGTCGGACGTTCGAAAGGAGCCTTGCAATGACTGGATTCTTCGAAAGGGTGATGCGTAAAAAAAGGATATGCACGAGGGTATACCCTCCTGCACATCCCCCCCCTGTAAAAATTTTTGAAGAATTTTCCATCAAGACAAAGAATCAGCTTTTTAATTGGATTCTATATTTTTGAATTCTACATCATTCAAGCGGCTTTGCGCAACCCCTTGGGGTCAATACCCGCTCCATAACCTTAACTCGCCTCAACTCATCCCTGCTCAATGTCACTCTCTTCTGTCTCATTAGGACATTTTCGCCGACGACTTATGGGAGGACATTATCACAGACGAGTGACACCGGTGCTTTGAGGCTTACGGGCGGGGTCATCCGCTGCGGGCACCTGGGCGATCCTCTGGGCTCGCACCGAGACCCGGCGAAGGTGCTGGGGAACGGCCTGACGCCGAACTTTAACGCCGTGAGCGTAGAGGGCGTCTACAGTTCTCTGCCCGACATTTCTCCGGGCTCGGAAAAAGAAGAAAAAATTCGGGCGGCGGGTGCGACGCGGGCGCTTGGGGCCTGGCCGTTCTGGTAACAGCATTGGGGCTCCGCCCCAAACCCTGCCAGGGCCGCAGGCCCTGGACCCGTTATTAAAAACGGGCGCGGGGCTCTGGGCGGCGTTTCTCGTGCTGCTTCCGCGAAGTGTCCGAAAGGCGCGCCGCGTTTGAGGAAAAAGTTTGAAGAAAAAATTTCGAAAGGGGTGATTCCAATGCGGAGGGACGCGAACCGTTAACGATGAATTTCAGCCGATTTTTGGATGGCCTGTAACATCGACCGCGCTGGGCAACGAATCTTTTATCTGGTCTATGACCCTCGGTGGAAAACGGTATCCAGAGAGCGGTGACGAGGGATGGGAGTACCGCCTGTATCGCGCGCCGAGTTTCTATGTCGTCCCGTCGGCGAGGTCGCTCTGAACTCCGACGCGATCGAAGACCTGCTCGCAAGGGGCGAAACGGAAGCGGAAAACGCCCCGACTCTCGATGTCGTCATCGTCAAGGGCGAGGAGACTCTGGCGGAAACGGAAGAAATGACCGAAGAGCAGAAAGAAACGCTCCGCGCCGGGAACACCCGCGAGGTCTTCGACATTTCCGTTTACGCCGGCGGCAAACGCCTCGAAGACTTCAAAACCGAAACCGGCAAGCTGACCGTCGGCCTGCCCTGCGAGCTGAAACCCGGCGAGACCGGCGAGGGCGTGTGGGTCCGCCACGTCGCAGAAGACGGCAGTTCCGAGCCGATGGTGGACGGCAGGCGGTACGACGAAAAGAAAAAGCTCGCCGTCTTCCAGACGAGCCACCTTTCGATCTACGCGGTCGTCTACGAAAAAGAGACGAAGACGGAGGACACCGGTGAAAACGCCGGACGCGGCAGCGGCGGGTGCGACGCGGGTTTCGGCGCCGCGGAGCGGATTTTTGGATTGTCTGGGTGGGTGATTTTCTCCCTGGCAGCCGTGATGGCCGTAAAGCGCGGCGGGGCGCGGAACGACAGGCCGAGAAATTGAACTTGCCCCGCTTCCGATTCGCTAAAGAGCGGCCGGCCCGTCACGGGAGCCCGGCCGCTCTTTTTGAACGCCGCCCGCTCTCTTTGAACGAAAGAAGAGAAGCAGATCCGTATCCCCAATCCGCATGTGTCAATCGTCCGAGAAAATGCCCGCTTTCGAGGTCAGACCCGGCTTCGAAAACGAGACTTGATTCGGAAAAATCCATGAATCCAAAGTTGCGCGATGAATAGGTCTTTGGGCCTATTTTTGGCTTGCTTTTGGCTTGCTTTGAAAAAAAGGCTCCTTTACAGAGATAAAAAGGCTTGCATAATTCATAAAGGCTGTTAGAATGCAGAAAAAATCTTTATTTGGAGGTGTAAGTTGTGACGAAGGCTGAACTTATCGATGGAATTTCAGAAAAGCTCGACATGAAGAAGAAGGACGTTGCGCCGGTTGTCGAGGAGGTTTTCGGTTCCATTGAAGCGGCTCTTTCCAAGGGCGAGAAGTGTACGTTTGTGGGCTTCGGCGTCTTCGAGGTAAAGGACCGTGCCGCACGCGAGGGACGCAATCCTCAGGATCCTTCGAAAATCGTCAAGATCCCCGCCAAGAAGGTTCCCGTGTTCCGCCCCGGCAAAGACCTTAAGGAAAAGGTTTTGGCGGTGAAGGGCGCGAAGAAGAAGAAGTGAGTTTCGTTCTGAGAGGTATCGTCACAAGTTTCCTTAAAAAAAAGCGGCTCTTCACGGCGCCGCTTTTTTGGTATCGGGTACCCGGGACGCTCCGGGTCTTCGGCTCGCCTTGGCGTTTCGATTCCAGTCAGGATCGCGCATATTAAAGAAGGTGCCTTTTTGTGTTAAATTTCGCTCCATTGGATTTCGTTCCACTGGCTCTGTCCGACCGAGAACGCTACTCCGCCCTTTATTCCCGTTGCTCCGAGGCTTGTTCGCAATATTCCTTTTTCGCCCTGTGGGGCTGGAACCAGACCGACCCTATCGAATTGGCGTGGCCGGAGGACTCCCCGCTCTGCTGGATACGCAGCGGCGGACAGAAAGACGGGCTGCTCGCGCCGGTCGGCGATTGGGCCTCCGTCGGTTGGACGGAGGAGTTCCGGCGCGTCGGCGCGCTGCTGAGCGGCGCCGGTCTTCCCCGCCGCCTTCTGGACGTTCCCGAATCCCTGGTCCGCGCCCTCCCCGGGGACCTGCTCGCAAAGCTCACTCTGACCGAACTGCGGGACGAATGGGAGTACATCTACTCCGTGCCGGAGCTCGTCGGGCTGAAAGGGGGCAAATACGCCGCCAAGCGGGCCCACATCAAGACTTTCTTCGAAAACTGCGAGTGGGAGTACCGCCCTCTCCTGCCGGAGGATTTCCCGGAGCTTCTGGCCTTTCAGAGCGAATGGTGCGCCCGCCGCGACTGCGCGGAGAACCCCCTGCTCTGCGCGGAGGACCTGGCGGTGCGCAGAGCTCTGGAGTTCTGGGACGTGCTGCCTCTGACCGGCGCGACGCTTTCCGTGAACGGGAAGGTCGCGGCCTACACGATAGGGGAGGAACTCTCCCCGGACACGATCGACATCCGCTTCGAGAAGGCCGGCAGCGAATACGCGGGCATCTATCAGGCGCTGAACAAGCTTTTTCTGGAGCGGCAGGGGCAGGCGTACCAGTGGGTCAACCGCGAGGAGGACATGGGCAGCGAGGGCCTGAGGAAGGCGAAACTGTCCTACCACCCGGGCCGTTTCCTCAAAAAATACCGCCTGGACTGGGATGGCACGGAAGTAGAAGCCGAAGCGGAAAGCGGCTGATGTCAGTCATCGCTCATCACCTTTTCGCCGTTTAGAATCAGATTCATATTCCGCATGGCACAGAATTTGCCGCACATCGTACAGGTGTCGGCACATTCGGGTGCGGATTCCCCGTGCATCTTCCGCGCTTTTTCGGGGTCCAGGGCAAGGCTGTACATCTTTTCCCAGTCCACCGCCTGCCGTGCCCTGGACATTTCGTCGTCCCTGTCGGCGGCATGGGGGACACCCTTGGCTATATCGGCGGCGTGAGCGGCAATTTTGGCGGCGATGATTCCGTCGTGAACGTCCTGTTCGTTGGGCAGCCGCAAATGCTCGGCGGGGGTGACGTAGCATAGGAAAGCCGCTCCGTTCATTGCGGCGACCGTCCCCCCAATGGCGGAGGTGATGTGGTCGTAGCCCGGGGCAATGTCGGTTACCAGCGGTCCCAGAACATAGTAGGGCGCGCCGTGGCACAGCGTTTTTTCCAGCTCCACATTGGCCGCGATTTGATTGAGCGGCATGTGCCCGGGCCCCTCTATCATTACCTGCACGTCTTGTTCCCAGGCGATTTTTGTCAGCTCGCCGAGAGTGATCATTTCCTCGATTTGCGTCGCGTCGTTGGCGTCGCGGGTCGAGCCCGGACGGCAGGCGTCGCCCAAGCTCAGGGTCACGTCATAGCGTCGGCAAATCTTCAGCAATTCATCGAAGCGTTCATAAAACGGATTTTCTTTGCCTGTCATTTCCATCCACGCAAACATCAGCGAGCCGCCTCGGGAGACGATGTTGGTCAGCCTGCCGCGATTCCGCCTGAAGCGCGCGGCGGTTGCCTTGTTCATCCCGCAATGGATGGTCATAAAATCCATGCCGTCCTCGGCGTGCATCTGCGCGATCGAGAGCCACTCGTCAGAGGTGATTTTCTCCAAAGCCTTGTCATAATAAACAAGCGCGTCATAAATCGGAACGCTGCCCAGTGCCGCTTTGCACGTGCCCGAAAGCTTACGGCGAAAGGCCCGCGTATCGCCGAAGGTGGACAAATCCATGATAGCGTCCGCACCGAACTTTTCCGCCTCGGCCACCTTGGCCAGCTCGATGTCGAAATCGGCGCAATCCTTCGATGCACCCAGATTGACATTGATTTTTGTCGAAAGCGCGCTTCCTATGGCCCTGGGCCGCCCGCTTCGGTGCGCGATATTTTTGGGAAGAACCGCCTTTCCCGCCGCAATCAGCAGCCGCAGCTCCTCGGGCGCGAGATATTCTTCCTTTGCGGCGGCTTCGATTTCGGGGGTTATAATCCCGATTCTGGCCGCTTCCATTTGCGTTTGACAGTTCATCGATAAGGTCATCCCTTTCTATTTCAATGAGGCGTTCGCAGTTTTTCCAGAAGGGCGCCGTATCCCTCCGCTTCCATTTGGTCTTCCGGCACGAAGCGCAGCGACGCGCTGTTGATGCAGTAGCGAAGCCCGCCCCGCTCGCCGGGGCCGTCCGAGAACACGTGCCCGAGGTGCGATCCGCCGGCGCGGGAGCGTACTTCCGTGCGATCTCTTCCGAGGGATTGGTCGGGGCGCTCCACGACGATCGTATCCGAAATCGGGCGCGAAAAGCTGGGCCAGCCGCAGCCGGACTCGAATTTGTCCGTCGAGAGAAACAGCGGCGTACCGTCGGTGATGTCGACGTATACGCCCGGCTCGAACAGGCCGTTGTATTCGTTGCGGAAAGGGGGCTCCGTTTCCGCGTTCTGGGTGACCCCGTACTGGAGCGGAGTCAGTTTTTCGCGCAGAGCGGCGCGCCAAACTTTCAGCGCCGCCTCGTCCTCCTCCGTCACGGCTTCGGCGAACAGCGCGCGGGGTATATGGCAGTAGCCGTTCGGGTTCTTTTCAAGGTATTTCTGATGATATTCCTCCGCCGGCCAGAAGTTCTTCAGCGGTTCGCATTGTACGGCGACCGGCTTTGCCGTGCGTTTTTGCAGTTCGCGCAGCGACGCTTCGGCGGTTTCGCGGTCCGGCTCGTCCGTGTAGTAGATGCCGGTGCGGTACTGTTCGCCGATGTCGCCGCCCTGGCGGTTCACGGATGTGGGGTCTATCGCGGCGAAGAACCGCTCCAAAAGGAACGGCAGGCCGACCCGGTTGGCGTTGTAACGGACGCGGACCGTCTCGGCGTACCCGGTGCAGCCCGTGCAGACGTCCTCGTAGCTCGGGCGCCCGGTGTGCCCGTTGGCATAGCCCACCTCCGTTTCCGTGATCCCGGGCAGGAGGGACATATACTGCTCCACCCCCCAAAAACAGCCGCCCGCGAGATAAATTTCTTTTTCGCCAAATCCTTTTTCACAAATTTCTTTTCCCATAGCAATGCGCCTCCCGTAGCTTTCGCGCTACACTCGTTTTCAGGGTCTGAATCGTTGAAATTGACGTTATTATACACCGGCTGGTATACTGTACAAACCACAAATTCGGAAGGGTATGAAGGACATGCAGAAAAAAGACAGGGAGTCGTTGGGAAGCCGGTTGGGTTTTATTTTTCTGTCCGCGGGGTGCGCCATAGGCTTGGGAAACGTCTGGCGCTTTCCCTATCTCACCGGCCGCTACGGAGGCGCGGTCTTCGTCTTGATCTACCTCGTATTTCTCGTCTGCCTGGCCATGCCCGTCATGGTCATGGAGTTCGCGGTGGGGCGGGCCTCGAGGCGGAGCATCATCGGTTCGTTCAGAGTCCTGCAGCCGAAGGGAATGTCCTGGTCCATCTTCGGATATTTCGGCTTGGCCGGAAACTATATCTTAATGATGTTCTACACCACCGTCACGGGCTGGATGCTGGCTTACACGTGGTATAGCCTGACGGGTCGGCTGGAAGACCTGACGCCCGGCCAGGTGGGCGCGTTCTTCGGCTCGGTGCTCGGGAACCCGTGGGGGCTGTCTTTCTGGCTCTTCGCCGCGGTGGGGATCGGGTCGCTGATCTGCACCAGAGGGCTTCAGCAAGGGGTGGAACGCGCCACAAAGGTGATGATGTACGGCCTTCTGATCAGCCTGCTCCTCCTCGCCGTCCGGTCGATTACCCTGCCCGGGGCGGAAAAGGGCATCGAATTTTATTTGAAGCCCAGCTTGAACCGGCTCCTCGAAAACGGCGTCTGGAACACCATCTACGCCGCGCTGGGGCAGGCGTTCTTCACCCTGAGCCTGGGCATCGGCAGCATGGCGATATTCGGAAGCTACATCGGTCGCGACCAGACCCTCTTGGGGGAGTCCTTGCTCGTCACGGCGCTCGACTCCTTCGTGGCCCTTTCCGCGGGATTCATCATTTTCCCCGCCTGCTTCGCCTACGGGATCGAGGCCGGCGCGGGGCCGGGGCTGATTTTCGTCACCCTGCCGACCATGTTCAACAACATGCCCCACGGACGACTGTGGGGCACCCTCTTCTTCCTGTTCATGAGCTTCGCGGCCATGACCACGGTGGTGGCGGTCTTCGAGTTCCTTATCGCCAGTTCCATGGAGGCCTGGGGATGGAGCCGCAGGAAGGCCGGCGTCTTCAATTTCTCCTCCATTTTCATCCTCTCCCTGCCCTGCGTCTCAGGTTTCAACGTCTGGTCGGACTTTGCGCCTCTGGGCAAGGGCACCACCGTGTTGGATCTGGAGGATTTCATCGTCAGCAACAACCTCCTGCCTCTGGGAGCCATCGTCTATCTGCTCTTCTGCTGCACCCGCTGGGGCTGGGGCTGGGAAAAATTCACCGCCGAGGCCGACGCGGGAAAGGGTCCCAAGATCTCCAAGGCTTTGCGCGCCTACTGCACGTACGTCATCCCCACCGCGATCGCCGTCATCTTCCTTTTTGGCTACTTCGAGAAATTCTTCGCGAACTGACGGAAGACGGACACCGCCGGAGGCAAAGCCCGCCGCCGATGCCCGTTTTCAACCCCTTTTTCAATCAGGAGCGAACATGGGAACGATTCTGGAACTCACGATAGAGAAGCTGTCCAGCGACGGCAGCGGCATCGCGCGCGGAGACGGAGACAAGGGAAACTCCGCCGTCGTCTTCGTCGAAGGGGCCCTGCCGGGGGAGGTCGTGGAGGCGGAGATCACGGGGCGCAAAAAAGACTTCTCCCTGGCGCGCGCCGTCCGCGTGAAGGAGCCCAACCCCCGCAGGATCGCGCCCGCCTGCCCCGTCTTCGGCCTCTGCGGAGGCTGTCAGCTGCAGCACGCGGCCTACGGCCTCCAGCTCGAAATCAAGGCGGGCATCGTCCGCGACGCCCTGACGCGCATCGGGGGATTTTCCTTTTCCGAGCCCGGGCCCGACAAAATGCCGGAAATCGCATGCGACGCCAGCCCCGAGCAATGGGGGTACCGCGGCAAGGCCTCGTTCCCCGTTCACAAAATCAAAGGCAAGCCCACGGCGGGGTTTTACGCCGCGGGGAGCCATCGTCTGGTGCCGATCGCGTCCTGTCCCGTGAACGCCGCGCCCCTGAACGCATTCTTCGGCGTCATTCAAAACGCGCTGCCGGCTCTGGAACTCGACGTTTACGACGAGCGGACGCGCAAAGGGGCCCTGCGCCATCTGATTCTGAGGGCGGGGCGCGGCACGGGGCAGACGCTGGCCTCCCTCGTGGTCAACGGACGCCTGAACGCCCGGAACATGAAGAGCGTTTCCGGGCTCCTCCGTTCCCTGAAAGGTCTCACGACCCTGACGCTGAACCACAACTCGCGGCCGGGCAACGTCATTCTGGGGCCCCGCACCGAGGCGCTCAGGGGCACCGGCCTGATTGAAGAGCGTCTCGACAACTGGACCCTCGCCTACGACACGTCCTCGTTCTTTCAGGTCAACACGGCCCAGGCGGTTCGGCTTTACCGGCACGTCCGGGATCTCGCGCCGGGCAGCCGCGTTCTGGAGCTCTACAGCGGCGTCGGCTCTCTGACCCTCTATCTCTCCCACCTCGGCGAGGTGACGGCCGTGGAGGAGTGGAGCGCCGCGGCCGCCCTGATGAAATCCAATCTGGAAAGGAACGGCGCGGCGAGCGTCCGCGTGCTGGAGGGCCGGGCCGAGGAGGTTGCGGCGGACGTCGGGGCGGGGTGCGATCTGGTCGTTCTGGACCCGCCGCGCGCCGGCTGCGAGCGCGCCGTGCTGGATCGGATTCTGGCGATCGGGCCCGCGCGCGTCGTGTACGTCTCCTGCAACCCCGCGACGCTGGCGCGCGACGCCAGACTTTTAAGACAGGGCGGCTACCGCCTGACCTCCGTCCGGGCCTTCGACATGTTCCCGCAGACGGTCCACGTCGAAACGGTCATTTTGATGGAACGAAAATAAAATGGAACGGCAATAAAAACGGGATTCTCAAGGGCCAAGGCCCTTGAGTGGGGTTCGGGGCAAAGCCCCGATGTTCAGTCCTCACCCCCCCCCTCCGGGGGGGCCCGGGGGGCGCGCCCGGGGGGTCACCTGATTGGTGGGGAATAAAGTCCGCGGGTTTGGTGGGGGGCCGGGGGGG